>NZ_JBVVQY010000016.1:10137-161567 GCF_055811615.1 Mesorhizobium sp. WSM4807
TTTGCCCCCCCCCCCCCCCCCAAAAAAAAAAACCCCCAAACTTGGGGCCCGCGGGGGGGCCGTTTTTTTAAAAACCCCCCCCGGGGGGGGGGGCCCCCCCCCCCCCCCCCGCCCTATGCCAGCTTTGGGAATTCCATGGCAGACTCCACAATATCCCAGACAGCCCGCGTCAGTCCTGGCGCGCCGGAGATCAGCGGCCTTCGGCTGCCACTGCATTGGTTAGGCGTAACTCCGTTCTTCGTTTTCGCGCTGGTCTTTCTGATCTTGCCCACGGTAGGGCTGATCGCGGGCGCGTTCAAAAATGCAGCCGGCGACTATACGTTCGACAACATCATAGCATTGTCGCAACCCAAGCTCGCCGCGGCCTATTGGGTATCCATTCAGATCAGCTTTGTCTCTGCGGTCCTTGGCGCCTTGATCGGCCTGGCAATGGCCGTGGCAGTGGTGCGCGGCGGCTTGCCGCCGTGGTTACGCTCGGCAACATTGACCTTCTCGGGCGTCGCCTCGAATTTCGCCGGCGTACCGCTGGCCTTCTCGTTCATCGCGACTCTAGGTCGGCTCGGAGTGGCGACGATCCTGTTGCGAGACATTTTCGGCATTAACATCTATTCGCTCGGCTTCAGTATCTTTTCATTTTGGGGCCTGATCCTCACCTACCTCTATTTCCAGATTCCATTGATGATCGTCATCATCACGCCGGCGGTCGATGGGTTGAAGAAGGAATGGGGCGAAGCTGCCGCCACGCTCGGGGCAACCAATTGGCAATATTGGCGCATGGTGGTCATCCCGGTGTTATGGCCGAGCTTTCTCGGTACGACGGTCCTCCTCTTTGCCAACGCGTTCGGGGCGGTCGCAACGGCCTATGCACTGACGGGGCCGTCACTCAACATCGTGCCAATTCAGCTGTTCGCGCAGATTCGCGGCGACGTGCTTTACAATCCGAATCTAGGCTACGCACTTGCATTCGGCATGATCGTCATCACCGGCCTGGCCAACCTCTTCTATATCTTGTTCCAACGGCGAGCCGAACGGTGGCTGAAATGAAGCAAGGCAACCGCTTTTGGGCCTGGCTCGTTTTTGGCGTGGGAACCACTTATTTCGTCCTGCCGCTTGTGGCGACCTTTGAATTCTCCTTGCGTAAGCGGCGAGGGGAATATTCCTTTGACGCCTACCGCTCGGTCTTCGAAGATCCGAATTTCCAGGCGACATTTACCTATTCCGTCGTTGTGGCGGTATTCACCATCCTTTTGGGCGTGCTCCTGGTCGTGCCGACGGCTTACTGGATACGGCTGCGGCTACCGCATCTGCGGCCGGTCGTAGAGTTCATCACGCTGCTGCCGCTGGTTATCCCCGCTATCGTCATCGTCTTCGGCTACATTAGAATGTTCGGTTCGAATTCAACGCTGCCTTTTCTGGCGACAGCGCGCGGCACCGATGCTCTGCTGGTCATCGGCTATGCAGTGCTGGCGCTGCCCTATATGTACCGGGCGGTCGATACCGGTCTCAGGACCATCGACGTCAGAACGCTCACCGAAGCCGCACAAATCCTCGGCGCCGGCTGGACCACCATCATCGCCCGCATCATCCTGCCAAACGTGCTGATCGCCGTCTTGTCCGGCGCTTTCCTGAGTTTTGCCATCGTCATCGGCGAGTTCACCATGGCGTCGCTGTTGAACCGCCCGGCCTTCGGCCCTTACCTGCAGAATATCGGCGCCAACAGTGCCTATGAGCCGTCGGCACTGGCGCTCATTTCGTTCGCCATCACCTGGGGCTGCATGTCGCTGATCCAGATCCTGTCGCGTTTTGCGCCGCGATCGGCGAACCGGCCAAACTGATCGAAAAGTACTGACCGAAAGAAAAGCCATGGCCGAGCCATTCCTCTCCATCCAGCAGGTTCGAAAAGCCTTCGGCGCCACCACCGTCGTCCAGGACTTCAATCTCGACGTCGAGCCGGGCGAATTTGTCTCGTTCCTCGGGCCGTCGGGCTGCGGCAAGACGACGGTGCTGCGCATGGTCGCCGGCTTCGAGGAACCGAGCGCCGGCAAGATCGTCGTGGCCGGCAAGGACATCACCCGGCTCAAGCCCAACCAGCGCAATGTCGGCATGGTGTTCCAAGCCTATGCGCTGTTTCCCAACCTGACCGTAGCGCAGAACATCGGCTTCGGGCTGAAGGTCGCGGGCATGCCTAAGGCCGATGCCGACAGCCGCGTTGCCGAGATGCTCGACCTCATCAAGCTGCCGCAGATGGGCGACCGCTATCCCTATCAGCTCTCCGGCGGTCAACAGCAGCGTATCGCGCTGGCGCGGGCGATTGCGCCGAAACCGAAGCTCCTGCTGCTCGACGAACCGCTGTCGGCGCTCGACGCCAAGGTGCGCGTGTCGCTGCGCGAGGAAATCCGCTCGATCCAGAAGAAGCTCGGCATCACCACCGTCTTCGTCACCCACGACCAGGAAGAGGCGCTGTCGATCTCCGACCGCATCGCCGTCATGTATGGCGGCAAGGCCGAGCAGGTCGGCACGCCGTTCGAGATCTACAACCGGCCGGCAACCAAGTTCGTCGCCAATTTCGTCGGCACACTGAACGTGCTCGAAGGTACCGTCACCGACGCGGCGTCGGGCAAGGTACGCGTCAACGCGCAAGAGATCTCGCTGCAGGGAAAGCTCAACGGCTCCAAGTCCGGCGACACGCTGTCGCTGGCACTGCGGCCCGAGGCGATTTCGCTCGGCCGCCATCCTGGCCGAGACTCCAGCCTTTCGGGCGAGATCACCGAAGTGCATTTCCTCGGCTCGGTCATCCGGGTTCGCGTCGGCATCGGCGGCAGCACGGTGTCGCTCGACACGTTCAACAGCCCGGCCACCCCGCCGCCCGCCGTCGGCGAAAAGGCCGAGATTTCGTTCTCGTCGGGCGACATGCTGGTGCTGCACTGACCCGGAGAGAAACCGACAGGGCCGAAGCGTTCAGGCCGGCGGGATAAAAGGCTGCGAGATCGCCTGAAAGACGGGCAGGGCCTCCATCCGAGCGGCATGAGCCTCTAACGCCGGAAGGCCGACCAGCGGAACCATGCCCGGATGCGCTTCACCAAGGAAACGCAGCACGGCGGCAACCACGACATCGGCATGACCGATGCTATCGCCGAACCAATAGACCCCAGACCTCGCGGCGCGGTCCGCTTCCAATGCAGCCAGGACGCTCTCTATCTGCGTCCGGCAGCGGCCGACCCAAAGGTCGGAGACCTTCTCGTGCAAGCGCTTTTCGTAAAACAGGCTGACGCTCTTGTCGCCGAGCCCGGTGGCCAGGGCCGCAATCCCCAGCGCCTGATGGCGGGCGGGTTCGCCTGTCGGAAACATCCTTCGTTCGACCGCAACCAGGTTGTCCAGATAATCGAGCATCTGGTGGCTTTCCGTCAGCACCTCGCCGTTGTCCAGCACCAGTGTCGGCACCCTCGTCAGCGGGTTGTAGGAACGAATCTTGTCGGCATCGCCGAAGGCCGACCATGGCCGATGCTCGAAGGGGAGGCCGTAGAACGTCAGTGCGATGCCGACGCGGCGAACAAAAGGCGAGTCATACTGGCCAATAAGGATCATGATTGCTGTTATACGCCGGCGGCGCCTGAAGGCATACGGTCAGCCAGCCCGGCTGTGCTGGACAATCAACAGCATCCTGATTCTTTGCCACTGCCAACAATCGCGTTTCGTCGCTACGATGAAACATGGCCCTTTTCGAGCTTACCCTTGTTCTCCTGCTCATCGCCGTTGCGTTGACGGCGCTGTCGCGACGGCTGGAGGTTCCTTATCCGTCCCTGCTGGCTCTGGCCGGGGTTGGGATTGCCTTCGTGCCCGGTGCACCGACCATCGAGATCGACCCGGAACTGGCTCTTGCCCTATTCATCGCGCCGGTGCTTCTCGATGCCGCCTATGACACCTCGTTGCGCGACCTGAAGCGCTACCGGCTGTCGCTGGCGCTGCTGGCGCTTGGCGCCGTTGTCTTCACCACTGGGGTCGTTGCAGTCGTGGGCTGGAAGATGGCCGGTCTGCCGATCGCGGCGGCGATCGCGCTCGGCGCCATCGTCGCACCGCCGGACGCGGTGGCGGCAAGCGCCGTGCTCGGGCAGTTCAAGGTGCCGCACCGCCTCACCGCCATCCTGCAGGGCGAGAGTTTGCTCAACGATGCCACTGCGCTGTTGATCTACCGAATCGCGGTTTCGGCTGCCATCGGCTCGGTCATGCTCAAGGACGCTGTACCTGTAATCCTGCTGTCAACGGTTGGCAGCGTTGTCGCCGGCTATCTGTTCGGCCGCTTCTCGCTGCTGACGCTCTCGCGCATCGAGGATGCGGCAAGCAGCACGGTGGTGCAGTTTGCCGGAACCTTTGCCGTCTGGATCATTGCCGACAAGCTCGGCCTTTCAGCCATTATCACCATCGTCGTCTACGCCATCACCATCGCGCGCAGGGCGCCGCGCCGCATGTCGGCCAGAAGGCGCGTTAGCACCTATTCAGTCTGGGAGTCGGCGGTGTTCGTGCTCAACGTGCTGGCTTTCGTGCTGATGGGCCTGCAGGCCCGATCGATCGTCGGCCGGCTCTCCGGCGAAGGGCAAGGCGATGCATTTCTCTTCGCCGCAACGGTACTCGTAGTCGTCATCGTCGCGCGCCTCGTCTGGGTAACGAGTTACGTTGCGATCATAAGATGGTTTGCCCGCTTCGACGGCGAAGACAAAAGGCAAGATATGCCGACGTTTCGCGGCGCCGTGCTCGTCGGTTGGTGCGGCATGCGGGGGCTGGTGACGCTGGTGGTGGCCATTGCACTGCCGGCCGACTTCCCCGGCCGCGATCCGATCGTGCTTGCCGCCTTCGCCGTCGTGCTCGGCACGCTGGTGCTGCAAGGCATGACGCTGAAGCCGCTGCTGCGCCTGCTCAACTTCGATCCAGACACGACAGTCGATCGCGAAGTGGCGCAGGCGCGTGTCGCCATCATGCAGGCCGCGCTCAACGTGCTGAGCGGCAAGACATCGAATGCCGCTGCCGCCGTGCGCGAGCAATATACGGCCCAGCGCACGATCGCCGAAAACCCTGGGAACGCGCAGGCGGCGACGGAGTATGACCGGCTGCGCCTCTATGCCATCAACAGCCAGCGCGATGCACTGGAGGAACTGCGCCGGAACGGGACGATCGGTGACGAAGCCTATCATCGCCTGGAGGAAGAGATCGACTGGTCGGAACTGGCGGCGTCGCCGGCCGGGCGGTTCCAGCCGCTGACGACCTAGGGTGTGCTGATATTCAGGTGATGTCGGCCTGACCTGAATCTGAACACACCCTGGCCGGGGAGGGAAGCTGATTGCTGACTATCCGTGCTTGGCCCATACCCACCACCGTAGCGGTCCATTGCCAGGCTGCCGCCGGACCGCTACTGCCACATCGAAATTGAGCCGGGTAAGCGATGAAGCTGGTCAGCTACAACATCCAGTACGGCTTCGGCAGCGACGGCCGCTACGATCTCGCGCGCGCGGCACGCGTCGTGGCCGGCGCCGACATCATCGCCTTGCAGGAGGTGGAGCGGCACTGGCTGCGCAGCAGCGATGACGACCAGCCGGAACTTCTTTCGCGACTGCTGCCCGAATACTATTGGGTTTATGGGCCGGCCTTCGACATGGACGCCAGCGAGCGGCGTGACGGCCGCATCGTCAACCGGCGGCGGCAATTCGGCACCATGGTCCTGTCCAAGCTGCCGATCGTCTGGTCGCGCCTGCACACGCTGCCGCTGCGCCGCACCGTGCGTCCGCTCAACACCCGCAACGCAGCGCTGGAATGCATGATCCGCACGCCTGCCGGTCCGGTGCGGGTGCTGTCGCTGCATCTCGCGCATATCGCCGCCGAAGAGCGGCTGGAGCAGATCGACTATCTGCTCGCCGAGCATCGCCGAGCGCCGTCCGACGGCGGCCCGTGGAGCGGCGCCGACGATGAGCCCGTGCGCAACTGGAGCAATGGCCAGCCGGAGCCGGAAAACCCGCTGGCGGCGATCTGGATGGGCGATTTCAACATGGAGCCAGGCAGCGCCGAGTACCGGCGCATCGTCGGCAGCATGCCCTATCATCGCGGTGCGGCCTATCTCGACGGTTTCGTCGATGCCGCCGCCGTCGCCGGCGAACCAACGTCGGATTTCCACACCCATGTGAAAACCATCGACGGCAGGCTGACAAAGCGCCGGCTCGACCATTGCTTCGTCGGCGGGATGTTGGCGGGACGGGTGCGCTCGGTCAGCGCCGATATCGGCGAAGTCGCTTCGGATCATTTTCCGCTGCGGGTCGACATCGACCTGGAAACGCCGTTCGCGACGGGGGCCGGAGGCGGATGAGCCGCCGATGACCTTGTCCGTCTTCTTCGCGGTGCTTGCTGCCGCCGCCATGCACGCGATCTGGAACGCGCTGGTCAAGGTGCATCTCGACCGCTTCCTGTCGATCACGCTGATGACGCTCGGCATGGGCGCCGTGGCGCTTCTGGCGCTGCCTTTCGTCGGTGTGCCGAAAGCGGAAGTGTGGCCTTATATCATCGCCTCGGTGATCTTCCACATGGGCTACAGGACGTTCCTGATCGGCGCCTACAAGGCCGGCGATTTCGCCCAGACCTATCCACTGGCGCGCGGCACGGCGCCGCTGCTGGCTGCACTTGGCGGCATCGTGGTCGTCGCCGAGGTACCGGCGCCACTCGCTATTCTCGGCATCGTCCTGCTGTCGGCGGGCACGCTGGTGCTGTCGTTTCGCGGCGGCGCACATCTGGAGAGGCTGAACCTGCGCGCGGTCGGCTTTGCGCTTGGCACCTCGATCTTCATCGCCGGCTATACGCTTTCCGACGGCAGCGGCGCGCGGCTGGCCGCGACGGCGTCCAGCTATGCCGCATGGTTGTTCGTCTGTGATGCGGCATGGGCGTTGGTGCTGTGCCTGATCTTTCGCGGACCAAAAGCGCTGCCGCTGCTGGCGCACGACTGGAAGGCGGGCGTGTACACCGGCGTGCTCAGCGGCGCCGCCTACTGGATCGTGATGTGGGCGATGACCAAGGCGCCGATCGCCTCGGTCGCGGCGCTGCGCGAAACCTCGATCCTGTTCGCCCTGATGATCTCGGTGTTTGCGCTCGGCGAGAAGATGACAGGATGGCGCGGTGCCGCCGTGCTCAGCATTGTTGCCGGCGTCGTCGCGCTGAGGCTTGGATAGGCTAAGCGCCTATGTCGAGGTCGAACACCATCAGCCCGTCGGTTCCGCCCTCAAGCGCCGCGACCAGCCAGGCGCCGGCTCGGCTGTGATCGTCATGCACCAGATAGGCGTCGCGTGCTGCAGCGTCGCTGAAGTCGACGGTGAAGCCGTGCGTGAAGCCGCGCGCGAACGGCTCTGGGCTGGTGTTGGCGCTGAATTCGACCTTGCCCATACCGTCGATCACCCGCCGCAGCGCCTCAAGATCGGCATGGATCGCCGCGCGCTCGGTGGCGTCGACGTCGTTGCGGAATCTGACAAAAACACAGTGTCTGACCATTCTTGGGATCTCATGCCGCTTGGTTGGTGGAAAACACGGCCGGCGGCAGTGGTTCGCGGCCAAGGATCAGATCGGCGCCTTTTTCGCCGACCATGATGGTCGGCGCATTGGTGTTGGAGGAGGGGATGCGCGGCATCACCGAGGCGTCGCAGACGCGAAGACCCTCGATCCCGCGCAGCCTGAGATCCGGCGTCACCACGCTCATCGCATCATGACCCATGCGGCAGGTGCCGACAGGGTGGTGGTCGGTCTTGGAACTGCGGCAGGCATAGTCGAACAGCTCGTCGTCGCTGGTGAGTGCAGGTCCCGGCAGCACTTCGCGCAGCACGTAGACAGCAAGCGCCTTCTGCCGCATGATCTCGCGCGCCAGCCTGAGCCCCTTGATCGACATGTCGCGATCGTAGGGGTCTGACCAGTAGTTCGGATCGATCAGCGGGTGGTCGGCGGGGTCGGCGCTGTTCAGCCGCACCGTGCCGCGCGAATGTGGGCGCAGGAACGCCGAGTTCAGCGTCACGCCCGGATTTTTCAGTTTTTCGACACCGGCCTCGATGCCGGAGCCGAGGCCGAGATGGAGCTGGATATCGGGCGAGGCAGCGGTCGGATCGGCGTACCAGAAGCCGCCGGTTTCGAACAGGCTGGAGGCAACGGGACCTTTTTTCAGCAGCAGGTACTGCAAGCCGGCCCACACCGTCCGGTGCAGCTTGGCGTAATTGTCGTAGCTGTGGTCGCCGGTGCATTCGGCAATGACGAACAGGTCGAGATGATCCTGCAGGTTGGAGCCGACGCCGGGCAGGTCGTGGACCGGCGTCACGCCGACCGACTTCAGGTGGTCGGCCGGGCCGATGCCCGATTGCATCAGCAGCTTCGGCGAGCCGATGGCGCCGGACGAGACGATCACTTCGCGCTCGGCACGCAGGGTCGTCGGCTGGCCGCCCGGCCTGTCGACGATCTCGACACCGACGGCGCGGCCGCTCTCGACGACGATGCGCGTCACCAGCACGCCGGTCCTGACAGTCAGGTTCTTGCGCTCGCGGATCGGCCTGAGATAGGCGACCGAGGCGGAGGAGCGTCTCGCGTCCTTTTGCGTCAATTGGTAATAACCGACGCCTTCTTGGGCTATCCCGTTGAAGTCCGGATTGAAGGGAATGCCCATCTCCTGTCCGGCGCGGAAATAAGCCTCGCAGATCGGCAGCGGCGCAATCGGGTTCGACACGCCGAGCGGACCCTGGTCGCCGTGAAAATCGTTGGCGTAGCGCTGGTTGTTCTCGGCCCGCTTGAAATAGGGCAGCACGTCGCGATAGCCCCAGCCGGCAAGGCCCTCTTCCTTCTCCCAGGCGTCGTAATCGCGGGCGTTGCCGCGTGTATAGATCTGGGCGTTGATGGAGGAGCCGCCGCCGATCACCTTGGCCTGTGTGTACCGGAAGACGCGGTCCTTCATGTGCTTTTGCGGCACGGTCGACCAGCCCCAGGCGGCGATGCCCTTGGTCATCTTGGCGAAACCGGCCGGCATGTGGATCAGCGGGTGCCAGTCCTTGCCGCCGGCCTCGAGCAGCAGCACCTGATGCGACGGATCTTCGCTCAGCCGGTTGGCCAGGACGCAGCCGGCCGGGCCGGCGCCGACGATGATGTAGTCGGTCATGGCGTCACCTGTTCACAGCCTCGGCACCGACAGCGCACCGTCGACATTGATGATCGAGCCGGTCGAAAAACCGAGCTTGCCGCCGGCGAGTGCCGCCACCGCGGCCCCGACATCGGCGGCTTCGCCCCAGCGCTTCGCCGGCACCAGACCGCCGTCGATCAGCGCGTCGTATTTGGCGGTGACGCCTGATGTCATGTCGGTGCGGATGATGCCCGGCCGCACCTCGAACACGCCGATATTTTCGGCGGCGAGCCGCAACCCCAGGGTCTTTACCCACATCGAAAGCCCGGCCTTGGAGATGCAATAGTCGGCACGTTCCGGCGAGGCCATTTCGGCGCTGACCGAGGTGATGGTGATGATCGATTTTGCACGATCGGCCGGTTGGCCGACCATCGCCTTGGCAACGGCCTGGCTGAGGAAGACGGTGCCGCGCAGGTTGATGCCCAGGATCCGGTCGAAGTTCTCCGGTTTCAATTCCAGCAGGTCGCCGCGTATGACGGCGCCGACGCCGGCATTGTTGACCAGGCAGTCGATGCGGCCGAAGGCGCTTATCGCGGCATCGACCAGTGCTGCATGGCGGTCGAGATCGGCGATGTCGCCGCAATGATAGGCGAATTTCGCGCCGCGGGCGGTGATGTCAGCGGCAAGCCCGTCGCCGGCTTTTTCGGCAAGGTCCACGACAAGGATATCGAAGCCCGCATCGGCCAGCGCTTCGGCGCAGGCAAGGCCGATGCCGCGCGCGCCGCCGGTAACGATGGCTGCCGGGCGGCTCATGCGACAAGCTCCGTCTTGCGGATGTGGTCGGCGACGCGCAGCGCTTGTGCTGCGATCGACAGTGCCGGATTGACCGCGGCCGAGTTCGGCAGGAAGCTAGCGTCGACGACAAACAGGTTGTGGTGGTCGAACGACCGGCAGAACGGGTCGAGCGGCGAGGTTGCCGGATCGTCGCCCATCTTGACCGTGCCGCACTGGTGCGATGGCGTGCGCTTGTCGAAAGGCCGCGACAGGACGATCGGATAGCCGCAGGCGCGGAAATTCTCGCGCATCACCTTGGTCAGCCCGTCGAGCGACTGCATATTGGAGCGCCGCCACTGCATGACGATGTCCTTGCCGTCGACCATGAAGCGGCTTTCGCGATCGGGCAGGTCCTCGCACATCAGGTACCAGTCGACGGCGTGGCCGGCCAGGAAATCCAGCGCGAATTTGGGTGCAAGCTTGACGTTGGCCCTCAGGATATAACCGTCGATCTTACCGAGAAGCTGGACGTTGCCGAGCGGCTTGCCGCCCTTGCCATCGGACAGATAATAGTCATTGAGCATCAGCGTTTTCTGGTAGACGGATGTGTTCCTGCGGCGCGGGTCGATCGCCAGCATGGCGCTCGAATTGTGGTTCATGAAGTTGCGGCCGACCTGGTCGGAACGGTTGGCGAGTCCGTTGCCGCCTCCCTTGCTGCTGGGGGAGGGCGAGCGCAGCAGGATGACCGCCGAATTGACCGCGCCGGCCGAGAGGATGACCAGCTTCGGCGTCACTTTCTTCAGCGTGCCATTCTGGCGATAATGAACGCCGGCGATCGTTCTGGCATCCGATGACGCTTCGAGATATTCGACATGGGCACCGGTCTCGAGCTTGATGTTCCGGTCGGCCAGTGCCGCCGCGAGCGGCCCCGTTTGGGCGTCGACCTTGCCGGTCCCGGTGTTGGGAAACGCGTCCCAGCCTGTCTTGCCGTCCTTCAGCCAGGCATCGATGTCGACGCCGAGCGGCAGCGATGCCGGGTGCAGGCCGAGGCCTTTGAGTTCGGCGCGGGCGCGGGCGATGGGCGGCTCGTCGGGCACCGGCCCGAAGGCATAGGGGATCGAGTGGAACGGCTCGGTCGGGTCTTCGCCGAGTGCGCCGCGCACGCGAAAAAGCTGCTCGGCCTTGGAATACCAAGGCTCGAATTCCTCATAGGAGAACGGCCAGGCCGGCGAGACGCCGCCATAGTGCTCCATGGCCGAAAAGTCTTCCCTGCGGTAGCGGATCAGCACCGCGCCATAGAATTTCGAATTGCCGCCGACATAGTAGTAGTTGCCGGGATTGAACGCAGCACCCCCGGCCTCGCGCCACATCTCCTTCGGCCGATA
Organism: Mesorhizobium sp. WSM4807; assembly: GCF_055811615.1. Lineage (NCBI taxonomy): Bacteria > Pseudomonadati > Pseudomonadota > Alphaproteobacteria > Hyphomicrobiales > Phyllobacteriaceae > Mesorhizobium > Mesorhizobium sp. WSM4807. Next base: position 21,415 of record NZ_JBVVQY010000016.1, read on the forward strand.
GTGGCCGTCGACGAAGATGGCGCGCGTGTCGCGCGTATGCGGCGTCGCCGGCAGTGGTTCGCCGCGCTCCAGCATCAGGATCGAGGCACCACTGCCGGCAAGGCCGGAAGCGATCGTGGCGCCGCCGATGCCGGAGCCGATGATGACGATGTCCGGGTTTGTCATGGCTGTCAGAGGATGCGGTTCTCGGTCGCCGGATCGAAGAACACCGCCTTGGTCAGGTTGAAGGCGAGCGGCGTGACCGTGCCCGGCTGGATATTTGCGTCGGCGCGCAGCCGCGCCACCACCGCCTTGCCGCCAAGATTGGTGACGGCGAAGGTATCGGAGCCGGCCGGTTCCACGACTTCGATGTGACAGTCGGCGGTGGCGATGTTCGATGCGTTGCGTTCGGCTCCTTCAGGATCGGTCAGGGCCTCGGGGCGGACGCCAAAAATGATCGGCTTGCTGTGGAATGCCGACAGACCCGTCGGCGCATCGGCCAGCGGCAGCGAGATCGGCTCGCGCGCCTCGCGCTGCAGCACCACGGAAAGCGCATTGCCATTGCCGCCGATCGTCGCCGGAATCAGATTCATCGCCGGCGAGCCCATGAAGTCGGCAACAAACAGGTTGGTCGGGTTGTTATAGATTTCGGCCGGCGTGCCGAACTGCTGCACCTCGCCATCGCGCATCACCGCGATCTTGGTGGCCAGCGTCATCGCTTCGATCTGGTCGTGGGTGACGTAGACGATTGTCGTGCCGGTGGTCGCGTGCAGCCGCTTGATCTCGATGCGCATGTCGACGCGCAGCTTGGCGTCGAGATTGGAGAGCGGCTCGTCGAAGAGAAAGAGCTTGGGGTCGCGCACCAGCGCGCGGCCCATGGCGACGCGCTGGCGCTGGCCGCCGGAGAGCTGGCTCGGCTTGCGCTGCAGGAGGTGGCCGATCTGCAGCACCTTCGCCACCTTGTCGATCGCCTTCTGGCGCTCCGCTGCCGGCACGCCGCGCATCTCCATGCCGAAGGCAATGTTCCCCGCGACGGTCATGTTCGGATAGAGCGCGTAGCTCTGGAACACCATGGCGATGTCGCGTTTCGAGGGGTGGAGATCGTTGATCGTCCGTCCATCGACACGGATTTCGCCTTCGGTGATGGTTTCGAGGCCGGCGATGGTGTTGAGCAAGGTCGACTTGCCGCAGCCGGACGGGCCGACCAGCACCAGGAAGCCGCCCTTTTCGAGATCGACGTCGATGCCCTTCAGGATCTCGACCGATCCGAACCGCTTCCTCAGCCCATTAATTTCGAGAAAAGCCATTCGATTATCCTTTGACGGCGCCGGCCATCAGGCCGCGCACAAAATAGCGGCCAGCGACCACATAGACGAGAAGGGTCGGCAGTGCGGCGATCATCGCTGCCGCCATGTTGACGTTGTATTCGACGACACCGGTCGAGGTATTGACGACGTTGTTCAGCGCCACGGTCATCGGCATCGCGTCACCGGTGCCGGCATAGGCCGAGGCGAACAGGAAGTCGTTCCAGATGTTGGTGAACTGGTAGATGACGGTGACGACGAAGATCGGCATCGAATTCGGCAGCATGATGCGCCGGAAGATCTGGAAGAAGCTGGCTCCGTCGACCTGTGCCGCCTTGACCAGTTCGGTCGGGAACGCCTCGTAATAATTGCGGAAGAACAAAGTGGTGAAGCCGAGCCCATAGACGACGTGGACAAAGACCAAGTTGACTGTCGGATTGCCCAAGCCGAATGAAAATCCCGTGGCGTTTCGCAGCGTCACGCCGAAGCGGCCGAGGCTGCCGAGGATCGTTGCCATCGGCAACAGCACCGACTGGAACGGAATGAAGCAGGCAAACAGCATCAGCCCGAAGACCAGCGTGTGGCCGCGGAAGCGCCATTTGGTCAGGACATAGCCGTTGAGCGCGCCGAGCAGCGTCGAGATCAGCACTGCCGGAACCACCATCTTGATGGAATTCCAGAAATAGCCCTTGATGCCGGCGCAGGTCAGGCCGACGCAGGTCTCGCCCCACGCCTTCAGCCACGGCTCGAAGGTCGGCGCCTGCGGCAGCGCCAGCATGTTGCCGTTCTGGATCTCGTCCATCGTCTTGAACGAAGTCACCAGCATGACGAACAGCGGCATCAGGTAGAACAGCGCGAACAGCGCCAGCAGGCCGTAGATGACGATGCGGTTGACGGTCCTGGCGCTGATGCCGCCAGTGCGAGCGGGCGAGGCAATGACGCTCATCGCGGTCGCTCCCTGAGCTCGGAATAGAGATAGGGCACGATGATCGCGGTGATGGTCATCAGCATGATCACGGCGCTGGCCGAGCCGACGGCCATTTCGTTGCGCTTGAAGGTGTACTCATACATGAAGTTCGACGGCAGCCAGGCTGAGCCGCCCGGCCCGCCGCTGGTCAGTGCTACGACCAGATCGTAGGACTTGATGGCGAGGTGCGCGAGCACGATGAAGGCCGAGAGGAACACCGGCCGCAGCAGCGGGATGACGATGCGGCGATAGAGCTGGAACGTGGTTGCGCCGTCGATCTGCGCCGCCTTCATGATCTCCCCGTCGATGCCGCGAAGGCCGGCGAGGAACATCGCCATGACGAAGCCCGAGGCCTGCCAGACGCCGGCGATCACCACGGTGTAGATGACGAAATCCTTGTTCTTGATCCAGTCGAAATGGAAGCTCGTCCAGCCCCACTGGTGCAGCGTCTGCTCAAGGCCGAGGCCGGGATCGAGGAACCATTTCCAGGCGACGCCGGTGACGATGAAGGATAGCGCCATCGGGTAGAGGTAGATCGGCCGCAACATGCCTTCGCCGCGGATCTTCTGGTCGAGCAGGATGGCCAGGAAAAGGCCGAGCGCCAGGCAGATGAAGATGTAGAGAAAGCCGAAAATGCCCATATTGATAATCGAGGTGTACCAGCTCGATGGTGGGTCGCTTTCGAAGGTCCAGCGCCACAGCCGCTGATAGGCCCGCGGCCCGGTGAGCGCATAGGACGGGAAGGTCTTGGAATTGGTGAACGACAGATAGACCGTCCACAGGATGAAGCCGTAGACGAAGACGATTGTGATCGCAAAGCTTGGCGCCAGTACGATCTTCGGCAGCGCGTCCTGCAGGCGCGAACGCATGGAGACACCGGGGCGGGCATTATGCTCCGGCGTCAGCTTGATCTGGGTCGCGACCGTAGTCATGGGCTCCTCCCTCTCGGGTCCCTTCACCGCCAGGCGGGGAAGGATAGCCCCGTCGAGACGGGGCGTGTTGGTTGATCGCCGGCGCCATTCCGACCAGAGGCCGACCATCCTGGCTTGGTGGAACCTTCCCCACCGGAGCGGGGAAGGTCCTTTCATGCCGGTTCTTATTTGGCGTCTTCGATTGCGTTAACCAGCTGGGTCACGGCCTCGTCCGAGGTCTTGATCTGGCCGTGGACGAACTTCGAGACGACGTCCTTATAGGCATTGGCGACAGCCGGCGGCGCGCCATAGCCTTGCGCCAGCGAACCGAACAGCGTGCCGCCTTCGTTGGCGGCCTTCAGGTCGGCCATGCCCTTCTTGCCGCAAGCGTCGAAGTCGGTGTCGGGCACGTCGGTGCGGGCCGGGACCGAGCCCTTGACGACGTTGAAAGCCGACTGGAAGCTCTTCGACAAAGTGGCGGTGGCCAAGGCGGCCTGGGCGGCCTTGCGGTCCTCCGGAACGTCGAACATGCCGAACATGTCGGAGTTGTAGACCACGCTGCCGTCGGTGCCCGGGAAGCGGTAGCACAGGAAGTCGGTGCCCGGGGTCTTCTTGGCGGCGTTGAATTCGCCCTTGGCCCAGTCGCCCATGACCTGCACCAGCGCATCGCCCTTGATGACCATGGCGGTGGCAAGGTTCCAGTCGCGGCCGGAGAAGTTCGGGTCGACATAGGTGACGAGCTTGGCAAGGTTGTCGAACGACTTCTTCATCGTGTCGGACTTCAGCTGCTCCTCGTCGAGGTCGTTGAAGGCCTTCTTGTAGAACTCAGGTCCGCCGGTCGACAGCACGACCGAATCGAACATGGTGGCTTCCTGCCAGTTCTGGCCGCCGAGCGCGAGCGGGATGACGCCCGCCGCCTTGGCCTTGTCGAGCAGCGCGATGAATTCGTCGAAGGTCTTGGGCTCGGTGCCGCCGATCTTGTCCATCACCGCCTTGTTGATCCACAGCCAGTTGACGGAGTGGACGTTGACCGGAGCCGCGACCCACTTGCCGTCATAGACCGAGAATTTCTGCAGGGCGGCCGGAACGGATTTGTCCCAGCCTTCCTTTACCGCCGTCTCGGTCAGGTCGCCCATCACGCCGGCCGCGGCATAATCGAGCACGGTATAGCCGAGCATCTGGGAGGCGGTCGGGTAGTTGCCGGCCGCGACCATCGCCTTCAGCGCGGTCATGGCGGCGTCGCCGCCGCCGCCGGCCACGGGCACGTCCTTCCAGGCAAAGCCTTGCTTGGCCAGATCCTCCTTGAGCACGTTCAAGGCAGCCGCTTCGCCGCCAGACGTCCACCAATGCAGCATCTCGACTTCCTTGACGTCCTGGGCATGGGCCGCGAACGCAAGACCCGAGCCGAGAGCCGTTCCGATAAGCAATTTGCGCAACATGTACTTCCTCCCTTGTTGCAGCTACACGACCGGCGATTGTCCGCCGGGTTCTTCCCAACTCAGCCGACCCACCATCCGGTGCGCTGGCCGCGATGAAACTGGATTGTCTTTTCTTCGGTATAGTCCTCAACGGCGCGCTTGCCGAGTTCGCGTCCCAGACCGGACTGCTTGTAGCCTCCGAAAGGCAGCTCGGGATAACCTTCCATGAACGTGTTCACCCAAACGGTTCCCGAACGCGCATTCCGCGCCACCGACATGCAGGTGTCGATGCTGGCGCTCCACACGCCCGCCGATAGACCATAAGGCGTGTTGTTGGCGATGCGCAACGCCTCTTCAATCGATCCAAACGTCAGCACCGACAGCACCGGTCCAAACACTTCTTCACGCGCAATGGCCATGTCTTCGGTGACGCCGCGAAGGATGGTCGGATCGAGATATTGACCGGCACTGGAGGCGATTTGCTTGCCGCCGCTATAGATGCTGCTGCCGTCGTTTGCCGCCGCCGCCACGTAGCCGGTCACCTTGGAAAGGTGCTCGGAAGAGATCATCGCGCCGACCTTGGTGCTGATATCGAGCGGATCGCCGACGGTGACCCTTGCGGTGAGCGCCTTCACTGCGCCGAGGAAGTCGTCGGCTATCGCCTCGTGGACGATTAGCCGGCTGCCGGCGTTGCAGCATTCGCCAGCGTTGAAAAAGCCGCCGAACACCGCCGCGTCGGCGGCGGCATCGAGGTCGGCGTCTGGAAAGACGATCTGGCCGTTCTTGCCGCCGAGCTCCATCGAGACTTTCTTCAGAGAGTTCGCAGCCGACGCCATGGTCATCTTGCCGACCCGGGTGGAGCCGGTGAACGACACCATCTCGACCAGCGGATGGCTGACCATCGCGGCGCCGACATCGGCGCCCAGACCAGCGAGGATGTTGACAACGCCATCCGGCAAGCCGGCCTGCATCAGGATGTCGCCGAGCACGAAGGTGGAGGCCGAGGTCATCTCGCTCGGCTTGACCACCGCCGTGCAGCCGGCGGCGAGCGCGAACGGTAGTTTCTGGCTGACGATGAGGAAGGGAAAATTCCACGGCGTGATGATCGAGACGACGCCGATCGGTTCACGCAGCACGACGCCCAGCATGGCGTCGCCGAGGTTGGCGTAGGTTTCGCCATGGAGCGTGCGGGCAAGCGCCGCGGCATAGCGCCAGATGTCGACGGCGCCGCCGATCTCGCCGCGCGCCTGGGCGATCGGCTTGCCGGATTCCAGCACGTCGAGCCGGGCGATCTCCTCGAGCCGCGCCTCGATCAGGTCCGCCGCCTTGAGCAGGATCGCTGCGCGCTCGCCGGCCTTCATGTGCGGCCAGGGGCCGGTCACGAAAGCCTTGTGCGCGGCGGTCACCGCCGCCTCGACGTCCGCTTCGCCGGCTTGCGCATAGCGCGAAACGGTGAAGCCGTGGCCGGGACTGTTGCGCTCCAGCGTGCGGCCGTCGCGGGCATCGACGAACTTGCCGTCGATCAGCAGCCGGTAGGTCTTCGGCGTCGCGGCTGCCTCGGCGGGCATGGCGATGGTGAGGGGCAAGTTCATGTGATTTCCAGGTTCCGCTCGCATTCTATGATCTTGAAAACGCTGGTTTCTGCTTGGCCTTGAAAGCGTCGACACCAGCCTTGAGATCGCCGGTCAGCGCGATGAAGCCACTGGCCAGCGCCTCTGTCGCGGCAGCACTTTCCTCGCCCTCGGCGACCGCGATCATCAGCTTGGCGGCCTGCGTTGCCAGCGGGCCGCGCTCGGAGATCTTGCCGGCCCAGGCCTTGGCCTCGATGAACGCCTTGCCCGTGTCGACCACCCGGTCGACGATGCCCAGAGCGAGTGCTTCGGCCGCCACGAACGTCTCGCCGCCGATTGCCATACGCCGCACCGTCTGCGCGCCGAAGCGGCGCACCGCGCGCTGCGTGCCGGACCAGCCGGGCACCACGCCGATCGAGGTTTCCGGGAAGCCTAATTTCACCTGCGCCTCGGCGACCCGGAAGTCGCAGGCGACCGCCAGTTCCAGCCCGCCGCCCAGCACATGGCCGGACAGCACGGCGACGGTCGGTTGCCGTAGCCGCGCCAGACGGTCGAAGACGCGGTGGCCGTAGCGAACCCATTGCACCTGGAAATCGGCGGCACTCATTTGCGACCAGGCTTCGACATCACCACCCGAGCAAAAGCCCTTGCCTTCGCCGAGCAGCAGCACGACACGAACGCTGTCCGCAGCTTCCGCCGCGTCGAGCGCGGCTTCCAGCGCGCGCAGCATCGGGATGTCGAGCGCGTTGAATTTCTCCGGCCGGCGCAGCGTGACGATGCCGAGGTCGCCGTCGGTTTCAAAGGTGACGAGACGCTCAGCCATGCGCGCCTCCAAGCGAGGCGCCGCCATTGAGCGACAGTCCGATCGGCCGGTCACGGTAGAGCGCGTCCGGCGTGACTTTCAGGTCGTTGGCGACGGCGAGCGGAATCTCGGCCTGCGCCAGCACGTCGCGCTGAAGATCGATACCGGGTGCCAGCTCAGTCACCATCAGCCCATCCGGCGTCAGCTTCATCACGCAGCGTTCGGTGACATAGGTGATGTCCTGTCCTTGCGCGACCGCGCGCTTGCCCGAGAAGGAGATGTGCTCGACCTCGCCGACCACTTTCTTGACCTTGCCTTCCCCGTCGATACTGATGCCGCCATCGGCCAGCGACAGCTTGGCCCCGGCATTGAAAAAGCCGGAAAACACGATCTTCTTCGCCCGCGCGGTGATGTCGACAAAACCGCCGGCGCCGGCGGTGACATGCGGCCTGGCCGAAAGCTTCGACACGTTGACCGAGCCATTGCGATCGATCTGCAGGAAGGACAGCAGCGAGGCGTCGAAGCCGCCGCCCTGGAAGTAGATGAACTGGTGTGGCGAAGGCATGAACGCGTCGGCGTTCGACGAGCAGCCGAACTTGAAATCGAGCAGCGGCACGCCGCCGACCGCGCCCTGTTCGATTACCCAGGTGACCTTGCCGTGCTGGCCTTCCTCGATAAGGATGCGCGGCACGTTGGCCGAGATGCCGAAGCCGATATTGACGGCCATGCCGTCGGCAAGCTCCATCGCGACGCGCCGCGCGATCACCTTCTGGACGCTCATCTCGGCGTTGCGGAAGGTCGACAGCGGCCGGAAGATCTCGCCCGAGATCGCCGGATCGTAGGGCGTCAGCGTCGTTTGCAACTGGTCGGGCGCCACCACGATATGGTCGACCAGCACACCGGGCACGCGCACGTCATGCGGCTTCAGCGTGCCGTTCTCGACGACGCGCTTGACCTGCGCGATGACGATGCCACCGTTGTTGCGGGCGGCGAGCGCCTGTTCCAGCCCGCCGAGATAGGCGCCCTCGTGCTCATAGGTGAGGTTGCCGCGCTCATCGGCCGTCGTCGCCCGGATGACTGAGACGTCAGGCACGATCGAGCGGAAATAGAGCCATTCCTCGCCGTCGAACTGCTGCACCGAAACGATCGGCTCGCTGGCCGCCGCATTCATGGCGCAGCCCTGATGACGCGGGTCGGCGAAGGTATCGAGGCCGACCTTGGTCAGCACGCCGGGGCGCTTGGCAGCGGCTTCGCGGTGCATGTCGAACAGGATGCCAGACGGCACGTTGTAGGCGGCGACCGAATTGTCGCCGATCATCTTCCAGATCTGCGGCGGCTCCGACGATGACGGGCCCGAGGGATAGGAGCCGCACAGCGTGCGCTTCAACAGGCCGGGCTTGGCCAGATGGTCGATACCCCTAATGCCGTACATGTCGCCGGCGGCGATTGGATGCAGCGTCGTGATGTCCTTGGGATGGCCTTCCGCTTCGAAGCGCTCACCGATGGAGGCGAGCACCGCATCCGGGCAGCCGAGGCCGCTCGACGACGACACGGAAACGACCATGCCGTCCCTGATCAGGCTGGCGGCTTGCGCTACGGAAACGAGTTTGCTCACCCTGCGCCCCCGAGTTTCGGATCGATCGCGGCTGATTTGCCGGACTTGGCTGACTGCAACGCCGCCTCGGCCGCGGCCAGCGACCAGACGCCGTCCTCGCCAGTGGCCGACGGCTGGCCTTCGCCACGGATCGCCGCATGGAGCTGGCGCAAAGACCTGACATATAGATCTTCGCGGTCGAAGCTCAATTCCTCCTCGCCTTTTGCCGTGCGCAGCAGCACAGAGCCGATCGGCTTCTGCGTCATCACATCTTTCGCGATCAGCGAGCCTTCGCTGCCATGCACCTCGAAGCCGGTGCCGGCGAACTTGGTGGTGAAGCCCTCATGCGACTGGGCGATGATGCCCGATTTGAAGCGCCAGATGCACATGGCGCCGTCCTCCAGGCCGCCGGCGGCCATGCCTGCGGCCTGGGTGAACGCTGAAACCTCGAGCGGATCGTCGTCGAGCACGAAACGCAGCGTGTCGGCATCGTGCACGGTGATGTCGAGCACGACGCCGCCGCCGGCTTCCGGCCTGGTGATGCGCCAACCCTGCAAATTCTCAGGTAGATAGACGGAGTGAAAGACGCGCGCAGCGATCGGCTTGCCGATGCGGCCGGCGGCGATGGCTTCGCGCATCGCCCGGTGCGAGCCGGCATTGCGCAAATGATGGTTGGTGCCGAGCACGATGCCGGCCGCCTTGGCGGCGGCGACCATCTTGCGCGCATCGGCGCCGGTCAGCGCGAGCGGCTTTTCGCACAACACATGTTTTCCCGCCCTGATGGCGGCTAGTGCCTGTTCGAGATGCAGTTCGTTGGTGGTCGAGATGTAGACGGCGTCGATGTCAGAGCCGAGCAATTCATCGAGCGTCGAGACGGCAAACGGAATGCCGTTCTCCCTGGCATAGGCAGCGGCGCGCTCCGGGCTGGAACTCATCACCGCCGTGATCTCGCTGTTCGGTTGCGCGCGGATGGCGTTGATCATGAATTGCCTGGCGATCGTGCTTGCGCCGATCAGTCCCCATTTGACGGTCATGCCGCGTCTCCCATTCCAGCACGGCGATCAGGACCGCAACTGTCCCTGACGACGAGGTTGACGGCGCCGATATGATCCTCGGCGCGCGTGGTGCGCGACTGGATCATCTTCAGCATGACATGGGCGGCGCGCTCGCCCAGGCCTGCCGAATCCACCGCGACGCTGGTCAGCGCCGGCATGTAGTGCTGGGCTTCGATCACGTCGTCGAAGCCGACGACGGCGAAATCCGCGCCGGGCTCGAGGCCGCGCTTGCGCAGCGCCAGCATGACGCCGAAGGCGACCGCATCGTTGAAGCACAGCGCCGCGGTCGGCGGCTCGGCCATGGCGAGGGCCGTCTCCAGGCAGGCAATGCCGCCCTTGCGGCTGGTTTCGCCTTCGACGACGAGTATATCGCGTTTGGCGATGCCGAGCCCCTCGCAGGCCTCGCGAAAACCGCCCAGCCGCTCGTGATAGACCACCAGATCCGATGAGCCGCCGAAGAAGGCCAGCCGGCGATGCCCTTTGCCGATCAGATGGGCGGTGGCGAGCCAGGCGCCGCGATGATTGTCAGGCGCGATCACCGGGATGCGGCTTTCAGGAAGGCGGCGCATGGTGAAGACGATCGGAAGCCCCGCCGTCTCGATGCGGCGGAAAGCACCGGGCGTCGTGCCGCGCGCCGGCGACACGATCAGCCCGGCGACACCTTGCTCCATCAGCGATTTCAGCACCTCTTCCTGGCGCACCGGGTTCTCCGCCGTGTTGGCGATGAACGGCACGATGCCCGCCGACTGGAAGACACGCTCCATGCCGACCGCCATTTCGGCGAAAAACGGGTTGGTAAGGTCGTTGATGACCATGCCGATGACGTTGGAGTGGGCCTTGCGCAGATTGGCGGCGCCGCGGTTGTAGACATAGCCGACATCCTCGATCGCCTTGCGAACCTTCAGCGCGGTCTCAGGCCGGATCAGACCGCTGCCCTGCAGCACGAGCGACACCGTCGACTTGGACACGCCCGCCTCACGGGCAATGTCGAGTATCGTCGCCTTGGGCCTGCTGGCCATCCCGATCGTCCTCCGGTATTTTCTGGTCGAATTTATTGGAACGTTCTAATTCCGTGCTGCATTTGAGTCAATCAGGATTTTTCTCGAATCCAGAAAACGAGTACCCCGCGGCTGAAGGCGGTGCACTCAAAGGGCTTTGTCGCTGCGAGGCAGCATTTCGGGGCATGGATTGAGAATCAAAAGGTTCTTGATTTATTGGAACGTTCCATTTATAGGCGCGACCAAGGGAGAGATCGATGGACATTGCCTTGCCCGGGGAGGGCGGTCGCAGCACTCGCTACCGCCTTGTCGGCCAGCCGGCACAGCCGGTGATCGGCGCGCGGTTTTCGCGCATTGCCTATGCCGCCGCCCATGTCGTTGCCGATCCCCTTGAGATGACCGATCCATGGGCTCATCCAGCGGTCGACTGGGAGCGCACGATGGCGTTTCGCCATCATCTGTGGCGGCTCGGCTTCCGCATCGCCGAGGCGATGGATACTGCACAGCGTGGCATGGGTTTCGACTGGACAAACGCCAGGGAATTGATCCGCCGCTCGATCGCCGAGGCGCGAACCGTCGGGGGCGCCGAGCTCGCCTCAGGTGCCGGAACAGACCATCTGGCGCCAGGCGCCGTCAGGACACTCGACGATGTCATCGCGGCCTATGAAGAGCAGTTCGATTTCATCGAAGGCCTGGGCGGCACGGCGATCATGATGGCCAGCCGCGCGCTGGCGGCTGTCGCCAAGGGTCCCGACGACTATATAAGCGTCTATGATCGCATCCTGTCCCAGGCATCCGGCAAGGTCATCCTGCACTGGCTGGGCGACATGTTCGATCCGGCGCTGAAGGGTTATTGGGGCAGCCATGATTTCGACACCGCGCTCGACACGGTCGTCGCCATCATCGAACGCCACGCCGGCAAGGTCGAGGGGATCAAGATATCGCTGCTCGATGCCGGCAAAGAAGTTGCCCTGCGCAACCGGCTGCCGGAAGGGGTCGTCATGTTCACCGGCGACGACTTTAACTACCCCGAGCTGATCGCCGGCGACGGCGAAAGACATTCGCATGCGCTGCTCGGGATTTTCGACGCCATTGCGCCGGTCGCCAATGCCGCGCTGGCGAGGCTGGCCGACGGCGACCGCGCCGGCTATGACGCGCTGATGGCGCCGACAGTGCCTTTGTCGCGAAAGATCTTCGAGGCGCCGACCGAGTACTACAAGGCCGGTATCGTCTTTATGGCGTGGCTGAACGGCCACCAGGACCATTTATCGATGGTCGGCGGCATGCAGTCGGCGCGTGGCATTAGCCACTATGCGGATGTGTTCCGTCTTGCCGACCAGGCCGGATTGCTGGCCGACCCGGAGCTTGCCGTCGCAAGAATGAAGAACCTGTGCGCCGTGGCGGGCGTTTGAGCGCCAACCACAAGAAGAGCTCGCCCGAAATCTCCGATTTGCCTTGTCCGGGCAAATCTGTATGCGCTATGCGTCCGACGCAGGACCATCTGGCGCGGCGACGCCAGTGGTCATAGCGACCGTTCTGCATAGGGATACGCCAATGGATTTCGACCTTCAGGGCAAGCGCGTTTTCGTGGCCGGGCATCGCGGCATGGTCGGATCGGCCATATTGCGCAGGCTGGCGGACGAGGACTGCGAGGTCCTGACCGCATCCCGCGATGAACTCGACCTGATGGACCAGGCCGACGTGCGGCGCTGGATGGCAGACCACAGGCCGGATGCGGTGGTGATGGCGGCGGCCAAGGTCGGCGGTATCCTGGCAAACAACAGGTTGCCGGTCGATTTTCTGCAGGACAATCTCATCATGCAGACCAATGTCATCGAGAGCGCTTTTCGCAACGAGGTGCAGAAATTGCTGTTTCTCGGTTCGTCCTGCATCTATCCGAAGTTTGCGGCACAGCCGATCTCCGAGGACGCCTTGCTGACCGGTCCGCTCGAACCGACCAACGAATGGTACGCGATCGCCAAGATCGCTGGGCTGAAACTGTGCCAGGCCTATCGGCGCCAATACGGTGTCGAGTACATCTCGGCGATGCCGACCAACCTCTATGGCCCCGGCGACAATTTCGACCTCTCCACCAGCCATGTCGTACCAGCCCTTATGCGCAAGGCGCACAAGGCCAAGCGGGCCGGCGACAAAACCCTGGAGGTCTGGGGATCGGGCACGCCGATGCGCGAGTTCCTGCATGTCGACGACGCCGCCGACGCTCTGGTCTGGCTACTGAAAAACTATGCCGGCGACAGCCACGTCAATGTCGGCTCGGGCGAAGACATCACCATTGCCGAGCTGGCCCGCACCATGCTCTCCGTCGTCGGCGCCGACGCGGTGCTCACATTCGATGCGACGAAGCCGGACGGCACGCCGCGCAAGCTGATGGACGTGTCGCGCCTGTTTGCCACGGGCTGGCGCCCGCGGTACTCGCTTCAGAGCGGATTGGAACAGACCTATGCCTGGTTTCTCCAGCATATCGAGACAGGTGACCTCCGCCTCGGCGCGGCCTGATCCTCAACGACGCTGATTGCCGCACCAGACATGACGGCTTGGGCGGCCGTCTCTTGGCCATGGCCAATGCAAAGTCGCTCGCCGACACGCTTGGATACCGTTTCGGATTGACCTAGAGGAGCGATGCCCTCACCCAAATTTCATGATTCATGTCGTCGATGTAGTCGAAAAGATATTCTCTGCCGACTTTATTGAGAAGCATTGGCTGGGCGAGAAAATCAAGGCGTCCGATTTTGGCATTCTCGAAAATGCGGCATTCACGCGGTCCAGCCCGGAAGCGCCCTTGAGCGAGGATATCTGCGGGATACGGCGGATTGTCTGGATGGTGGGCGTGACAGGGATTGAACCTGTGACCCCTGCAATGTCAATGCAGTGCTCTCCCGCTGAGCTACACGCCCATCCGAAGCCGCGCATACACCATTTTTGCTACGGCGCGTCAATAGCAGGAAAAGGGAAAGAAAGGTTCGCCTTGCCACGCCGTCGAAGGCGCGCTGAAGCCGTGCCGGAATCGGATCAGGCTGCCTGCAGCATCTTTTCGACCTCGTTGACGAGGTCGCGCAGATGGAACGGCTTCGACAGCACCTTGGCGTCTTTCGGCGCCTTGGAATCCGGATTGAGCGCAACCGCGGCGAAGCCGGTGATGAACATGACCTTGAGGTCGGGATCGATCTCGGTGGCGCGGCGGGCGAGTTCTATGCCGTCCATCTCCGGCATGACGATATCGGTCAAGAGCAGCGAGAAAGGCTCTTCGCGCAGCCGCTCATAGGCGCTGGCGCCATTGTCGAAGTCGCTGACTTGGTAGCCGGCACGCTCCAGCGCCTTGACGAGGAACCGGCGCATGTCATCGTCGTCTTCCGCCAGTAGAATGCGTGCCATCTTTTCCCGTCCGAATCACCCGTCCGAGTCTGCCGTGGGGCAGCCCGTTAACCATCCTGTATATGAGGAGGTGAGGGTAAACATCAAGTGAACGATAAAGGCCCGATCGGCCTTTAACAAAGCGGCCCGGACCCCGAAACGCTGGACATGCGGCCGGCGAGGTGGCACCTTTCCAACCATGATGCATTGGTGTTTCCGGATTCGTTCAAATTGAAAACGGCAGCCGAGGATTTTTCGGTCGTTCCTCCCTTCGAAATCCGGTCGGGCGCCGAACAGCGCGTCCCCTTCCTCTTCAACTCGCCGCATAGCGGCCGTCACTATCCGGACCGGTTCCTGGCGATGGCAAGGCTGGATCGAAACGCCATCCGCCGCTCCGAGGATTGCTACGTCGACGAATTGTTCGGCGGCGCCGTCGCGCTCGGCGCGCCGATGCTGGCGGCAAACTTCCCGCGCGCCTATCTCGACGTCAACCGGGAGCCGTGGGAACTCGATCCGCGGATGTTCGCCGAACCCGTGCCGTCCTTCTGCAACATCCGCTCGGCACGCGTGGCCGGCGGGCTTGGCACCGTGCCCAAGCTGGTGGGAGAGGGGCTCGAAATCTATGCCGGCCGCTTGCCACTGGCGGAAGCCGTCGCGCGTATCGAGGCTGTCTACAAGCCTTATCACGAGACGCTGAAACGGCTTTTGACCAGGACCCATGCGCGGTTCGGCTTTGCCGTGCTGATCGATTGCCACTCGATGCCGGCGAGCATCAGGGTCGGCGACAGCGGTGTCAGGCCCGACTTCATCGTCGGCGACCGTTTCGGCATCTCCGCCTCGGCAGCGTTGACCGAGACGGCGATCGGCCTGCTGATCGGCATGGGCTACACCGTCGCCTATAACAAGCCTTACGCCGGAGGCTTCATCACCGAGCACTATGGCCGCCCCGTGCGCCATCTCCATGCACTGCAGATCGAGGTCAATCGCGGGCTTTACATGAACGAGCGGACGTTCCAGAAATCCGCCGGCTTCGATGCACTCGCCGACGATCTGGCACAATTCTCGGCCGATCTGATGGCGATGCCCGACCACCATTTTATCGATCTGCCGCTTGCCGCCGAATGATGCCGAAAATCGAAACGAGACCTTGCGCCAGATAAAGGCGTCGACGTGCGGGTCGGGGAAGCGCAATCCGCTGGATGCCACGCCGAAAAAAAGACCGCATCGTTTGCACGACACGGTCGAAGTCTAGGGAGGAAACGCCCAAGGAGGGCATGGACAGGAAAGCCTGTCCGAGAACAAATCTATTGTGCGATGCACAAATGTCAAGCCGTCGACCGGAGTTTTTAATTCACGGTGATGTGGAAACTGAATTCGAGGGCGCCAGCGTTGCATTCGAGCAACAGTTGACGATGCGCAAAAGTTCCGCACGCCCTTGCTTTGGCGGAAAACCACAGGCAAACGACGGTTCCAGCAGGCTGCAACGCGGGGAGACTCAGTTGGATATCAGCATCGATTTCATGCGGCGCATTGCGCATGCCGCCGCGGCCGAAACCTTGCCGCGCTTCCGCAGCCAGGGCGCGGTCGCCAACAAGGAGCAAGGCAGCTTCGACCCGGTCACCGAGGCCGACCGCGAGGCCGAGCGGGTCATCCGGGCGCTTATATCAGCGGAATATCCCGATCACGGCATCCTTGGCGAGGAGCATGGCAGCGAGAACATTTCCAGCAGGCACGTCTGGGTGATCGATCCGATCGACGGCACGCGCGCCTTCATTTCCGGCCTGCCGGTGTGGGGAACATTGGTCGGGCTGACAGTCGACGGCGATGCCGTTGCCGGCATGATGTCGCAGCCCTTCACCGGCGAGCTTTTCTATGCCAACGCGTCCGGTGCCCATTATGAAGGCCCGGGCGGACCGCGAAGGCTGACGACACGCAAGACGGCAAGCCTCGCCGAGGCGACGCTGTTCACCACCACGCCGGCACTGTTCAGGGGAGACGCGCGCCTGCGCTACGACCTGTTCGAGCAGCAGGTCCAGCTCGCCCGCTACGGCACCGACTGCTATGCCTTCGCCATGGTCGCGGCGGGAAGCGTCGACATCGTCGCCGACCCCGGTTTAAAGCCCTACGATATCGTCGCGCTGATCCCGATCATCGAGAAGGCCGGCGGCGTCGTCACCACCTTCGAAGGCGGACCGGCGGAAAGGGGCGGCGACATCCTGGCTGCGGCAACGCCGGAGCTTCATGCCGCCGCGATGGCGGCGCTGCGTGGCTGAACCGGCTGGGCAGCTGGCGATTGCGGGACCAAGGTGCCCACCGGCGATGTAGCCCACGCTCCTGACAGGAAGATGTCAGCAGCTCTCTGCTATGGAGATCATGCCACGGGGAGGTATTCATGTCGACGCAGTCAACAGCCAGCCGTTCCGAAAATGCTCCAGCAGACAGCCGGGCCGATTTCGATCTCTTCTTCGGACGCTGGAACGTCAGCCATCGAAGGTTGCAGAAGCGGCTGCAAGGCGACACGAACTGGGACGTGTTTGGCGGGACATGCGACGTGCGCCGATCCTTGGCGGCCTCGGCAATGTCGACGACAATGTGATTGAATTGCCCGGCGAGGCCTATCGCGCCGCCACGCTGCGGACGTTCGATCCGGCGACGAGACAATGGTCGATCTGGTGGATCGACGGCCGCAACCCGGCAACCATCGATGTTCCGATGCGCGGCACCTTCGAAGCAGGCGTCGGCACGTTCCTGTGCGACGACGTCTTCGACGGACGCAATATCCAGGTTCGCTTCCTCTGGTCGCGGATCACTGAAAAATCGGCGCGCTGGGAGCAGGCTTTTTCACCGGATGGCGGCAAGACCTGGGAGACCAACTGGATCATGGATTTCGCCCGGCAGGGATAGGCCGACGATCGAGGTTGGCAGGCATTTTCAAGCCGAGGCATGGACTTCAATGACTTGGAGCGCTCTTGGAGCGTCCGGAGGGAGTGCGGCACTCAATCAGGCGGTGTCGTCGCTTCCCGGGATGAAGGCATCGAAGGCGGCAAAGAACTGCTCGCGATAGAAGTCGGCTTCCTGCAATATTTCATGGCGTGCACCATCGATCACCAGCAGCGAACCGAGGCGCAGACGTCTGGTGTAGGTTTCCACCGCCTTGGTCGAGACGACCTGGTCGGCACCGGCGGCGATCACCAGCAAGGGTACCTGGATCCTGGCCATGAAGTCGGGATCGCTGATGGCCTCGGAGGCCTGCGCCGCCGCTTTCAGCCAGCGTATCGTCGGGCCGCCGAGCGCCAGTTGCGGGTAGGTTTCGTAGATCAGCGTGTTGCGTCGGTACCGCTCTGGATCTGATGTCACCATGTTGGCGCCAAACGGAATGATTCTTCTGGGCCGCGGACCCCAGGCGGCATAAAGCTTGCCAAGGCCCAGCAGACAGAACAGCGAGCACAGGCGGCGAACGGTGGTTGTCGAGACCGGCAGGTCGGGGACGGCCAGGAATGGCGCGATCAGCACCATGCGCCGTACGCGGTTCACCATCGACGGTGCGGCAAGCAGCGTAATCACCGCCCCAGCCGAATGGGCCAATATGTAATATGGCCCCCGGCAGTCGGGCAGCACGATCTCCTCGAAGAACTGTTCCAGGTCGCCGGTATAGTCGAAGAAGCTCCGGACATAGCCGCGCTCGCGGTCGCTGATCAGCCGGTCGGAACCGCCCTGGCCGCGCCAGTCGAGGGTGGCGACGCCGAAGCCGCGATCGGCAAGGTTGCGGATGGTCTCGAAATATTTTTCGATGCACTCGTTGCGGCCGGTCAAGACGACCACGGTGCCCTTCATCGGGCGGGCAACGGCGGGAAAGAGGCCGTAGCGGATCTTCTTGCCATCGCGCGTCGTAAAGAAACCACCGGCCGCATTTTCCGGTAGCGGATTGCCCGGAATTTCGCGGAAGAGGGGAACTTTGTTGAGGAGGTCCGTCATTTGGCGCTGCGTTTGTGTGTCGCTGCCTGCATGGCGCAAGCTTTGGTAGGCATAGACGCCCATGCAGCAAAAGCAAAGGAATTCCGGACGCGTTGGAAAGGCTGAACGAGGCAGCCGGCGAGTGAGGCCGAAAGCAGCTTGCGGCATGCTTCCGGCCCCCCGTCGATCCGGGAGGAAGGGACGTTACACCCGGTCGGCCCCGTTGCGGCATCTCGCGCGTGACCCCGAAAATCGGACCCGATTTTCGCTGTGAATCATGCGCAATCAAAGTGTTACAGCGTCCTTTGCGTGTCCGAGAGGACGCGCGACGCCGTAACCGCCGCCTGTTCCTTGATCCTGGAAGCAGTCTAGCTCCGCTTAGCTGAACGCCCGCCGAAGCCGCGGTTCATCTGCCGTTCATCGAGAAATCTTGAAATGCTTTCAGGTGTTCCCCAAATGTCTGTTGCGGCCGCCAATGTCGGGGCCGCTGGCCTATTCGGAACGCCGTCACGGGTTTCGCACCGGCCATACGCAAACTTTGTTGCTCAACAGGAGAACACACTATGCGTCACGTTGATTTTTCCCCGCTCTATCGTTCGACCGTCGGTTTCGACCGGCTGTTCACAATGCTCGATTCGCTTGCGCAGCCCGAAGGCGCGCAGACCTATCCGCCCTACAACATCGAGCGCACCGGCGAGGATTCCTATCGCATCTCGATGGCGGTCGCCGGCTTCTCGGACGACGAGCTCTCGATCGAAGCTCACCGCAACGTGCTGACCGTCAAGGGTGAGCGCAAGGAAGAGGGTAATGGCGAAGGCTCCGAACTGCTCTATCGCGGTATCGCGTCACGCGCCTTCGAGCGCCGCTTCCAGCTTGCCGACCATGTTGAAGTCGTCGGCGCCTCGCTGAAGAACGGCCTGCTCTTCGTCGACCTCAAGCGCAATATTCCCGAGGAGCTGAAGCCCCGCAAGATCGCGATCACCGCGTCTTCGGCGAAGGCCAAGCAGATCGAGGCCAATACCGCCGCGTAAGCTGCGTCACAAGGACGACTTAAAGCGCGTCGCGGCTGAGCGGAATCATGCGACGCGCTTTAAGTTCTTGTTTTTATGCATGTCGTTATCGCAAAACCGCTGCGCACTTTTGCGCGACATGCATTAAGGCACGAAGGGCGGCGCCCGGCGCCGCCCTTTTTTGGTGGATAAGGTGCCGCTATCCAGCAATTAGCTGGCCAAAGCGGTCGACCTCTTCGGTCGTGGTCGCAAAGCTGGTGACGAAACGGTATAGCGCCTCGTCCTCGCCGATATGGCCGTCAAGGCCATGCGGCACCCCCCAATCGTAGAATTTGGCGCCGCCGGCCTGCAACCGTTCGGCATTGTTGCGGCTGAGGATTGCGAAGACTTCATTGGCCTGGGGAAGCCAGGCGAGCCGGGCCGAAGCAGAATCCTCAATTGCTGCCGCCAGCCGAGCCGACATGGCGTTGGCGTGTCGCGCGGTTTCCAGCCACAGATTGTTGGCGAAATAGGCTTCGAACTGGGCCGAGATGAAGCGCGACTTGGAAAAGTTCTGGGCGGCGCGCTGGCGCAACAGGCGCAAATCATGCCCCAGGTCTGGATTAAGAACCACGACTGCGTCGGCCATCCAGCAGCCGTTCTTGGTGCCGCCAAAGGAGACGATGTCGATGCCGCTCTTCCAGGTCATTTCCGCCACAGTGGTGTCTATCGCGGCAATCGCGTTGGCGAAGCGCGCGCCGTCCATATGCAGAGGCAACCCATGACGGTGGCTCACTTCGGAGATGGCTGTGATCTCGGCGACGGTGTAGACGGTGCCAACTTCCGTCGCCTGCGTGATCGTGACCGCCATCGGTTGGCCGGCGGGAGCCAGGTCTTGGGAATAGCGCATGATGGCCCGGTCGAGCGCCTGCGGATTGATGCGCCCCAATGGACCCGGCACCGGCGACATGCGCGCCCCTCCGGTGTAGAAGCCCGCCGCGCCGAATTCATCGACGGTCATATGCGCTTCGGAATGGCAGAAGGCGACGCCGCCAATTCGGTTGCACGCGCTCATGGAGAGGGCGTTGGCCGCCGTACCGGTTGCGACGAAGAACACTGCAACCTCGCGTTCGAAAATTTCGCTGAAGCGCCGATAGATGGCGCGGTCCAGGTCGCTGTCGCCGTAAGCAGTGGCAGCACCTGCGGCATGCCGGGATAAATTGGCTGAGATGTCGGGATGGGCGCCTGCCCAATTGTCGGAAGCGAAATTCATGCGTTTGCCTGTGCTGGGAAAATCGATGCAACCTTGGCCGCTTTCGCATGCCGCTCGCAAGTGCCAAGCGGCGGAAAAGCGGTAAAGCCAGCGAGAGGCCGGGACACAGGCGGACGACCGAAGCTTGCGTTTTGGTACGGTCGCGCGTAATTTTCTGTCTCTAAATGCCTAAGATTGTTGTGAATCGGTCTTGTGCGCATCCGCAATTTCTGTCATAAAAATTTAGGACAGTAGTGCTGTCTTATTTTGTCGCACAAAAACAGGCTGGATTGGCGTATCATTGGGTCTCTCCGGCCGTTGCCGCGAGCGACAGGTAGACAGCCCGGCTCTGGCCTGTACGATTGCCGGATGCGAACCAGGCCGCCTGGTTTGGCAAGGATTTCGCAAGACGTGCCGTAAGGATGAGAGGGAAGCTCATGCGCTTCCCAACGGAAACCAGCGCCCTTAGGGCTGGGAATGGAGGACAGGATGATGACGGAAATGACGCCATCTGCGACGAACGGCCCGGCCGCGCAGACGAAAGCGCCAGCTGTCAAAAATCCGTCGCTGACCAAGATTGGGCGCACCCATACCGGCTTCGCAGCCCAAGGCCTTTACGACCCCCGCAACGAGCACGATGCCTGCGGCGTCGGCTTCATCGTCAACATGAAGGGCGTGAAGTCGCATCAGATCGTCAAGGACGGCCTTGCGGTGCTCGAAAACCTGACGCATCGCGGCGCCGTTGGCGCCGATCCGCTGATGGGCGACGGCGCCGGCGTGCTGGTGCAGCTTCCCGACCGCTTCTTCCGCGAGGAGATGGCCAGCCAGGGCGTCGAACTGCCCAAGCCCGGCCATTACGCCGTCGGCCATGTGTTCATGCCGCGCGATCCTCAGCTTCAGGCGCATATCGAAGGCATCATCGCCGAGGTGGCGCAGCTTGAAGACCAGCCGCTGCTCGGCTTTCGCGATGTGCCGGTCGACAATTCATTGCTGTCAAAGGCGCCTGATATCGCTGCTTCCGAACCGGTCCAGCGGCAGGTGTTTTTGGGTCGTGGCGCCGAGATCGAGAGCGACGATGATTACGAGCGGCGGCTCTACATCCTGCGCAAGGTCATTTCCGGTCGTATCCATGAAGAGACCAAGGGCGTCGATAATGGCTTCTACGTCGTGTCGATGTCATCGCGGACCATCGTCTACAAGGGCATGTTCCTGGCCTATCAGGTCGGCGCCTATTACAAGGATCTGACCGATCCGCGTTTCGAGACGGCGCTGATCCTCGTCCACCAGCGTTTCTCGACCAACACCTTCCCGTCGTGGAAGCTGGCGCATCCCTATCGCATGGTCGCCCACAATGGCGAGATCAACACGCTGCGCGGCAACGTCAACTGGATGGCGGCGCGGCAGGCCTCGGTCGATTCCGAACTGTTCGGCAACGACATCTCCAAGCTGTGGCCGATCTCCTATGAGGGGCAGTCGGACACCGCCTGTTTCGACAATGCGCTCGAATTCCTGACGCAGGGCGGCTACTCGCTCGCCCATGCGATGATGATGCTGATCCCGGAAGCCTGGGCCGGCAACAAGTTGATGGATCAGGATCGCAAGGCCTTTTACGAATACCACGCCGCCCTGATGGAGCCGTGGGACGGACCGGCCGCAGTAGCTTTTACCGACGGCCGCCAGATCGGCGCAACGCTCGACCGCAACGGGCTGCGCCCGGCGCGCTACATCGTCACCGACGACGATCGCGTCATCATGGCTTCGGAAGCCGGCGTGCTGCCGGTGCCGGAGGAAAGGATCGTCAAGAAGTGGCGGCTGCAGCCCGGCCGCATGCTGTTGATCGACCTGGAGAAGGGCCGCATCGTTTCCGATGAGGAGATCAAGTCGGAGATCGCGACCAGGCATCCCTACAAGAGCTGGCTCGCCAACACCCAACTCATCCTTGAAGACCTGAAGCCGGTCGAGCCGCGCGCGCTGCGCAGGGACGTCAGCCTGCTCGATCGCCAGCAGGCGTTCGGCTACACCCAGGAAGACACCAAGCTGTTGATGTCGCCGATGGCAACCACCGGCCAGGAAGCGGTCGGCTCGATGGGCACCGACACGCCGATTTCGGCGATGTCGGACAGATCGAAGCTGCTCTACACCTATTTCAAGCAGAACTTCGCCCAGGTCACCAATCCGCCGATCGACCCGATCCGCGAGGAACTGGTGATGAGCCTGGTGTCCTTCATCGGGCCGAGGCCCAACATCTTCGACCTCGTCGGCAATTCGCGTCGCAAGCGGCTCGAAGTGCGCCAGCCGATCCTGACCAATGGCGATCTGGAGAAGATCCGCTCCATCGGTCATACCGAGGACCGTTTCGACACCAAGACGATCGACATCACCTATGCTTCGAACGAAGGTGCGGCCGGCATGCAGGGCGCCATCGACCGGCTGTGCGAGCGCGCTGAAGCGGCGGTCGCCGGCGGCTACAACATCATCATCCTGTCCGATCGTCAGCTCGGGCCGGACCGCATCGCCATTCCGGCACTTCTGGCGACGGCGGCGGTCCACCATCATCTGATCCGCAAGGGATTGCGCACGTCGGTGGGGCTCGTCGTCGAGTCCGGCGAGCCGCGTGAGGTGCATCATTTCTGCTGCCTTGCCGGCTACGGCGCCGAGGCGATCAATCCTTACCTGGCCTTCGACACGCTGCTCGACATGCACAAGCGCGGCGAGCTGCCGGCCGAGGTCGACGCCTATGAGGTCGTCTCCCGCTACATCAAGTCGATCGGCAAGGGCATTCTCAAGGTGATGTCGAAGATGGGCATCTCGACCTACCAGTCCTATTGCGGCGCGCAGATCTTCGACGCGATCGGGCTGAAGACCGATTTCGTGCAGAAGTATTTCACCGGCACCGCGACGCTGATCGAAGGCGTCGGGCTGGAGGAGATCGCGGCCGAGACGGTCAGCCGCCACGCCGACGGCTTCGGCAACGACCCGGTGCTGCGCAACAGCCTCGAGGTCGGCGGCGAATACATGTTCCGCATGCGCGGCGAAGCGCATATCTGGTCACCGGATGCCGTGGCCACCCTACAGCATGCCGTGCGCCAAGGGTCGTGGGAGACGTTCAAGGACTATTCCGCTCAGATCGATAGCGAGGCGGCGCGGGCGCAGAGCATTCGCGGCCTGTTCAAGATCAGGTTCGCCGAAGAAACCGGCCGCAAGAAGGTCGCGCTCGACGAGGTTATGTCGGCGGCCGATATCGTCAAGCGGTTCTCGACCGGTGCGATGTCCTTCGGCTCGATTTCCAGGGAAGCGCACACCACGCTGGCGCGCGCCATGAACACGATCGGCGGCAAGTCGAACACCGGCGAGGGCGGCGAAGAGGCCGACCGCTACCTGCCGCTGCCGGGCGGCGGCAAGAACCCCGAGCGGTCGGCGATCAAGCAGGTCGCTTCCGGGCGGTTCGGCGTGACGGCGGAATATCTGGTGAATTCCGATGTGATGCAGATCAAGGTCGCGCAAGGCGCAAAGCCCGGCGAGGGCGGTCAGCTGCCCGGCCACAAGGTCGATGCCACCATTGCCAAGGTCAGGCATTCGACGCCCGGCGTCGGCCTGATCTCGCCGCCGCCGCACCACGACATCTATTCGATCGAGGATCTGGCGCAGCTCATCTACGACCTTAAGAACGTTAATCCGGCGGCGGATGTGTCGGTCAAGCTGGTGTCCGAAGTCGGTGTCGGCACGGTTGCGGCCGGTGTCGCCAAGGCGCGCGCCGATCACATCACCATTTCCGGCTATGACGGCGGCACCGGCGCATCGCCGCTGACCTCGCTCAAGCACGCTGGCAGCCCGTGGGAAATGGGCCTTGCCGAGACGCACCAGACGCTGGTGCTCAACGGCCTCAGGTCGCGCGTCGCGCTGCAGGTCGATGGCGGCCTGCGCACCGGTCGAGACGTCGTCATCGGTGCATTGCTTGGCGCCGACGAATTCGGCTTCTCGACCGCGCCACTGATCGCGGCCGGCTGCATCATGATGCGCAAGTGCCATCTCAACACCTGCCCGGTCGGCGTCGCGACGCAGGATCCGGTGTTGCGCAAGCGTTTCAAGGGCACGCCGGAACACGTCATCAACTTCTTCTTCTATGTGGCGGAAGAGGTGCGGGCGCTGCTCGCCGAGATGGGCTACACCCATCTCGACCAGATCATCGGCGACACCGAACTCTTGGAGAAGCGGGCGCTGATCCAGCACTGGAAGGCGCGCGGGCTCGATTTCAGCAAGATGTTCTTCAAGCCGGATGCCCCACACGAGGCGGTGCACTGGACCGAGCGGCAGAAGCATCCGATCGACGACGTGCTCGACCGCAGGCTGATCGAGCTCGCCAAGCCGGCACTAGAAGCCAGGCAGCCGGTCAGCATCGAGCTGCCGATCCGCAATGTCGACCGTTCCACCGGCGCCATGCTGTCCGGCGAAGTGGCAAAGCGCTTCAAGCACAAGGGCCTGCGTGAGGACACGATCTCGGTGAAGCTCACCGGCACCGCCGGCCAGTCCTTTGGCGCCTTCCTGGCGCGGGGGGTTTCGTTCGAGCTGGTCGGTGCGGCCAATGACTATGTCGGCAAGGGCCTGTCGGGTGGACGCATCGTCATCCGCCCGCCGGAGAACACGAAGATCGTTGCAGCGGAGTCGATCATCGTCGGCAACACCGTGCTCTACGGCGCAACCGAAGGCGAGGCCTATTTCTGCGGCGTTGCAGGTGAGCGTTTTGCGGTTCGCAATTCAGGCGTGGCCGCCGTCGTCGAAGGCGTTGGCGACCATGGCTGCGAGTACATGACCGGCGGCATTGTCGTCGTCATCGGCCAGACCGGCCGCAACTTCGCCGCCGGCATGTCGGGCGGTGTCGCCTATGTGCTCGACGAGGAAGGTGATTTCGCCGAGCGCTGCAACATGGCGATGGTCGAACTTGAACCCGTTCCCGAAGAAGACGACCTGATGGAGAAACTGCTCCATCATGGCGGCGATCTCGACCACAAAGGCCGCGTCGACGTGTCCGGCGACATGACCAGCCATGACGAGGAGCGGCTCTATCAGCTGATCTCGAACCACGTCCATTACACGGGTTCGGTGCGAGGCCGCGAGATCCTCGACAACTGGGCGACTTTCCGGCCGAAATTCCGGAAGATCATGCCGGTCGAATACCGCCGCGCGCTGATCGAAATGGAACGCATGCGCATGGGCGTGGCGGCGGAATAGGCTTTGGGAGTTGCCGGGAAGCCAGGCTTCCCGGGCGACGCCTTAATCAACAATCCTGGCCTCGGACTGAAGGTTGCCATGGCTGCCTTATGAGGTTAACGGGTGCGTCGTCGAGCGCGCCATCTGGACAGCAGGGACTGGACTATGGGCAAGGTAACAGGGTTTCTCGAGATCGACCGGCAGGTGCACAAGTATCAGCCGGCTTCCGACCGCATCCGGCATTTTCGCGAGTTCACGCTGCCGATGTCGGATAAGGAGGTCGAGAAACAGGCCGCGCGCTGTATGGATTGCGGCATTCCGTACTGCCACGGGCCGACCGGCTGCCCGGTCCACAACCAGATCCCGGACTGGAACGACCTCGTCTACAATGGCGACTGGGACAATGCGATCCGCAACCTGCACTCGACCAACAATTTCCCGGAATTCACCGGCCGCATCTGTCCGGCACCTTGCGAGGAAGCCTGCACGCTGAACCTCGAGGACATTCCGGTCGCCATCAAGACGATCGAGCAGGCGATAGCCGACAAGGCCTATGAAACCGGTCATATCCGGCCCTACCCGCCGGAAAAGAAGACCGGCAAGCGCGTCGCCGTCATTGGCTCGGGGCCGGCCGGCATGGCCGCCGCCCAGCAGCTTGGCCGCGCCGGCCACGACGTCCACGTCTTTGAGCGCGAGAGCCGGCCGGGCGGGCTGATGCGCTACGGCATCCCCGACTTCAAGATCGAGAAGCACTATATCGACCGGCGCATCGAGCAGATGCAAGGCGAGGGCGTGAGCTTCCATTGCGGCGTCAATGTCGGCGTCGACAGATCGGTGGCGCAGCTGCTCGCCGAATACGATGCTGTGCTCTATTGCGGCGGTTCGGAAACGCCGCGCCCGGCCAACATTCCCGGTGACGATCTCGACGGCGTGCATGACGCGATGCCCTATCTGGTGCAGCAGAACAAGCGCATCGGCGGTGAGCCGATCCAGTCGGTGGCGTGGCCCTCGCCGCCGATCGTCGCCGGCGGCCAGCATGTCGTCGTCGTCGGCGGCGGCGACACCGCCTCCGACTGCGTCGGCACCGCCTTCCGTCAGGGCGCCGTGCGCGTCACCCAGCTCGACATCCGGCCGCAGCCGCCGGAAAGGGAAGACAAGCTCTCGGTCTGGCCTTACTGGGCGACGAAGATGCGCACCTCGTCCTCGCAGGCCGAAGGCGCCGAGCGCGAGTTCCAGGTGGCGACGCTCGAATTCATCGGCGAGGACGGCGCGTTGACCGGCGTCAAATGCTGCGAGGTCGATGAAAAGCGCAAGCCGATCGTCGGCACGGAATTCGTCATCCGCGCGGATCTCGCCTTCATCGCCATCGGCTTTGCCGGGCCGGCTACCGTCGGACCGGTGTCGGAGCTGGCTGGCCAGATGAAGATCGCTATCGACAGCCGCCGCTCGAACAACGTCGAGGCCAATGACCGCGACTACAAGACCAGCGTCGAAAAGCTCTATGCGGCGGGCGATGTGCGCCGCGGTCAATCGCTGGTCGTCTGGGCGATCCGCGAGGGCCGGCAGGCGGCTCGTTCGATCGACGAGGCGCTGATGGGATCGAGCGTGCTGCCGCGCTGAGACCGTTTGGAAACTCTACTCCCGCGGCCATCTGAGGGCGTTTTCTGCGCTTCCGGCCTTCGCCGGCCGAAGCACTTGTGAGCGGTCGTGGCAGTCAAAGCTACGGCCGGCGTAGGCCGGTGCTCACGTACTCAAATGTACGCTCCGCTCCGGTTCTCGAAAACACCCTCATATGACTCACAGGAGCGGAGCGAGTTTCGAAACGGTCTCAGAGCCTGTATCAAGGATTGATTGCCGTCGTCGTGTCGCTTCCAGCGGCCGCCGCCGCAGGCTGTCCCTTGGGCGGCCAGGAAAAATCGTCGGCGCGGCCGGGCGAAGCAGCTGATGCCTTGCCCTCGACGACGAGTTTTTCGCCGGGCCTGTCCGCCTTCGCCGGCGATGCGGCGCCGAGAAGTTCAGAACCGCCATCGAGCGCCGGATCGTTGAGCAGCATCGGCACGGTGCGATCGACGGCCATGGGTGCCGGTGCCGGCGCCTCGACGGGAGCGCCCGTTGGCGCGTAAGCTGCCGGTGTGCCCGTGGGCGCGGTCATTCCAAGGATCTTCATCAAGGGTTTTTCGGCATAGAAGGCGAGCTTGCGTTTGCCGGCTTTCGACACATAGATGCCGTCGTCGGTGCGCAGGCGCGCCGGCTGGCCGTTGATATCAGGTCCGCTGGTGACAAAGGCGCCGTCCTCGTCGACGAAACCGTCCCAGATGTCGACGAATTCGCCGCCGTGACTTTCGGCCGTCGAGCGGTAGATGTCATTGAAAGCCAGCATGTCGGAGGTCATCTTCGGCGCCTTGAAGGCCGGCATGCCGACCCACAGAAACGGCACTTTGGCCGACGCAATGGCCTTGCCGAACGCTTCGGTGCGGCGTTCGTATTCCTTGGTCCAGGCTTCGGACCGCGGCTGTTCGCGTTCACCGTTCACGCGCATTTGCTGCCGATCGTTGGAGCCCAGCATGACGATCACGGCCGCCGGCTTTTCGGTCTCGATCAGCGCCTTGATCTGTTCGGGCCAGTTGTAGAAATCGTCACGCACGAAACCCGACGAACCGTTGCTGCGGACGACGATCCTGACCTTGGTGTTTTCGGCAAAGGCGGTGTCGAGACCTTCGGCGAGGCCGCTCGCCATGAAATCGCCGACCACCAGAACGGTGCGGGCATCCGGCGCCTTCTCGACGATGGGGGCTGCCGGCTCAGCCGGCCGGCGCGGCGCCGCACGGGCCTTTCTGGCTTTTGGCTTCCGTGGCCCGATCCTCTGAATCTGTCGCGGCTGAATCAGTCGCGGCGGTTCCACCCGCTCGCTTCGGCGCAGAAACAACAAGTCGCGCAGCGACCAGCCACGCCTTTGTTCTTCCTGCGCCACGGCCGGCGTGTGAAAGACGGCGGCAGTGCTGACGGCCAGAACGGCAATAGCCAGAATCAGGATCGGCACGCGACGAAGGATCACACGGATACGCGCAGCCGAAACCAATTACCGTCTCCATCCCTTAAGAGCGCCGGACTCTAATACAATTGTGCCGCCGCTCTATCTTTTTTGAGCATCGGATTTCCCCGAAACCGGTTTGGGTCCGATGCTCCAGGTCTGCCTATGCGAGGCTAGTTCTGCCTGAGCCATTTGAGCACTTCCATGCTCGGATGTCCGTCCTGGGTCAAGCCAGCCTTCGCCTGGAAGGCCATGATGGCGGCTTTCGATCCCTCGCCGATCTTGCCGTCGAACTTGCCGTCATAGTAGCCGTACTGGGAAAGCCGCTGCTGAAGCTCTTGCCTCTCCTCGAAGGAGAGCTTCGTGAAAGGCCGTTTCCAGTCCTGTACAAGCCCACCATAGCCGGCGATTCCGTCGGCAAGAAGGCCAACGGCAACCGCGTATTTGTCGGCATTGTTGTAGCGCTTGATGACCGAAAAATTCTTGATCATCAGGAAAGCCGGGCCGCCGCGGCCGCCTGGCACCTTCAGCGTGGCCTTCTCCGCACTATTCTTGAACGGCTTGCCGTTGACACGCGTGACACCCAGCGCTTGCCATTGCGACAGTGACTTCGATCCGGCCGGGAACTTCTTTCCGTCGGGAAGGCTGACTTCATAGCCCCAGGTCTTGCCGGCCTGCCAGCCGTTCTTCCTGAGCAGATTGGCGGCCGTTGCCAATGCATCGGGAATCGAATTCCAGATGTCGCGCTTGCCGTCGCCGTCCATATCGACCGCATAGGCCTGATAGCTGGTGGGAATGAATTGGGTATGGCCCATGGCGCCGGCCCATGAGCCGCTGAGGTGGCTTTTATCGATGTCGCCCCTTTGCAGGATTTTCAGCGCCGCGATCAACTGGGTGCGGGCAAATTTCGATCGTCTCGAATCGGCATAGCCAAGCGTTGCCAGCGAACGCACGACATTGCGCATGACATCGTCGCGCTTTAGGATTTCGCCGTAGTTCGATTCCATCGACCAGATGGCCAGCAGGATATGACGGTCGACGCCGTATTTTGCCTCGATCCTGTCCAGCCACGGCTTCCACTTCCTGGCCATCTGCTGGCCAACAGCGACCGACTGGTCGTGGACGCGGTTGTCGAAATAGTCCCAGGCGGGGGCGGTGAATTCGGGTTGATAACGCGCTTTTTCCAGCACGACCGGGTCGGCATCGCTGATGCCCTCGAATGCGCGGTCGTAAACGGCGCCGGAAACGCCGCTCCGCACCGCGGTGGCGCGGAAACTCGCCACCCATTGCCGGAAACCGGCGTCGGCAAAAGCCGATCCGGTGGGCAACAGCAAGGCAAGCGACAGGCTGGCGGCCGCAACGAAGCTTGTGAAGCGCGTTGCGGCGTTGCGAACGGACATCTTTTCCTCCTTCTTCATCACAGGAAGATCATTCATCGCCGAACCCGGTTAGCATTTAGTTTACCATAGGTGCCGTTGGGAACGAAAAGGCGGGTTGGTGCTTTACGGACTACAAATTTTTTTCTGACCAGCCGTTCCATAATCCTAGATTCCGGCACGAAAATGTCTCGAGGCGGGATTGCCGAACAGGCTTAGAAGCGGATAATTGACAGCATGAAGAGAGTTCGCAAGGCAGTTTTCCCGGTCGCCGGTCTCGGCACGCGTTTTCTCCCGGCCACCAAGGCCATACCCAAGGAAATGCTGACGGTCGTCGACAGGCCAGTCATCCAATATGTGGTCGACGAGGCACGCGAAGCCGGCATCGAGCATTTCATCTTCGTGACCGGCCGCAACAAGGCGGTCATCGAGGACCATTTCGACGTCCAGTTCGAACTCTATGACACGCTCGCCCAGCGCGGCAAGGACGACGAGCTCGCCCGCCTGCAGCGGCTGCAACCCTCGCCGGGACAGACCAGCTTCACGCGCCAGCAGGTACCGCTTGGCCTCGGCCATGCCGTCTGGTGCGCCCGCGAGCTGGTCGGCGACGAGCCCTTCGCGCTGCTTTTGCCTGACATGATCATGCAGTCGGAAAAAAGCTGCATGAAGGAGATGGTCGAGCTTTATGCCGAGACCGGCAACAACATCGTCGCGGTTCAGGAATGCGACCCCGCCGAGGCCCATAAATATGGCATAGTCGGCCGTGGCGAGGATACGCATCACGGTTTCCGCATCACCGGCATGGTGGAGAAGCCGAAGGCCGGCACGGCGCCCTCCAACCTATACATCAACGGGCGCTACATCCTGCAGCCGGAGATATTTGGGATTCTCGAGGGCCAGGAGAAGGGCGCCGGCAACGAGATCCAGCTCACCGATGCGATGCTGAAGCTGGAGAAGCAACAGCCCTTCTATGGCTGCCACTACCAAGGGCGCACCTTCGATTGCGGATCGCCGGAAGGCTTTGTCGAGGCCAACGTCGCCTTCGCGCTGTGGCGCAGCGACATAAACGGCCGCATGGCGGGCGTTATCCGCAAGCTTCTCGACGAGATGAAACCGTCAGAGCAACGGGGCGCGGCGTTCTAATTTAGGTATATCGATAGTCAGCCGGCCGGGGAACGGCGGTTTTCCTGCGCTTCCGGCCCTCGCATACCTCGATGTAGGCTGCGTTCAGGTGATCGAAGCCACCGTTCTCGCCACCGCCTGACCCGAAAACTCGAGATACCCCAGACCTTTAACGGCTGCCTTACGGCTGCAGCTTCACCCCGACGAAGATGCTGTGGGCGGTGTAGTCGCGGCCCTCCAGGTTGCTGGTCTGTTTTTCAGTTCTGGCGCGGGTGGTCAGTCCGGCATACCGGTTCAGCCACCATGTCAGTCCGGCCTCGGCGCTCAGTATCAGATCATGGCCGTCGGACCCGACGTAGTCGCGCCAGCCCACGCCGAGAGCTGCGTTCCCGATCAGGTTGGCACGGATTTCCCGCTCGCCCGTCAGGAGGCCGGAGTAAAGGATGTCGCCGCTTTCGTCGGGGGTTGTCGTGCCCTCGACGGTCGTTTGTCCGATGAGGCCGATCGTGGTGCCGCGTTCCGGCGACCATCTGAGGTCGGCGTTCACCGTGGCACCCGAAATTGCCGGCAGCCGGTCGTCGTCGATCGCCTCCCGCAGCCAGCCGGCCGAGAATTCGCCGGCAAGCTTCTCGCCGAGGTCGAGCTCGGCGCCGGCCCGAACCCCAAGCCCCGTCGAGGATCGTTCGAAACCATTGGTGTCGACGCGCAAATCATAGACCCGGCGGCCGATTTCGACTTCGGTGAAGGGGGTGATAGCGGGGGAAATCTCGTAGCCGGTGCGCAAGGTGGCGGTATAGAGCGTCGAGTCACGGTCTTTCTGCGACAGCGTTCCGCCCGTCGAAAGCTTGGCGTCGCCGTAGATGTCGTGTTCGACTGCGCCGGTCAGGGCGAAGCGCATCTTGCCGGCATCCTTCTCGACCGCGAGGCTGCCGTTAATGCTCTGGCGCACCGGCTGCTCGACGGTGCCTTCGATGACGACCGGCGACGAAGCCGATTCCGGCGCCGCCTCGTAACCAAGGCTGGCGATAGCGCGCAGATCGTTGTCGAGGTCGACATTGAGCGTGCCGTCGACACGGCCCCGTGCCTCCTGAACCTCGTCGCCCGATATGGTCTTGAGAAAGATGCCATAGCCGTCGATGACAGCCGAATTCTCCCGCCAGTCGGAGATGGCATTGAAGCGCAGCGCCGTTTCGGACAGCAGGGCCGGTTTGCCTTCGGTGCTTGAATCGGCATTCGACGACGCCGTCAGGCCTTGCTCGAGCGTCGGCCTGATCACGAAGGAGCCGAGTTTGATGCCGGTGGCGGCGAACGGGTCGTCCTCGGCACTCTCGTCCTGACCTTCGATAGCTTCGGCGCGCTCGGCGCCCGGATCGAGCTGCTGCCTGTCGGCGGAATCAATGGTCACGGCACGGGGATTGGTGGCGTCCTGGTCAGTTTCGCCGGTGTCCGTGTCATCCGTCGTGGCTGCAGTCGCTGCGGCGGCCTCGGCGGCCAAGTCTTGATCGTCCGCGCGTTGCGTTGCGCTCGATGGCCGGCGCGGCGGGATTGGAGCGGGCGTGTCCGCAAACGCATCGTCGGTGGCTTCCAGCGGATCAAAAATGCTGCCGGTCGCGGGTGCCGTGTCGTCGTCCTGCACGGCGCCCGGGCTGGCCGGCTGATAGGTCGGCGCCGGTGTATTGCCCTGGATGGCTGCGTCGGCCCGTGCCGTCTGATCCTGGGCGCTGGCCATGCTCAATTGCCTGGTTTCGCGCTGCTGGTCGTCCAGAATCGCTGATTCCGAAACCTCGCCGCGCAGCTCGGCTACCTGGGCATAGGGCTGCGCAGGCCGCAGCAAGGCGAAGACGCTGGTCGCCAACAGCAAGGCGTAGACCGCCTTGCCGTTTCGCCTTCCTTTCTTTTCATGCTGGGCCCCGGACATTGCCACCACTGCTTGCGCGGCGCCCGCGCGCCATACTTACCGAACCGTAAATAGGGATGGTTAATGGAGGGTTGAGGCGGCGTTGGTTTAAAGCCCCGCTGGATGGCAATTCCGTTGGACAGGCGCGCAGCAAAGCGCTAATCGCATCAGCCATGCATGCGGGATCCCAAGACAAGAAGCGGTTCGACGGGCAAGCTTCGATCGCCTCGGCGCTCAGAACGGTAGCGACCGAGCAGGCCGGTGTCGCGGCGCTGGCGGCCGCGCTCGAAAACGGATTGACCGAACCGTTCGCGCGCGCCGTCGACATGGTGTCGCAGATCGAGGGCCGCGTCATCGTCACCGGCGTCGGCAAGAGCGGCCATATCGGCTCAAAGATCGCCGCGACGCTCGCCTCGACCGGCACGCCGGCTTTCTTCGTCCATCCTGCCGAAGCCAATCACGGCGACCTCGGCATGATCGCCAGGGACGATGCCATCATCGCCATGTCGTGGTCGGGCGAGAGCCGGGAACTCAAGGGCATCATCGCCTATTCCAGGCGCTTCTCGATTCCGCTGATCGCGGTCACCGCCGGAGAGCGATCGGCGCTGGCGCGCGCGGCCGATGTGGTGCTTTTGCTGCCGCGTGCGCCGGAAGCCTGCCCGCATGGCCTGGCGCCGACGACATCGACGCTGCTGCAACTGGTGATCGGCGATGCGCTGGCCATCGCGTTGCTCGAAGCGCGCGGCTTCACGCCGGATCATTTCCGCACCTTCCATCCCGGCGGGCAACTTGGCGCCAATCTGACGCAGATCCGCGACATCATGCATGTCGGCGACAGGCTGCCGCTGGTGCCTTCCGGCACCGGAATGCACGAAGCGATCCTCGAATTGTCGCGCAAGGGGTTCGGCTGCGTGGCGATAACCGCTGCGGATGGTGCGCTGATCGGCATTATCACCGACGGCGACATCAGGCGCCACATCGGCAGCAACCTTTTGGCGATGAGCGTCGATCAGGTCATGACCAAGGAGCCGAAGACGGCCGGACCGGATACGCTGGTTGCGACGGCGCTGCAGACGATCAACAATTCGGCCATCTCCAGCCTGATGGTTGTCGAGGGCGGACGGCCGGTCGGACTTGTCCATCTGCACGATCTGCTGCGCATCGGCGCGGCCTGAGAGCCCGTTTGGAAACTCTACTCTGGCGGCCATCTGATGGCGTTTTCTGCGCTTCCGGTGCTCACGGACCAGCGCATGACCCCGGAAACCGATTTCGGTTTCCCGGAAAGGATCATGCGCAAATGCAAAGTGTTAGAGCGTCCTTTGCGCGTCCAATTGGACGCGCAGCGCTCTAATGTCCGCTGCGCGCCGGTTCTCGAAACCACCACCATATGACTCGCCAGAGCGAATTTCGAAACAGTCTCTGACAGAGGCTCAGGCCTGTTTGAAAAGTCGCCCCGCCGAGATCGGTGGGATCGGTCCTAAACCGCCTCGACCGTCAGTTCCAGATCGGTGTCGGCCGCGCCCGTCACGCGCACCTGTGTGCCGGCCGGCAGATCGGGGCCTGAGACGCGCCATAGCGTGTCGCCCAGCTTAATGCGGCCGCGCCCGTCCTTGATCGGCTCGGCAAGTGTCGCCTTCCTGCCGATCATCTGTTCGCCGCGGCGGTTGAGCAGTGGCTGGTCTGTCGGGTCGTGGCGTCCGCCCGCCAGTCTCTTGCCGACATAGGTTGAAACCAGCGACATCGCCAGGAAAGCGAGAACCTGGACCTGCCAGGTCCAGAAACCTGCGTCCCAGATGAGCAGGGAGACTGCACCGATCAGCAATGCGGCGATGCCGATCCACAGCATGAAGATGCCCGGTGCGACGACCTCCATTACGAGGAGAATGAAGCCGAGAACCATCCAGTTCCAGGGACCGAGTTCCGAAATGATGCGGTCAAACATGGGGTCGGCCTCAGCTCTCGCTCGGGCGAACTACGGGCGGGCGGGCGGCTTGCCGCGGCGTGCCGGCAGTGCCGTCGCCTCTGAAGACTTCCTTGGCGATCTCGCCGATACCGCCGAGCGTGCCGATGAGCGACGAAGCTTCCATCGGCATCAGCACAACCTTGCTGTTTGTGGCTGAGCCGATCCTGGTCAGCGCTTCGGTGTATTTCAGCGCGACGAAGTAGTTGAGCGCCTGCACGTCGCCCTTGGAGATCGCTTCCGACACCACCTGCGTGGCGCGGGCCTCGGCCTCGGCGGAGCGTTCGCGCGCCTCGGCGTCGCGGAAGGCGGCTTCCTTGCGGCCCTCGGCTTCCAGGATCTGCGACTGCTTGAGGCCTTCGGCGTCAAGGATCTGCGCGCGCTTGTTGCGTTCGGCCATCATCTGGCGACCCATCGATTCGACGAGATTGGCCGGCGGGTTGATGTCCTTGATCTCGACACGAGTGATCTTGATGCCCCAGGGATGCGCGGCCTCGTCGACGACGCGCAGCAGGCGTTCGTTGATGGCGTCGCGGTTCGACAAAAGCTCGTCGAGGTCCATCGAGCCCATCACGGTACGGATGTTGGTCATCGTCAGGTTGAGGATGGCGTTCTCCAGCCCAGCGACCTGGTAGGCGGCCTGCGCGGCGTTGAGCACCTGGTAGAAGGCGACGCCGTCGACGGCGACGGTGGCGTTGTCGCGGGTGATGATCTCCTGGGTCGGGACGTCGAGCACCTGCTCCATCATGTTCAACTTGGCGCCGATGCGGTCGACGAACGGCACGATGAGGTTAAGGCCGGGGCTCAATGTCTTGGTATAGCGGCCAAAGCGTTCGACGGTATAATTGTAGCCTTGCGGGATTGTCCGGATGCCTTTGAAAAGCACGAGCACGACAAGAGCGACAAGAACAAGAAGCGCGATATCGAAACCACTGAAATCCATTTGGCCCTCCCTCAGATGCCGAGCACATTAGAGCGACGCGCGTCCACTGGACGCACAAAGTACGCTCTAACTTTTATACCTGCGCATCGTGCTTTCCGAAAATCGATTCCGATTTTCCGCCGATGCGGTAGACGTTTCAACGCAACCGACTTCACCAAACACTTAAGTGTGTTTCAGAAATGTTACAATCGGGTGATCGCGAATTGTCGGCGTATGGGCGGCTGGGCTAGCGGCGCTCGATTATGTCCGCTTCAAATCCAGCCCGACAGTTCGCGCCGCACCATCGCCTCGATCACCGCCATGCCCTCGGCACTGTCGTTGAGGCACGGGATGTGTGCGAACTTTTCGCCGCCTGCGTGATGGAAGGTCTCGGCCGCCTCTCTGCCGATCTCGTCCAGCGTCTCGATACAGTCGACAGAAAAGCCCGGATTGACGATGGCGATCGATTTCACGCCTTCTCCGACTAATTTCTCGACCGTCTTGTCGGTGTAGGGCTGCAGCCATTCCTGAGCACCGAAGCGCGACTGGAATGTGGTGATCAGCCTCTTCTCATCCCAGCCGAGCTTTTCCCGCAGCAGCCGGGTCGTCTCCAGGCAATGGGCCTGATAGGGGTCACCCTTGTCGGAATAGGGTTTCGGAATGCCGTGATAGGAGGCGATGACCACCTCCGGCTCGAAATCGAGCGTCGCCAGATGGCGCTCGATTGAACGGGCAAGCGCCTCGACATAAACCGGTTCGGCATAGTAGGGCGGCACGCTGCGGATCGCCGGGGCGCGGCGCATCTTCATCAGCGCGCGAAACAGCTGGTCGTTGGCGGTCGCGGTCGTGGTCGCGGAATATTGCGGATAGAGCGGAAAAGACAGAATGCGGTCGCAGCCTTGCGCGACCAACCCTTTGGCGACGCTCTCGGTCGACGGATTGCCGTAACGCATCGCCCAGTCGACGATAACGTCGGGCAGGTCGCGCACCGCCTCGGTCAGCTTTTCGCTCTGGGCGCGGGTGTAGGTGCGCAGCGGCGATTCATCGCGCTGCCGGTTCCAGATCCTGGCATAGTTCGCGCCCGACTTCTTCGGCCGTGTGGTGAGAACCAGCCCGTAGAGGATCGGGTACCAGATCGCCTTGTTGAGCTCGATGACGCGCGGATCGGACAGGAATTCCCTGAGGTAGCGCCACATCGGCCTAAACTCGGTGCCGTCGGGCGTGCCGAGATTAACCAGCATGACGCCGATCCTGCCCGCCCCGACCGGCGGCTGTCCTGCCGGCTGCGGGCCGAGGCCCTTCGCCGCCGCGGCCTTGGGATCGACAGGGTTGGAAAGCGTCATTAGGGATCTCCGGACACCGCGCGAAACTAGCGATGCTGCGCCGGTTTTCAATGCAGCGTCTGGCCGCACCCTATCTTACCCTAAAAGCGCGTCGCATTTGACCCGCCTCACGCGACGCGCTTTAGGTTGTTGTTTTATGCATGTCGTTATCGCAAAACCGCTGCACACTTTTGCGCGACATGCATTAGGGGCGAAAGCAGAAAACCCGCCCGGTTACCCGCACGGGTTTTCCAGCAATGACGGAAGAATTTAGTTTGCGGCCGGGATGGTCAAGGTTGCGCCGACGGGAAGGCGGCGCGGCTCGTAGTCCTTGTTGGCGTCGGAGATCGTTTTCCACTTGGCGCCATCGCCATAGGCCTTCTCCGCCAGGTCCCAATAGGTATCGCCGGCAACGATCACATGGCTGCTTTCGGTCGGTGTTGCCTCGGCCGGCTTTGCCGGCTCGGCAGGCGCAGCCTCGGCTGGTTTGGCCGATTCCGCCGCAGGAGCCGGTGCCGCGGGCGCCGTCTCGGTCGGTTTAGCCGGCTCGGCAGGTGCCGGCGCTGCCGGGGCGGGTTCCGCCGGGACGGCTGGCGGCGTCGTGGCGATATCGTCCGAACCAGCCGGCGGTTCGGGCATCGCCGGCTCCGCAGTTGCGGCTGGAGCCGTTTCTGCCGGCTTTGCCGGTTCCGCCGCGGCGGCAGCCGCGATCTCGGTGATGCGGCCATCGAGCTTCGGCGCATAGGGCCGATGCGCGCCGAGATAATCGGCGACCACCTGTTCGAGGCCCGGACCGTAATCGTAGGCGTTCTTGGCCTTGTCGGCGAATACGTCGTAGCCATCGCCGCCCTGGCGCACAAAGTTGTTGGTGGCGACCAGGTAATCCTTATCCGGATTGATCGGCGTCCACGCGCCGCCTTGCATGACTTCGACCGACTTGACGCGCCCGGCATTCGGGGCGGCCGATTTGTCGAATGAATACTTCAGGCCGGCAACCTGCGGGAAGCGTCCGGCGCCGTCCTCGATCTGGCTGAGACCGTTCTCTAGCCCGGCAACCAGATCCTTGCCGGAAATCTGGAAGGTCGCCACTGTGTTCTGGAATGGCAGCACGTTCAGCACCTCGCCCATGGTGACGGTGCCCTGGTCGATCGAAGCGCGCAGACCGCCGCCGTTCGTGATGACGATCTCGACACCCTGGTCCTTGACACGGTCGAGGACGGCATCGGAGACAAGATTGCCCATCTCGCACTCGCGGGTGCGGCAGTTCTCACGGCTGCCGTCGATCGCCTTTGTGGTTTCGGCGACCTCCTGGTTCTTCAACGCCTCGATCGGCGCGCCAAGCTCCTTGACGCGGGCAAGCACGGCGGGATCCGGCGTGATCGACTTGTCGAGGTAGATCGGGTCGCCGCTGGCTTGCTTGACGACGCCGTTATCGTCAAACACGACCTTGAACTCGCCGAGATATTTCGAAAAGGACGCCGCCTGGACGACCGGCACCTTGTAGCCGTCCGGATTGTCGACCATCGTCGGGTAGGGGCCTTCAGCCTTGGGGTCGGTGTTGGACAGCAGCGAATGGCTGTGGCCGCCGACCACCACGTCGACACCCGGGATCTTGGCGACGACGTCGCGCTCTCGCTTGTAGCCGATATGGGTGACCGCGATGATTTTGTTGACGCCTTCTCCCTTCAGCTTCTCGACCTCTGATGTGATCGACTTGACGTCGTCCTCGATCGTGACGTTAGGGCCTGGCGAAGTGAGTTCCGGCGTGTCGTTGGTGACCGCGCCGACGACGCCGATCTTCTGGCCGCCGACCTCGATCACGATCGACGGTTTCACGCGGTCACCGAGCTTGGATTGCGCGTTGGCCTTCACGTTGGCGCCGAGCACCGGAAACTTGATCATGTCCAAAAACGGCGCCAGTGCCGCCTCGCCGTCGTCGAACTCGTGATTGCCGACCGCCATGGCGTCGAATTTCATCTGGTTGAGGAATTCGCCTTCGGTCTTGCCCTTGTAGGTGATGTAGAAAAGCGATCCCTGGAAATTGTCGCCGGCGCTGAGCAGCAGCACGTTCTGGCCCTCGAGTTTCTTGCGCTCCTGGGCGATCGCCGTGATCAGCCGCGCCGCGCCGCCGATGCACTCGCCCTTGGTCTCCTCTTCGGCCGAGCAGGTCGATTCATATTTGTTGTTGCTTTCGATGCGGCTGTGCCAGTCGTTGATGTGCAGGATGTTCAGCGTGTAGTCGGCAAAGGACACGCCGGCCGACAGGCCAAGCGTAGACGCCGACAGGGCGGCAATGGCGGCGATCTTCTTCATCTTCGTCTCCCGGATGACCTGTTTAACGCCCTTGCTTGACTGGAACATAACAGCCAGCCTTTTGCCCATGTTCACATCGCGTTTTAGGTGATGCAAGCGGAAACGGGGACAGCTTTGCCGGCGCAAAAAAGATGGCGGCTTGAAGCCGCCGTCCTTGCGAAGCAGTTCAGAATGGGCTCAGGTGCGTCGCGTCAGCACGAAGTTCTGCCCGCTCGCGCTGGTGCAATTAAGCTGCGAGGTGGAGATCAACAAGCAGTTGAAGCTGATCGGCGTCTGGCGGATCAGCGAAGTGCCCTGGATCTCGACCGAGGTGCCGCCGGTCATGGTGTAGCTGCCGTCGGCAAGTTTCTGGCCGGTGTCGGTCGCGACGGTGTTGAAGCTGCCGCCGGCGAAGGTCGACAGGCCCGTGCCTTGCGCGTCGATCCATGAGCCTTCGACCGGGCTCCGCGTGGCCAAAGGCGGCCCGCCTGGACCGGCGGTGGTGCACGCCGCCAAGGCGGCAGAGGCCGCGACAATGCCGGCCGAAAGCAATTTGCGCGCAATCGTCATCATCAAAATCCTCTCCTCTCGCATCGGCCCGAAAATCGATCCGATTTTTCGGAAAGCACGATGCGTACATTTCAAGCGCTGGAGCGCACTTTGTGCGTCCAAATGGACGCACGTCGCTCTGGCCCACCTTCCTTCAATCGCCCGATTTCCAGGCGATTGCAAGGCAGTGAGACATTGCTATCGAACGAGGATATTGCACTATCGAACGAGGATGTTGCGGAATTGCCATGGGTCGTTCTTGTCGAGGTCTTCCGGGAACAGACCAGGGCGGTTATCGAGCGGCGTCCAATCGGTGTAGTAGCCCTTGATCGGCCCGAGATAGGGGGACTGCACTTCCAGGCAGCGCTTGTAGTCCATCTCGTCGGCCTCGACGATGCCGGCCTCGGGATTTTCCAGCGCCCAGACCATGCCCGCCAGCACTGCCGACGTGACCTGCATGCCCGTCGCGTTCTGATAAGGCGCCAGCTTGCGTGCTTCCGTCAGCGACAGTTGCGAGCCGTACCAATAGGCGTTCTTGTCGTGTCCGTAGAGCAGCACGCCGAGTTCGTCGACACCGTCGACCAGTTCGTTCTCATCGAGCACGTGATGCACGGATTGCGGCTTGCCGGCGGCACCGAACATCTCGTGCAGCGACAGTATGGCGTCGTTGCAGGGGTGGTAGGCGTAGTGGCAGGTGGGGCGATATTGAACCTTGCCCTTCTTGCCGCGCAGGGTGAAGAAGTCGGCGATCGAAATCGACTCGTTGTGCGTCACCAGGAATCCGTATTGCGGTCCGGGCGTCGGGCACCAGCTGCGCACACGCGTGTTGGCGCCCGGCTGCTCCAGGTAGATCGCGGCCTTCGAGCCATGCTTGTGCTCCTTGGCGTTCTTCGGCATCCACTTCTCATGCGTGCCCCAGCCGAGCTCTGCCGGCTGCAGGCCTTCCGAGATGAAGCCTTCGACCGACCAGGTGTTCCAGAACACCTCCATCGGCTTCGGCTTCTTGGTGCGCTGTGTGTCGCGCTCGGCGATGTGAATGCCCTTGACGCCGGCCTTCTTCATCAGCCTGGCCCAGCCTTCGCGATCGTGCTGCGCTGGCTCCGAGAACTCGAGGCCAAGATCGGTGGCGAGGCTGACCAGCGCCTGTTTGACGAACCACGAGACCATGCCTGGATTGGCGCCGCAGGTGGATATTGCGGTCGCCCCGCCGGGATGCGCGTGCTTTTCTTCGATCATGGATTCACGCAGCGCGTAGTTGCTGCGGCTGGCATTGTCGGCCTTGGGGTCGAAATAGAAGCCGAGCCATGGCTCGACGACGGTATCGATGTAGAGCACACCAAGCTCGCGACAGAGCCGCATCAAATCCACTGAGCCGGTGTCGACCGACAGGTTGACGCAAAAGCCCTGGCCGCCACCTTTGGTCAGCAGCGGCGTCAGCAGCTTCTTATAGTTCTTCTTGGTCACCGCATCCTGCATGAAGGTGATATCGCGCTCGTCGAGCAACTTGCGGTCGGTATCGCGTGGGTCGATGACCGTCATGCGCGACTTGTCGAACTTGAAATGGCGCTCGATCAGCGGCAGCGTTCCCCGTCCGATCGAGCCGAAGCCGATCATCACGACAGGGCCGGTGATCTCACCGTAAACGGGCCAGTTTTCATTCGCCATTTTATTGATTACTCCCTCAGATAGGCTGAAAAGCCGG
This sequence comes from Mesorhizobium sp. WSM4807, assembly GCF_055811615.1. Taxonomy (NCBI): domain Bacteria; kingdom Pseudomonadati; phylum Pseudomonadota; class Alphaproteobacteria; order Hyphomicrobiales; family Phyllobacteriaceae; genus Mesorhizobium; species Mesorhizobium sp. WSM4807. The sequence goes on from NZ_JBVVQY010000016.1 coordinate 62,962, forward strand.
GCAAACAGACGCAAAGCGGAGCATTTTTTTGCCCGACCGCCACGCGCTACAACCACAGATCATTGTCATAAACCAGCGAAAAGCCGCGAGCTACGCCGCATTCGTCATGTGGTTAAGAACGACGACCAGTCGCTGACGGTCGGCGGTCATTCCCCGTGATCGAGTTGGCCTTGTGGTCGAGTTGGGCGAAGTCGAGCGCCAGCAATGGCGCGGAAAAGATGCGGCGAGTGTTGCCCGGTCGGGCGCCAACCCGTTCAGCGGATTTTCGCCCTCGGTGCAGCTGTGGACGCCCGAACCAAAACGACTTGCCGAGCGTCGTCGCAATGCTCTCGCGACCGATCTATTTGCGGCGTGCTCTACGAACGCTACCTGTCCTTCCGACCGCCGTCCGGACCGGCGGGCTGGCGATGGGATGTCAACGTCACCGTCTTTACCGCGATGTCCGCGATCCTGCTGATAGGCCTGGCCGCGATTTTAGGATAGCGCCAGCGCCCCACGACACCAGCCGGTCGAGTGCGATATCCGCCGAACTCGTCAGAGCAGGGTCGACTTGCGGGCGCGCCGAGAAACCGGTGAGACGGAAGGCGGGCGTCTCATCGATGCGCGCAGGCCTTGCAGAGACCCGAAAGCTCCACCATGGCCGACTTGGTTCGCAAGCCCTGCCGTCGGGCAATCCGGCGCAGCACCCGCTCCAATGCTGGGTCATGAACTTCACTTGCCCGCCCGCAATTCGCGCAGATTGCAAAAGCGGCGCGCCCATGGGTGCCGCATTCGCTGTGGAGGCAGAGCGCAAACGCACTCAGGCTCTCGATTCTGTGAACCAGGCCCTCCTCGATGAGCCGATCCAGAGCGCGATAGATCTGTAGCGGTGAGCGGAGCCCTTCCTGGCGAAGAAGTTCAAGCAGTTCGTAGGCCCCTATCGGCCTCTCGGAGCGCGTCAACGCGTCGAGTATCAACTGCTGGTTGCATCCAAAGCATCCACTGTCCCTCGTGTTCCAGGCAGTTTTGAGCACAACGGTGATCGTTAGTTATAATATAACGTTTTCGATTGACGAACGTGATAACATAACATAACGGATCGTCAACAGCTGGGCTGACCTTGATGGCTCCCGCGGAGATGGATCGAATGGCTGCCTGTGTGATCTTTCAAGACCTGACGCTGGGCTACAACAGCCGTCCCGCCGTGCATCACCTCGATGGGATCGTCCGGCCCGGCGATCATCTCGGCGGGCACGATCTACGTTTCTTCCATCTCTGCCGGGACGCGCGGCTGCTCGCCACGCGTCCGGCACATCTCCCACAGAACCGCTTGAACAAAGGAGTTGATCGAATGTCCAGGACGCTGAAGCTCGCCGCCGTGATGGGCGTCATAACATCGTTGCCAATCATCCCGTCGGTGGCCGCGGCCGAGAACCTCAAGGTTGTCGCCAGTTTCTCGGTCATTGCCGATTTCGCCAAGAATGTCGGCGGTGACCGTGTCGACATCATCACGCTGGTCGGCCCGAATGGTGACGCCCATGTCTACGAACCGAAGCCGGCCGACGCGGCCACCGTCGGTTCTGCCGACGTGGTGCTGGTCAACGGCCTCCAGTTCGAGGGCTTCCTCCAGCGTCTCGTCAAAGCGAGCGCGACGAAAGCGCCGGTCGTGGAATTGACCAAAGGCGGCGAGGTGTTGCGCAACACCGAGGAAGAAGGTCACCACGATCAGGATAAAGCCGCCAAGGGCGAGGCAGGGCACGCCGCGGAGGCGAAAGAGGGCCATGAGGAAGGGCACCATCATCACGGCGAGTCCGATCCCCATGCATGGCAGTCGGTGCACAATGCCGAACTCTACGTGAAGAACATCGCCGATGCCTTCTGTGCCGCCGATGCGGCCGGCTGTGACACTTATCGGGCCAATGCCGAATCATACGGCCAGCAGCTCGAGGCACTGGAAGAGGAGATCAAGGCTGCTGTAGCTGAGATCCCCGAGGACAAGCGCACGATCATCACTTCCCACGACGCCTATGGGTATTTCGAGCACGAATACGGCATAAAATTCCTCGCACCGGAGGGCGTCTCCACCGAATCTGAGGCCTCAGCCTCCGACGTCGCGGCCCTCATCAAACAGATCAGGCAAGACAAGGCTTCGGCAATCTTCGTTGAAAACGTCACCAACCCCCGCCTGATCGAGCAGATCGCCAGCGAGACGGGTCTGAAAATCGGCGGTGAACTCTACTCCGACGCCCTGTCGGACGAGAACGGTCCGGCCGCGACCTATCTCGAGATGATGCGGCACAACATCACGGCGATCAAAGGCGCGATCCTCGGAAGCTGATCGTCGCGCCACGACGGAAAGGCGGAGCAATCCGCCGTTTCGTCGACCGCAATCAGTTATGTAATAACATCAAGGAGAATACCGTGAGGACAAATTGGGCGTCAGCCACGGCCATCGCGCTGCTTCTGTCTCTATCTGCAAGTGCGGGCCATGCCGAGGAGGTAACCGCCTGGCGCCTCTTCATCTCGGATCACGCGGATCCAAAGGTGACCGTAATCGATGCGGTCGATGGCGGAAAGCTCGACACATTCCAGATTAAAGGGCCGGCGTCGCTCCATCGCAGCGAAAGCGGCCGGACTGTGTTCGCCGTGCAGGGCGCGGCCGGCGTCGTTACCGGGATCGCGAGCGGCATTTCCTTCGACGACCACGGCGAACACGGCGACATCGACGTTGAAGCGCCAAAACTCGCCGGCGTCGAGATCACAGGCAAGAAGCCGTCGCATTTCGTCGAGCATGACGGAGACTTCGCCGCTTTTTTCGACGGCGAAGGTGTCGCCCGTATCATCTCCGAAAAGGTCGTCCTGGAAGGCAAATCGGATTTCAGGGAAGTGAAGACGGACGCGCCGCAGCACGGCGTCGCAGTCGCCTATGGCTCCCATGTCATCCTGTCGGAGCCGAACAGGGAAAAGCCGGATGAACTCCCGGTCGGCATCAGGGTCGCTGACGAAGCCGGCGCGCCGATCGGCGGCATCCACGCCTGCCCCGACCTCCACGGCGAGGCGTCTTCCGGCAATATCCTGGCTTTCGCCTGCGCGACCGGCCTGCTTGTCGTCGGCCATCGCGACGGCACCCCCGCGATCCGTCATTTGCCCTATGCAGACAGCCTTCCGGACGGCAAAACGACGACGCTGATCGGCGGCAGGGGCCTGCAATATTTCCTCGGCAACTACGGCGCCGACAAGGTGGTGCTGATCGATCCGACGGTCGAAAGCGACGCATTCCGGCTGATCAGCCTTCCGACGCGCCGCGTGCATTTCGCGATCGATCCTGTTCGTCCCAAGTTCGCTTACGTTTTCACTGAGGACGGCCAGCTTCACCAGCTCGACGTGGTCAAGGGGGAGATCGCAAACTCGCTCAAGCTGACCGATCCCTATTCGATGGACGGTCACTGGAGCGAGCCGAGGCCGCGCGTCGCTGTCGCCGGCGACAGGATCGTGGTCACCGATCCTTTGAAAGGCGTGCTGCGTCTCGTTGACGCGACGTCGTTCGAGAAAACCGGCGACATTGCTGTCGAAGGCAAACCCTTCAACATCGTCTCCGTCGGCGGCTCCGGTCAGACCCACGAAGGCGAATAGTCGCTCCTCCCAAGCGGCTGCCGCGCGTCCGGCCCATTCTTTCTCGGGCCGGACGCATCTTCTCCAGCTCGCAAGGGGAAAACCATGCTTGAGACACAGCCATGGGCGTGACGCCTGGTGCCTTTTCGGTGCGTTTCAGCCCAGCCGCGCCGGGATCAATCCGCGCAGGGAATTGCCAACGAACAGCGCTTTGGCCGACTTCAGATCATCCAAGCTGTAGATTGCCTCGCGGGCGCGGCCTTCGTCCAGCAATTCGCCGCGCAATACGCCCGGCAGCAGGCCGCAATCGAGCCGCGGCGTTGCCAGCGCGCCGTCGCCGAAATCGGCAAAGAGATTGGTGATCGTGCCCTCACAGATTTCGCCACGCTCATTGGCCAGCAGCACCTCGTCGGCCCGGCTGATCAGATACTCGGCTCGCGCCCGCTGATAGGTGTCCCGGCGACTCGTCTTGTGGCGCAGCAGGGTGTCGTTTGAATCGAGCCGCACCCGCGCCAGTTGCAGCCTCCACACTTTGTCGGCTGCATGCGGCTCATAAGGCAGCGCCGAGACCGTCACCTTGCCGCTGCGCGACAGGACGAGGCGTGTGCGCAAGGCTATGTCCGGCCGGTCGACGGCGTTCTTGAGCATCTCGCCGACCTTCTGCGGATCGCAGGCAAAACCCAGTTCGGCTGCCGAGCCATAAAGGCGTGCCAAATGGCGGTCGAAACGGAGGAAGCCCTGGCCCGGCTGCCAGCGCATGGTTTCGATCAGCTCGAAATCGGCGGTGTTCCCGTCGCGTAGCGCGCTTTCAGCAGGCACTCTTGATACTCCTCCTCGGCCGTCGAATCGAAGACGACGCCACCACCGATATTGTAGACGGCTTCGCCACTGGAAAAGAGCGATATGGTGCGGATCGCAACCGAAAAGCGCATCCTGCCGCCGGGCGCGATCCAGCCGATGGCGCCGCAATAGACATCGCGCGGTGTGGCTTCCAGATCGTGCAGGATTTCCATGGCGCGGATTTTTGGGGCGCCGGTGATCGATCCGCATGGAAACAGCGCAGCGAAGATCTGGCGGATGGTGAGGTCGGGCAAGAGCTTGGCCCGCACACGGCTCACCATCTGGTGGACGGTCGGGTAGCTCTCGATGCGGAAAAGCTCCGGCACCTCCAGCGTGCCGACCTCGCTGATCAGCGAGATGTCGTTGCGCAGGAGATCGACGATCATCCGGTTCTCAGCCTGGTTCTTCTCGTCATTGAGCAAGAACGCCTTCAGCCGCTTGTCCTCCGCCTTGGTCGCGCCGCGCGGGGCGGTGCCTTTCATCGGATGGGTTTCGATGATGCCTTCGGCGTCGACCTCGAAGAACAGTTCCGGCGAACGCGACAAAACAACCGGATCGCCGAGCGCGATCAGCGCGCCGTATTTTACCGGCTGGCGCTCGGTCAGCGCGTCGAAGGCGGCCAGCGGATCGCCCGACCACTGCGCATGCACCGGAAAGGTCAGATTGCCCTGGTAGCAATCGCCCTTTCGAATGTGATTGTGGAGCCGCGCAAAGCGTTTTGCGTAGTCTTCTGAAGACCAGGCAGCCCTCGCGTCGAAGATCGGACCGTTGGTCGCTGGCGCGTTGCTGGGCACGACCGCCTGTTCGACAGGCGCGTCGAAGACCCCCAGGCAGACAAGCGGGGCGCGGCGTCCGCCCGGCAGCAGCGGAACGAGCTTCGGTTCGAGCAGGTAGCCGGCCTCGTAGGAGAAATAGCCGGCCAGCCATTTGCCGGCGTCATGCGCGGCCTGCGCAATTTCCAGCGCCGGCAGGAAATCCTCCGCCTCGTGCGCCACGATGATGCCGGCCGGGCCGTCGAAAACGAGCTGATGGGCGCGCTCGTCATTCCGGAAAATTGCAGAGGGCAGGGACATGGGACTCGGATGCTGCGGTCGATGACGCCAGCTATCGCTCTATATGGGGGCTCGATCGCGCGCAATCGAGAGCGCGGCGTCTCAGGACGCAAAGGCAGCCTTGGTGCAAAAGCAAACTGGCGGCACCTCAAGGCGCCGCCAGTGCTCGATGCTGGCAGGCAATTCAGGTGTTGCTCGCGGTCCCCGCGGTCGGGAAGCGGCGCGCGAATTCCTTCTCGTCGCCGGCGGCAAGCAGTTTCGCCTGCTCGATCCAGCGCTCACGCTCGATGCGGCCGTCGAACTGGAGAACGTCTTCGATCCGCTTGATATCCGCCGCCGTCCAGGCGGCGATCTGAGCGTAGGTTCTAACCCCCAGGCCGTGCAGCTTCCGCTCGTTGACCGGGCCGATGCCGATCAAGCGACGCAGACTGTCGGTCTTATCAGCTGCTGCCGCCGCTGTTGCCGTGCCGGCGGTAGCCTTCTTTGCCGCCGGCGCAGCCTTCCTGGCTGTGGCGCTCGTTTCCGACGCGGCCGCTTTCGACGCACTGGCTTTTGGCGCGGCTGCCGCCTTGGCGGCCGCCGGTTTCTTGGACGCGGTCTTGGCCGGCGCGGTCTTTGCTGGCGCGGACTTGGCCGGCGTGGGCTTGGCCGGCGCGGATGTCGACATCAATGCCGACGGTGCCGGGATTGCTGCCTTTGTCGCGCCGGTCTTGGCGCCTTGTGCCTCGGCCAACTGGCGCTCCAGGTCGGCGCGGGCGCCGCGGCATACTTCCAGCTCGCCGGTCAGGCGGTCGGCGTCGGCGCGCAGCCTGTCGCGCTCGCTGCGCGTGCGGTCCATGTCACCGCGCAGGCTGTCGAGCTCGCCACGCAGGCGTCCCCAGATGAACCAGCCAACCAACACACCTACCAGGAACGCCAGGAGCATGTAGAAAAAAGTGCCCATTGTCTCTCTCTCCAGTCCGATCCATCTGCCACGGCCTGGAGTGGTGACCTTGGCACAAGGACCATTCAATGGTGGCTCCGCTGTTCGCGGAACAGCCGGCTTAGATCGAGCTGTCGGCGACCGGCTTTTCCTGCCATGGCCAACGGCCGCTGTCGCACTCGCCGAAGCGCCGTGACCGGCGGAAGATTTTTTCCTGGCCTGAGCCCCGCGCCCGACTGAGCTTGAGGCGGGACGCTATCATACAGCTTCCGGAAAGCTACCGGAAAAATTCCACGGAGAGTTATTTAAGAACAGATATTTAGAGCAAGAATAGAACGGCCTCAATATGCATTGCGGCTAAACTGTTCTGTCAGCCCCGGATGGTCAGCGCTGTGCGTCAATTGTCCAAAGCTTCGAGCTCGTCGATCAGCCCGCCGATCACGCCAAGTCCGATCTGCCAGAAGGCAGGGTCGGTGGCGTCAAGACCGAAGGGTGCCAGGAGCTCGGAATGATGCTTGGTGCCGCCGGCGCGCAGCATGGCAAAATATTTCTCCTGAAAGCCACGCTCCGCATTTTGATAGACCGCATAGAGCGAATTCACCAGGCAGTCGCCGAAAGCATAGGCGTAGACGTAGAAGGGCGAATGGATGAAGTGTGGAATATAGGTCCAGAAGACCTCGTAACCATCGCGCAGCTTGATCGCCGGCCCGAGGCTTTCCGCCTGCACTTCCAGCCAGAACTGGCCGAGCCTGTCGGATGTCAGTTCGCCGTTCTTGCGCTCGGCATGCACCTTGCGCTCGAACTCGTAGAAAGCGATCTGGCGCACGACCGTGTTGATCATGTCCTCGACCTTCTGGGCGAGCATGGCCTTGCGCTCGCGCTTGTCCGTGGTCTGGTCCAGCAGCGAGCGGAAGGTCAGCATCTCGCCGAACACGGATGCCGTCTCGGCCAGCGTCAGCGGCGTCGAAGCCATCAGCGCGCCCTGGCCTGCGGCCAGCACCTGATGCACGCCATGGCCAAGCTCATGCGCCAGCGTCATCACGTCGCGCGGCTTGCCCATGTAGTTGAGCAGAACATAGGGATGCGCCGACGGCACGGTCGGATGCGCGAAGGCGCCCGGCGACTTGCCCGGCCTGACCGGCGCGTCGATCCAGTTGCGGTCGAAGAAAACCCGGGCGATCTCCGCCATGTCAGGTGAAAAGCGCTGATAGGCGGAAAGCACGGTGTTCTTGGCCTCGTCCCAGCCGATGATCGCTTGCGGGGTCTCTGGCAACGGCGCGTTGCGATCCCAGTGGTTCATCATCTCCATGCCGAGCCAGCGCGCCTTCATCGCGTAGTAGCGGTGCGACAGGCGCGGATAGGCGTCGCGAACGGCTGAGGCCAGCGCATCCACCACGCTGCGCTCGACGCGGTTGGCGAGATGGCGCGAATCGGCGATGTCCTCGAAGCCGCGCCAGCGGTCGGAAATCTCCTTGTCCTTGGCCAGTGTGTTGGTGACCAGCGTGAACGTGCGCAGATTCTTGCGGAAGGTTGCGGCCAGCGCTTCAGAGGCCCGGCGGCGCACCTCGCCATCGGCGTGCTGGAGGCGGTTCAGCGCCGGCTCCAGGGTAAGCTCCTCGCCATCGATGTCGAAGCGCAGATCAGTCATCGTCTCGTCGAACAGGCGGTTCCAGGCGCCGCGTCCGGTAATCGACTTCTCGTGGAAAAGCTGCTCGACCCGATCCTCGAGCTGATAGGGCTTGTCCATGCGCAGATCGAGCACCCACGGCCGGTAGTGAGCGAAGGCGGGATCGGCAGCGAGCGCGGTTTCGATCGCGGCATCATCGATGAGATTCAGTTCGAGCGCGAAAAACAGAAGATGCGCGCTGGCGTCGGTCATCTTCTCCTGAATGTCACCATAGAGCTTGGCGCGCTGCGGATCCGCGGTGTTGCCGGCATAGATCAGTCCGGCATAGGAGACGATCCGGCCGATCAGTTCCTCCAGCGCCTCATAGGCGGCAAGCGCCTCGCCCAGCCTGCCGCTGTCGGCACGCTCCGCCTCGGCGGCGAGCGTGCCTTTCCAGCGGCTCTCGAAGCTGATGGCATCGGCCGCCGCCCTGGCGATGTCGCGCTTCAGCTCGGGGGCGTCCATGCCAGAATAGAGATCGGCGAGATCCCATTCCGGCAGATTGCCAAGCTCCGCCGCGCCCTGACCGGATGCCGCCGCCGCAAGCTGCCGACCAAAAACCATGCGCATTGCCGATACTTTCCAGATTGCAGGACCCAAGCGGCCAGACTCAAAGATTCAAGAGGGGGATTAGAAAGCCGGTCAAATCCTAAGGAATTCGTTCACCGGGTTTTTTGAAACCTTATTTAGAACCCTGTGCCAAGATGATCCATAGGGTGGATTGCCCTTGGGTGGGCATATTGGGCGAGCATCGTTGAACCAGTCATGACAGGTTCCATACTCATAGTCGATGACGATCCCGTGCAGCGCAGGCTGCTCGAGGCGGCCGTGACGAAATTCGGCCACAGCGCGATCATCACGGATGGCGGCGAGGCCGGTCTCGACGCCCTCGACGGGCCCAATTCGCGCGACGTGTCGGTGGTCATCCTCGACCTCGTCATGCCGGGCCTCGACGGCATCGGCGTGCTGAAGGCGATGCGTGAGCGCGGCATCCAAGTTCCGGTCATCGTACAAACCGCCCAGGGCGGCATCGAGACCGTCGTTTCGGCCATGCGTCATGGTGCTTTCGATTTCGTCGTCAAGCCGGCCTCTCCCGACAGGCTGCAGGCATCGATCGGCAATGCGCTCAAGGTCGAAGCGGTCGAGGGTGAAGTGAAGCGCACGTCGCGGCGGCGCGGCGGCCATCTGACCTTCAAGGACATGATCACGCACAGCCCGGCGATGGATCGGGTGATCCGTCTCGGCCAGAAGGCGGCCGCGTCCAACATCCCGATCCTTATCGAGGGCGAATCCGGTGTCGGCAAGGAGCTGGTGGCGCGCGCCATCCAGGGCAGCGGCGATCGCCGCTCAAAGCCCTTCGTTACCGTCAATTGCGGCGCCATCCCCGACAATCTGGTCGAATCGATCCTGTTCGGTCACGAGAAGGGCTCGTTCACCGGCGCCACCGAAAAACACACTGGCAAGTTCGTCGAGGCGCATTCGGGCACGCTCTTCCTCGACGAGATCGGCGACCTGCCGCTCGACGTGCAGGTCAAGCTGCTGCGCGCCGTTCAGGACGGTGAGGTCGATCCGGTCGGCGGACGTTCGACCGTCAGGGTCGACATCAGGCTGATCTCGGCGACACACCGCAATCTTTTGCAGCAGGTCAAGGACGGCAAGTTCCGCGAGGATCTGTTCTATCGCTTGAATGTCTATCCGATCTTCGTGCCGCCGCTGCGCGATCGTCGCGACGACATCCCGTATTTGGTCGAGCACTTCCTGGAGAAGGTTGCGCCCACCGATCCACGTCACCGCCTGCACGGCATTTCGGCTGCGGCGCTCGCCATGCTGCAGGCCTACGACTGGCCGGGAAACATCCGGCAGCTGGAAAACGCCGTCTTCCGGGCCTCAGTGCTTTGTGAAGGCGATGTGCTGACCGAAGAGGAGTTTCCGCAGATCCGGGCGCAGGTCGAGGGCACCGTCAACCTCGATGCGGATGGCTCGTTGCCCGCCTCGCCCTTGGTCATCGAGCCGCCTGGCGAGAACGCCCCGGCCGATAACGGCATCGCTGCGACCGAGCGCGATCCGCCGGCCTGGCCGCAGCCCCGCTTCGGCACGCTGCGGGCGCTCGACGAACGCGGCAATGTGCGGGCGCTGGCCGATGTCGAACTCGAAATGATCAAGCTCGCCATCGACCATTACAACGGCCAGATGAGCGAAGTTGCCCGCCGCCTCGGCATCGGCCGCTCCACGCTCTACAGGAAGCTCAAGGAATACGGCATCGATCCGGAAACAGGCCGTATCGACCGGCTTGCTTCCTGACAAAGCAAGTGCGGACCAGCTTGTCAGCCTGGCATCAGGACAAATCGACAGTCATCGATCGGGCGTGACGAGCGTCGGGCGACGCGCTTGCGGCGGTGTTCACGCATTGAGGCGGCCGGTAACAGATCGTGTTCATGGCAAAGGCCGAAACATGATCTAAACCAGCAGTTTACCAAGAAACCCTGCGCATATTTTTGACGGGATATCGCCACGGTGTTACCGCATTTCGGCTTCAATAAGCGATGATTAACCATTAGGATCGATATTCGGATGCGAGCACCACCGCATCCGTTGGTCAAATCCGGGGACAAACGGCAGCCTGCAAGGCCTTTTGATTTGAACAAAGTCGAACGACACACAAACGGGCGGCATTATCACATGAGCGTCTGGCCGAGATGGCTGGCAGCGGTGATCCTCGCCTTTGGCTTCCTTACAGCGGCTGCGACCGGCGCCAGCGCCCAGACGCGTTCGCTGAAACTCTATAACCTCCACACCAAAGAGAAGGCGGAGATCGTCTTCAAGCGCGGCGGCCGCTACGACCAGGCGGGTCTGAAAAAGATCAACGTCATCCTGCGCGACTGGCGCCGCAACGAGCCGACCAAGATGGATCCGCGCTTGCTGGACCTGGTCTGGGAGGCTTACCGGCAGAGCGGCGCCACCGACTATATCCAGGTCGTGTGTGGGTATCGCTCGTCGTCCACCAACTCGATGCTGCGCAGCCGCAGCAGGGGCGTCGCCAAGAAAAGCCAGCATATGCTCGGCAAGGCCATGGACTTCTACATTCCCGGCGTGCCGCTGAAGAAACTTCGCGACATCGGTCTGCGGATGCAGGGCGGCGGCGTCGGCTATTATCCGAGATCCGGCTCGCCCTTTGTCCACATGGATGTCGGCAATGTGCGCCACTGGCCGGGCATCAGCCGCCACGAATTGGCGCGTGTGTTCCCCAATGGCAAGACGCTGCACGTGCCGAGCGACGGCAAGCCGCTGCCCGGCTATTCACAGGCGCTCGCCTCCTACAAGGCGCGCAAGGGCGCCGGCGCTCCCGCCATCGAACTGGCCAGCGCAGGTGGCGGTTCCAAAAGATCCGGTGGTCTGCTGGCGGCTTTCTTCGGCGGCGGTGAGGACGAGGCGGATGACAGCGCCGATGTCGCAGCCGCGCCAACGCCGAAGTCAACCAACGTGAAGCCGGCGAACGTGAAGCTGGCGAACGCGAAGCCGGCGCCGGCCGCCAAGAGCAGCAAGCTTCCGGGCATTGCCATCGTGTCGCCTCAGGATGCGAAACGCGCCGAGATTCCGCAAATCGCCGATGCGCCTGCTCCGGAACCGGAGGAGGACGCGCCGGAAACGATCATTGCGGCGCTGCCGGCGCGCAGCGTGCCGCTGCCTGATTTCGCCCCGCGTCCGAAGACCGATGTCGGCGCTCAGCCGCCCGAAAACGTTCCGTTCGGCGTGGCGGATGCCACCGCCACCACCGAACAAGCGGTGGCGAGCGCGCAAGCGCCGGCAAGCGCTCCCTTCGGCATGGCCGAGCCGTCTGCTGTCGCCGATGCGGCGCAGGTTGCAGCCAACAACATTCCGTTGCCGACCTGGCGTCCCGATCACTCGCTGCCGGCCGACCTTGCAGCGGCCGACCTTGCGCCGCAGGACAAGGATGTGCTTTTGGCGCTCGCGGATACGGCCGGACACGGCAAGACCGCTACCGATGCGTTCTCGGTGCTGCCGTCGGCTCGGCCCGACTTAGCTCAGCCCGACTTGGAGCGGCCCGACTTGGCCCAGACGGACCACGTCCAATCCGACGCGGTCAAGGCCGTCCTGGAGCGGGTCAGCGCAACCGACGAATACCAGGTCGCTTCGCTCTCCCAGCCGAGCTCGGTTCTCAGCAATCCGGCGAGCGTCAATGCCGCATCGCCGCGCGAGGCTGTCTTTGCCCGTCCGGCCGGCTCGGATCCGGCCGCGGCGATCGGTGCGGGTGTAAAGACCACCCGCAAGGCAGCCAGGGCAACCGCCCGTGACCTGAAGCCTGGTCCCAAGTCAGTGGTGGTCGCCGCCGAGCCGAAGGCCGCGCGCTGGGCATTGAACAGCGGCGAGAATGTCGCCACCGTCTCCAGCGCGACGACGGCACCGCGCTATGCCTACAATATCGTGCACACGCCGCCGACCGAGGTCTACACCGCCGGCTTCCAGTCGAACGATCAACTGGCCGACGCCAACCGGTTCACCGGCAATGCCGTCAAGTTCCTGTCGGTCGCCCGCTTCCAGACCAAGTAGCGGATCGACCAGCAATACAAGCCGCGCCGGGCAACCCGCGCGGCTTTTTGCTGTTCGCAAACAAAAACGCCGCGATGCTGCCAGTCCACTTGGGGGTGAGAGTTTCTCTACCGCCCGAGCTTGCTCGCCGCGCGCGCCAAAGCCTCGATTTCGTCCCACCTGCCGGCCTTGACCAAATCGTCCGGCGCCACCCAGGAGCCGCCGACGCAGATGACGTTGGGCAGGCTCAGATAGTCGCCGGCGTTCCTGTCGGTGATGCCGCCGGTCGGGCAGAATTTGACATCGGCGAGCGGCGAGGCGAATGCCTTGAGCGAGGCGATGCCGCCCGACTGTTCCGCCGGGAAGAATTTCAGGAAACGCAAGCCTGCCTCGCGGGCGGCCATGATCTCACCCGGCGTGATGGCGCCGGGCAGCAACGGAACGTCGCTGTCCTTCGCCGCCGCCAAAAGCTCGCGGGTGATGCCGGGGCTGACGATGAACTTGGAGCCGGCTGCTGCCGCCTCGCCGAACTGGCGGGCGTCCAGAATGGTGCCGGCGCCGACGATGGCGTCCTCGACCTCGCTTGCCACAAGCCGGATCGCCTCCAGCGCGTCAGCTGTCCGCAGCGTGATCTCGATCGCCGGCAGGCCGCCGCGTGCCAGGGCACGCGCCAGCGGCACGGCATCGGCAACGTTGGCGATCTTCAGCACCGGGATAACCGGTTGGCCGTTGAGGAGCGACAGGAGCTTTTCGGTCTTGCTGGGCATTTGTCGTCTCTCCGGTATTGATCCGTTCAACCGGTTAGCAGAAGGCCGTTTTTCTGTCCACGAAACGAAGCGTGTCGCGATGTCACGCACTGCCGGCAATTCCGACAGCCCGGCCGTCAAAGCAACAAGAAGAGGCGGTTCCACGCGTCAGCCTTGAATCGGCGTTCATGAGCGTTTAGTGGCTTCGGCGATGACACTGCCCAATCAACCTTTCCGCGTTGCCGCGCTCTATAGGTTTGCCCGTCTCGACGACTTCGAGGCATTGCGCGCGCCGCTCGCCGCCTTCTGCTGCGGACGCGGTATCAAGGGCACGCTGCTTCTGGCGCATGAGGGCATCAACGGCACGGTCGCCGGCAGCGAAGCTGACATCGCCGCGCTCATCGATCATCTCGAATCCATCGAAGGTCTCGCCGGTCTCGAGGTCAAGTACAGCAGCGCCACGCAGATGCCGTTCCACCGCATGAAGGTGCGGCTGAAGCGCGAGATCGTCACCATGGGCGTTAGGGATATCGATCCGACGGCAAGCGCCGGCACCTATGTCGCACCGGCCGACTGGAACGCGTTGATCTCGGATGCGGACACGATCGTCATCGACACGCGCAATGCCTACGAGGTATCGATCGGCACCTTCAAGGGCGCGGTCGATCCCGCTACGGCGAGCTTTCGCGAATTCCCGGCCTGGGTCGAGCAGCACCAAGCCGAGCTCGTCGGCCGGAAGGTGGCCATGTTCTGCACCGGCGGCATACGCTGCGAGAAGGCAACGGCCTATGTGAAGTCGCTCGGCTTCGAGGATGTGTTCCATCTCAAGGGCGGTATCCTGAAATATCTCGAAGAGGTGCCCGCCGAACAGAGCCTCTGGCAGGGCGAGTGCTTCGTCTTCGACGAGCGCGTCTCGGTGTCGCACGGGCTGGTCGAGGGTGAGGCGGAACTGTGCCGCGCCTGCCGGCATCCGCTGATCGGGCAGGACCTGTTATCGCCGAAATACGCCGCCGGCATCTCATGTCCGCATTGCTTCGATGCCCGTTCCGACGAGGATCGCGCGCGCTACGCCGAGCGTCAGCGCCAGGTTGAGCTTGCAGAAGCGCAAGGCAGGGCTCCGCACGTCGGACGTTAGAACGACGTGCGTCCGCTTGGACGCACTTGGACGCACAAAGTACGCTCTAACACTTTGAATCTACGCATCGTGCTTTCCGAAAATGGATTCCGATTTTCGGGCCGACACTGCAGATCCTGACATCATCTTGTTTTCGCCATCATTGGCAAAGCGCTCATCCGTCATTGTAATGCCAATATGCGGGGCCTACCTCTTCAACGTCCGAAAACCTGCCCGTCCACGTTCGGCCGGGCCAATTCTGGAGGCATTGATGTTCGATCCCAAGAAGCTCCTCGACGATCTGCTCGGCTCGCAAATTCCCGGAACGGGGTCGACCGTCCGCGACAAAGGGGGTCAGGCGATGCAGATGGCCAAGGACAATCCGCTGGCGGCCGGCGCGCTGGCCGCGGTGCTGCTCGGAACCGGCGCTGGCCGTCAGGTCACCGGCACTGCGGTGAAGCTCGGCGGCCTGGCCGTGATCGGCGGCCTCGCCTACAAGGCCTACCAGAACTACAAGAACGGCAAGGCGCCTGCGGAGACGGCCGCAGCCGGCTCGCCGGAATTGCTGCCGCCGCCCGCCGACACCAGCTTCCATCCCTCGCAAGCGCCGCAAGGCGAGGACGAATTCACGCTGACGCTGGTGCGGGCGATGATTTCGGCGGCGAAGGCCGACGGCCATATCGACGACGACGAACGGCAAAAGATCGCCGGCAAGCTCAGCCTCGCGGGCATCGGCTCCGACGCTGAGAAATTCCTGATGTCTGAGCTGGAAACGCCGCTCGACCTGGATACGCTGGTCGCCGGCGCCCAAACCGACGCGCAGAAGCTCGAACTCTACACCGCCTCGCGCCTCACCATCGATCCGGATACGCGTGCCGAACGCGGCTATCTCGATCTGCTCGCCGGCCGCCTCGGGCTGCCGGACGCACTGGTCGACCATGTCGAGGCGACGGTGTCGGCGGCAAAGGTACCGGCGCCAGAGGTGCCGGAGTCAGGGGTGCCGACGTCGGGCAAGGCAACCGCCGGTTCGCGCTGGTAGGGTTCCGGGCCGCGGAGAGCGGGAATCCGGGCGCCCTCTCGCGTTAATGTCTCGTTTACCTAGGAAGCGCATGATTTTAGCTAGTCGGATCGGCTTTCCTCCTCCCAAGCCGGTTCAGATCAGGGCGGCCGCCAATGGCCGCCCTTTTGTCAAAGCCAGTTAGCGCATGAGCCGAAATCGGAATCGATTTTTGGAAGCGATCATGCACAAATCAAATTGCTCGATATCAAGGTGCTATGGCGTCCTTTGCGGACACGCGGCGCTGTAGGAGGACAGTTATGACAGACTACAAAACAGCCATCGTCACCGGCGCCGGCACCGGCATCGGCAAAGCCGTCGCTACGGCGCTGCTCATGGCCGGCTGGAATACGGTGTTCTGCGGACGCCGCAAGCCGGTGCTGAACAAGGCGATCGCTGATGCCGGATCTACACAAGCCAAGGCGCTGGCGGTCGCCTGCGACATCAGCAAGGCCGATCAGGTCGACGAGATGTTCGAGACGGTGGCGGCGGCCTTCGGCCGTGTCGACCTGCTCTTCAACAATGCCGGCACAAGCTACAAGTCGACATTGATCGACGAAATCCCCGTCGAGGTGTGGAACGAAGTTGTCGGGGTCAATCTCACCGGCTCGTTCCTGTGCGCCCGCGCCGCCTTCGGCGCTATGCGCAGGCAACAGCCGATGGGTGGCCGCATCATCAACAACGGCTCGGTGTCTGCCTACGCGCCGCGTCCGGGCTCGGTGCCCTATACCGCGACCAAGCACGCTATTACCGGGCTGACCAAGACGCTGGCGCTGGACGGCCGGCCTTATGACATCGCCTGCGGCCAGATCGACATCGGCAACGCCTTGACCGACATGGCGCAGGCGATGACGGTCGGGGTACCTCAAGCCAATGGCTCTATCGCCGCCGAAGCGGTGATGGATGTCCAGCAGGTCGCCGATGCCGTCGTCCATATGGCCAGCCTGCCGCTCGACGCCAATGTGCTGTTCATGACAGTGATGGCGACGAAGATGCCGTATGTCGGGCGAGGGTGAGCGGTTGGTTCGCGTAAGCGAATTCATCGTGCCAGTGGCACGATGAAGGCCGGCGAACGCCTGGACGCTGCGCAGCAGCGGGGACCCGGCCGGGCCGCGATCAATTTTGGCTAGGACTGCATAACCGAAAGCGGCACGCCGGGAAGATACAGCGAAATGGGGCGGATTTCGTAGACGGCGGTCGGATTGACGCGGCGAAGGTCGCGCGCAATCGCGATCGCGGCATCGCGCGTGGCGCAGTCGACGACGTAGAGCCCCAACAATTGTTCCTTGGTCTCGGCGAAGGGTCCGTCAATGACCATTCCGGCGCCCGGCCCGCGCAAGGTACAGGCGTCTTGGGTCGCCCCGAGCCGCGCCGCCGGGCCAAGGGTGCCTTCGCGGTATAGCCGTTCGTTTATCTGGAGCAGGTCGGTCATCAGCGCCGCATCCTCGTCCGGAGTCAGCGCAGTGATCACTTCCTCAACGTGATAGGCGAGGATGGCATAAAACATCTGACGTCACCTTTCTTCGGTCGTGAATTCTATCGCCGACGACAGCGATCTCCTTGTTGAGACAGTGCCGCGCGTCCTATCGGGCGCAAAGGACGCCGTAGCACTTTGATTTGCGCCTCCGCGAAAATCGATTCCGATTTCGGGTCATGCGCTTGTTCTCACTTGCCCAGAAACGCCTCGATCCGCTCCAGCGCGCGCAGGATGTTCTCTTCGGAATTGGCGTAGGACAGCCTGATATAGCCTTCGCCCAGAATGCCGAAATCGGGTCCGCCGATCAGCGCCACGCCGGCATCCTCAAGCAGGGCAGACGCCAGCTTCTTGGCCTTCCAGCCGGTTTTTGAGACATTGGGGAAGGCATAGAACGCGCCCTTCGGTGTGATGCAGGAAACGCCCGGCAAGGCGTTCAGCCCTTCGACCACGACTTTCCTGCGGCGGTCGAAGGCGCGCATCATCTTGTCGACGTCGTCCTGCGGACCATCGATGGCCGCGATACCGGCATACTGGCTCGGCGCGTTGACGCAGGACCAGCAATTGACCGCCAGCTTGCGCACCTTGTCGTAGAGGTGGGCGCCCTTGTCGCCGTTCGGCCAGATCGACCACCCCATGCGCCAGCCGGTCATCGCCCAGGTCTTCGACCAGCCGTTGAGTACGATCAGCCTGTCGCGGATCTCAGGGAAACTCAGCAGCGAGCAATGGGTCTCGCCGTCGTAGGTCATCACGTCGTAGATCTCGTCGGAGAGGATGGCGACGTCAGGGTGCGCTTCCAGCCCTTTGACCAGCTTCTCAATCTCGGCGCGGGGGGTGACCCCGCCGGTCGGGTTAGCCGGCGAGTTGAGGATCAGCAGCCTGGTCTTCGGCGTGATCAGCGCCAGCGTCTCCTGCGCCGAGAAGGCAAAGCCGTTCTCCTCGCGCATCGGCACCGGTACCGGAGCAGCACCGGTGAACTCGATCATTGAGCGATAGATGGGAAAGCCGGGATCGGGATAGAGGATCTCGGCGCCCGGTTCACCGAACATCAGGATCGCGGCAAACATGGTCGGCTTGCCGCCGGGCAGGATCATCACGGCCTCGGGCGAAACCTCGACGCCGGTGGTGGTCAGCGTGCGGCGCACCACCGCTTCGCGTGTCGCCAGCAGGCCGTTGGCCGGCGTGTAGCCGTGGTGGCCGTCGCGCAGCGCCTTGATCGCCGCCTCGACGATGTGCTGCGGCGTCTTGAAGTCGGGCTGGCCGATGCCGAGATTGACGATATCGCGGCCCTGATGGGCGAGCGCGGTGGCACGAGCCAGCACCGCGAAGGCGTTTTCCTCGCCGAGACGATCGAAGGCCGAAATCGTGTGGAGCATTTTTCCTGTCCGTGTGGTTCTTTCACCGAGCGAGCGTTTTTGTGAGCGTCCTTTCGCAAAAGTCAAACGGATTGGAGCTTTGCGTGTCGGAAAACCTCAAGAATTGGCAACCGCGCCCGCGGCCAGAACGCAAAGTCCTGGAGGGGCGCTATGCCAGGCTGGAACCGCTCGACGCCGAAAAGCACGGCGACGGCCTGTTCGAGGCGTCGTCGGTGCCTGACGTCGATGGCCGCTTCGTCTGGCTGTTCGACTATCCACCGCAGACCCGCGCCGCCTTCCAGCCATGGCTGGACAAGGCCGAAGCCAGCGAGGACCCGCTGTTCTTCGCGGTCATCGACAAGGCCAGCGGCAAGGTCGCCGGACGCCAGACGCTGATGCGAATCGATCCGGCCCATGGCGTGATCGAGATCGGCAACATCTATTGGGGGCCGCTGATCTCGCGCAAGCCGGCGGCGACGGAAGCGCAGTTCCTGTTCATGAAATACATCTTCGATGAGCTTGGCTATCGCCGCTACGAATGGAAATGCAACAACCGCAACGAGCCGTCGAAGCGCGCGGCGGAGCGTTTCGGCTTCAAGTTCGAGGGCATTTTCCGCCAGCATCTTGTGGTCAAGGGCGAAAACCGCGATACCGCGTGGTACGCGATCATCGACAAGGAGTGGCCGGCACTGCGCAGAGCCTATGAGGCATGGCTCGATCCGGCCAATTTCGATGGCGACGGTCGCCAGAAGCGACGGCTCGAGGATTTCCGCGCCGAGTTCGGCGCCTGACCATGATCCCGAAAAATGGAGGCCGGTTTTCGGGCAAGATCACGGTCAAACGAGAAGGACCATGATCCCGAAAAGTGGAATCCGGTTTTCGGGCAAGATCATGGTCAAACGAGATTGAGCCTCCATCCCGATTCTGCCGGGATGGATCAGGCTCTAGCAGGAGTTTGCAGATGGCGCATGGTTCGCAAGGGCATGAGCACAGCCACGGCGCCGGTCATGTGCACGGCTCGACCGACAAGAAACGGGTGTTGGTCGCAGCCTGCCTGACCGCCGGCTTCATGGTCGTGGAAGCGCTTGGCGGTCTCTTCACCGGATCGCTGGCGCTGCTGGCGGATGCCGGCCACATGCTCGCCGACTGTATCGCGCTCGGCCTTGCCTGGTATGCTTTTCATCTGGCCGGCCGGCCGGCCACCGTTAGCCTCACCTATGGTTTCGGCCGGGTCAAAACGCTGGTCGCCTATACCAACGGCATCGCCATCTTCGCCATTGCGCTGTGGATCATCTATGAGGCTTGGGAACGCCTGATGACGCCTGCGCCCGTGCTCGGCGGGCCGATGCTGGTCGTCGCGATCGCCGGTCTGCTGGTCAATATCGGCTCGTTCTTCGTGCTGCATGGCGGCGACCGCGACAGCCTGAACATGCGCGGTGCCATCCTGCACGTGCTCGGCGACCTGCTTGGCTCGGCGGCGGCGATCATAGCTGCGCTGGTCATCCTGGCAACGGGCTGGACGCCTATCGATCCGATCCTGTCCGTCCTCGTCTCGCTGCTGATCCTGTCCACGGCCTGGTCGCTGATGCGCGAAGCAGCCCATGTCCTGCTCGAAGGCGTGCCGGCGAGCCTTGATCGCGACCTGATCGCCAGGGACATAGAGGGCACAGTCAGCGGCGTGCGCGAGGTGCATCACATGCATGTCTGGTCGCTCGACGGGTCAAGCAACATGGCGACCTTGCATGCTTGCCTCAACGATGGCGTCGATGCCCACAAGGCGGTCAGCGCCATCAAGAAGCGGCTTGCCGCCGAGCATGGCATTGCCCACGCCACCGTAGAACCGGAATTCGGCCATTGCGCCGACAGCCATGACGGCCACGATGGCGAGCACGACCATGCGCACGATGCGGCTCCGCATCATGGCCACTATCACTGACTCCGGGAGTTCCATGGCATTGGTAACGAACTTGATGAATTCCTGCCGCGTCAGGGCCGCGTGATGGATCGCGACACGCGCAACGCGGCGATAGGCGCCCTCTGGGTGCTGCTGCTGTTCGGCATCGCCGCCTACTATTTGCCAACCGTGATGCTGGCGGTCGGCCGTGTCTCGACCATTCTTGCCGCTGTTATTGCCGCTGTCTTCATGGTGGCCATTTTCGTCGTGTTTTGGCTGCGTGGCCGCAGCCAGCGCAAAAAGGATCATTGATATGCGTGTTTTGATTACCGGCGCCGCAGGCATGGTCGGCCGCAAGCTCATCGCCCGGCTGGCGAAGGACGGAACGCTCAGCGGCCGGAAGATCGCCGCGCTCGACCTTCATGATATCGTGCCGCCGCAGGCGCCGACACTGGAAGGGGTCGGCGTCACCATCCATACAGGCGATCTCGCCGCGGCGAGCGCGATGGAACGGCTGGTCGCGTCGCGCCCCGACGTAATCTTCCATCTCGCCGGCGTCGTGTCGGGCGAGGCGGAAGCCAATTTCGATCTCGGCTATCGCGTCAACCTCGACGGCACAAGGGCGCTGTTCGATGCCATAAGGCTGGCGGGATTTGCGCCGCGCGTCGTCTTCACCTCGTCGATCGCCGTGTTCGGCGCACCGTTTCCCGACATCATCCCCGACGAATTCCACCCGACGCCGTTGACCTCCTACGGCACGCAGAAGCTAATGGGCGAAGCATTGCTCGCCGATTATACGCGGCGCGGCTTCTTCGACGGCATCGGCATCAGGCTGCCGACCATCTGCGTCAGGCCGGGCAAGCCCAATAAGGCGGCTTCGGGCTTTTTCTCTGGCATCATCCGCGAGCCGTTGAGCGGCCAGGAAGCAATATTGCCGGTGCCGCGCTCTGTCGTGCACACCCACGCCAGTCCACGCTCGGCGGTGAATTTTTTGATCCACGCAGCAGGGATCGACGGCAGTGCCGTCGGGCCGCGCCGCAATCTGACGATGCCCGGGGTCGCCGTCACGGTCGGCGAGCAGATCGAGGCCCTGGAACGCATTGCCGGCTCCAAGGCGGTGAACCTGATCCGCGAGGAGCCCGACGATACGATCTGGGCGATCGTCAAGGGCTGGCCGACACGGTTTGAGGCGCGGCGGTCGAGGGAGCTTGGCTTTGCCGCCGAAACCAGCTTCGACGACATCATCCGCGCCCATATCGAGGACGAGCTGGATGGGAAGCTCTAACTTGCGTTGATATTCAGGTCACGGTGGGCTGCCGCTTTCCGGTACTACGCCAATTGTCGACCTCGGCGCTGCCCCTCACCTGCCTGCCGGCATCCTCTCCCCGTAAACGGGCGAGGGGCGCTCTCATCGACGGTTTCGCCAATCACCAGCGCTGCAGAAACAGCGCCGTCGTTGCGGTCAGCCCCTTCTCTCCCCGTCACTGTACGGGAGAAGTGCCCGGCAGGGCGATGAGGGGCGAGGTCGACAATTCCTGGGTCATTACTTGGAGGCTGCGCGTCCAATCAAGACGTCATCCGCCAGTCAGGCTCGCCGAAAGCAGCAGCAGCCCGAACAGGAAGACGAAGGCTGCGCCGCCGATCTCGACGATCGAATGGATGCGGTTGCCCATGCGGCCGTCACCGGCGAAATAGACCGCCCAGTTCTTGGCCGTCACCGCCAGCGTCGCCAAGATCGAGACCGTGATCGCGGTGCCGAGCGCCATCGCCAGCACCGACAGGATGCCGCCGAACCACAGCCCGTTGAGCATGGCAAAGCTCAGCACGATCAGCGCGCCCGAGCAGGGGCGGATACCGACCGCCGCCACCGCCGACCAGGCGGTGCGCCAGTCGAAGCGGTCACCGGAAAGCAGCGCCGGGTCGGGCGCGTGTGAATGTCCGCACGTCTCGCAGACCTCCCCCGCCGCATGGTGATGATGATGATCGTGCCCGCCATGGTCATGGTGATGGTCGTGTGCGCCATGATCATGGTCGTGGCCATCATGGCCGTGTGCGTGAAGCGCATGGGAATGTGCCGGAGCATGTGCGGAATGCGAATGGCCGGCATGGGCCGCCGACAGGCTGTAGGCAGGGTTCGCGCCGAACAGGCGAAGGATAGCGGGGCCGGCCTTGCGCCACAAAAGCCAGGCGCCGAACAGGGTGACGAAGACAAAACTCATGACTTCGAGGAACCAAGCCGCGTCGGTCATCGATATGGTGGTGCCGCGCAGGACGAAGTAGGCGAGCATCATCACGAGGATCGCCGTCAGCGCCTGCAGCAGGGCCGAGACGAAGGACAGCATGATGCCGCGCTTGAGCGCGACTTCGTTCGCCACCATGTAGGACGAGATCACCGCCTTGCCGTGACCGGGGCCGGCGGCATGGAAAATGCCGTAGGCGAAGGACAGGCCGATCAGCAACCACAGCTTGCTGCCATCCTCGCGCATTGCCTTCATCGCGCCGGCAAGCGCGCGGTAGAATTCCTGCTGACGCAGATTGATCCACATCAGGATTTGGGCGAACGGGCCGGTGGTGGGAGCTATCCCGTCATTGGTGCCGATGCCGAGCGAGCTCTGTGCGTGGGCGGAGCCGAGGAGGTGCGTCATCACAAGGGCGGCGGCCAAAAGGCCGAAAGCCAAACGCAGGGACGGTTTCGTCACCGGATTATCCTTCTGGCCGACAGTTCAGTTCAAGCTTGGTCGCAAAGATCTTGCTCATATCGGTGCCTGTCGGATCGTTGAAGAAGGCGTCCGTCAGGGTCTTCTGGTTCTCGGCGAGCGCCTCGTCGGGGTTGGGACGAACGACCTTGCTCGTGCATGTCGACGGCAAGCCGGCGACCTGCAGATTGGCGTCCTCGGTGAAATCGATCGCCGTGTAGAAGGTCGGGTCATAGACACCGATATCGATCTTGCCGGCCAGCCTGGTCGGCGCCTTCGGTTCGGATTCGAACAGGATGATGAGCTGGTCGTTGTCGAAATTTGCCATCAGCTGCGGCGGCGGGTTCATCGCCTCGTCCTTGCCGTCGACGGTGACGAGCTGGAAGTAATTGAACTCCGCCAGCGAAGCGTGGACGGTGTCGGCGACTTCCTTCAGCTCCTTGTCGTCGAGCTTCAGATCGGAATTCTTGTCGAATTCCATCATCACCGTACTCGAAAACAAATCGTCGAAGCGCCAGACATGGCGCAAGGCCTTCACACTTTGGTGATCCGGGCTGAGGATCACTTCGAGGCGAGCCTCGGCGAAGACGTGGGGATGCACATTTGCTGGCCCGACCGTGGCAAATGTCGCCGCCATGGCCGAAGCCATCATGATTGCTTGCCGTTTCAGGTGCATTCTGGGTGGTGATTCCATCAACTTCGGAGACCGCCGAGAGTTACCAGAAAGGGGGCGAAAATGGGACCCCCCGGCGGCTAAAAGCTCATGCATTGTCAATCGTCTTGAACCACTGCACCAGGAAATCGACAAAGACGCGAACTTTCGCAGGCAAATAGCGTCGGTGCGGATAGACCGCAAAGATGCCGCCACCCGGCAGGATGCGGTCATCCAGCGCGGGCACCAGCCGGCCACTTTCGATATCGGGCGCGGCGATGAAATCCGGCAGGATGGAAAATCCCAATCCCGCCACGGCGGCGGCCCTTGCCGCCATCGGGCTGTTGACCTCAATCGGACCGGAGACCGAAACGGTTACCGTGTCGCCGCTGTCGCCCTTGAACGGCCAGTTGGTCAGCCAGCGGCCATTGGTGTCGATGATGCAGGGCACGCGGCCAAGGTCCTGCGGCCGTACCGGCATGCCGTGCTTTGCGATCAGTTCGGGCGATGCGCAGAGCCGCACCGAAAACGGCGCCAGACGCCTGGCGATCAGCGAGGAGCTTTCCAGCCGCGAAATGCGCACAG
The DNA here is from genome assembly GCF_055811615.1 of Mesorhizobium sp. WSM4807. Classification (NCBI taxonomy): domain Bacteria; kingdom Pseudomonadati; phylum Pseudomonadota; class Alphaproteobacteria; order Hyphomicrobiales; family Phyllobacteriaceae; genus Mesorhizobium; species Mesorhizobium sp. WSM4807. Next base: position 87,154 of record NZ_JBVVQY010000016.1, read on the forward strand.
CGAGATCGAAACCTTCCTCGACCAGATCGACGAAGCGGTCGTCGAGATGAATGTCGAGCACGATGTCGGGATGCTGCTTGGCGAAGTCGATCAGCGATTGGCCGATCGGTGCGTCAGCAAACGTGCGTGGCGCCGACAGCTTGATCCTGCCGCGAACGTCGCCGGAGGATTCGCGGACCGCATCGGCCAGGCTGTCGACCTCGCGGACGATTTCCGAGGCGCGGCGGTAATAGGTGTGGCCGGCCTCGGTCAGCGAGAACTGCCTGGTGGTACGGTTGAGCAGTAGCGCGCCAAGCTCGTCCTCCAACTCGCGCACATATTTCGACAGCAGCGCCTTGGAGCGGCCGATCTTGCGCGCTGCTGCCGAAAAACCTTCGGCCTCGACCACGTCGATGAAGGCGCGCATGCGGGTCAGCGTATCCATGTCATGCGCTCCTTTGGTGGGCTGAAAGGATGCGCGCGGCAAGCGCCATCAACTGCCGGTCGCTGTTCTCAGGTCCGAGCAGCGAGAGGCCGAAAGGGGCGCCGTCGAGATGGCCCAGCGGCAGGGTGATCTGCGGAAAGCCCGACAGGCCGGAAAGACACAGCAGTCTCAGCGCGCGTTCGCGATAGGTCTGCAAATCGTCGAAGGAATCAGCCTTGAGCGGGGCGGCACCCGGAACGGTCGGCAGCACAAGGACGCCGTCCTCGCCAAGACGCTCGGCAAGTTTAAGACGAAACGAAACGCGACGTTCCGTTTCACGCTGTGCGGCTGCCGCGTCGATGGTCGCCCCATGCTCGAAACGCTCCTTGACGCCGGGGCCGAGCATCCGGTCACCCTGCGAGATCCAGGCACCATGATTTTGCCACGCCTCGTACCCCTGCAGCGTCCGGAAGCACCAGTAGAGATCGTCGGTGGAATGCGAGAGCGGCGCAATGACCCGCGGCGCGCCCATTACCGAAGAGACATGGCGGACCATGCCGCGGTATTCATCGGCTTCCCGCGGGCCGAGCACGAGCCCGTCCAGCACATCCAGGGCGAGCGGACGCTGCAATTCGTGGCGATGGAGATCGTCGCCGAGCAGCACCGCGCCGACCTTGTCATAGGTCGCCATATCCTTGGCAAACCACCCGAACGCATCGAGGGAGGGAGCCAGCGGCATGGTGCCATCGAGCGAGATGCGGCCATGCGTGACCCTGAGGCCGATCAGGCCGCAGAAGCTTGCCGGCGCGCGGATCGAGCCGCCGGTGTCGGATCCGATAGCGATGTCGGCCAGCCCGCCGGCGACCGCGGCGGCGGAACCGGAGGACGAGCCGCCGGTGATGCGGTCCGGCGCTGCCGGATTGACCGGCGACGGAAAATGCGCGTTCAGCCCCATCAGGGAGAAGGCCAGCTCGTCGGTCTGGGTCTTGCCGACGAAGCGCGCGCCCGAATCAAGCAGCGCCTGGACGGCCGGCGCTGTCGCCAAGGCGGGGGAAGCCTCCTGGTATTTCTGCGGATTGCCGCAGCCGGTGCGGTAGCCGGCCACGTCGTAAATATCCTTGACGGCCAGCCGCAGACCGGCAAGCAGGCCGGATTGCGCATTGGATACCGGGATATCGTCGAGGTCGAGAAAAGCGTTCAGCGGGCCGCGTGTGCCTGTCATGCGTTCGATATCCGGATACAGTCTGTGCAACATTGTGCGCTGCCGGAAATTTTACAACCTGCCATACGATTTTTATTGATTGTGAAACCCTTCGCTCTTATATCGCGCTTGCCCAAAGTCGCACGTGCCTGTGGGTGTCCGCCGATCCTCAAAATGGTGAGGGATATCGGTAAGGTAACTGGAGCTAACCCCTCCAGTCGGTTTAGCGGCCAACCGCCGAACCGAGGACACCTTGAAGCAACGACGGTGCGGGCCTTTCTGGTGTTCTGCCGGTCGTCCAAAGACCGGGGTTACTGAAGAGGCACACCTTCATTGCCGGCAGTGCGGACGGGTCTCCCATCCAAGCCAAGGCAGACAAAGCGAACCGAGGCCGGGCAAGGCCAAGGTTCACCGCCGCGAGACGGCGCTTCATGGTTCCGGGGTCTCCACCGGCTGGTTCCATGGATTTGACGTCCCGCCTTTGTCCACCGCGTGTTCGCGAGGTCGATGACCCGCGTCCTGCAGCCTTTGTGCGCGCCGAAAGGCGCTGATGGAGAGACCCCGATGGCTACCCAGCGCATCCTTGACTTCCTCGCCACCCGACGTCCGAACGGCCCATGCCTCGTCGTCGACCTCGATGTCGTGCGCGACAATTTCCGCGCCTTCGAGAAGGCGCTTCCTGACTCGAAAATCTATTATGCGGTGAAAGCAAATCCGGCGCCGGAAATCCTGCGCCTGCTTGCTGCGATGGGCTCGTCCTTCGACACCGCTTCGGTTGCCGAAGTCGAGATGGCGATGGACGCCGGTGCGCCGGCGGACCGCATCTCCTTCGGCAACACCATCAAGAAGGAGCGCGATATCCAGCGCGCCTATCAGCTCGGCATCCGGCTGTTCGCGGTGGACTGCGTCGAGGAGGTCGAGAAGATCGCCCGCGTTGCACCCGGCGCCCGTGTGTTCTGCCGCGTGCTGACCGACGGCGAAGGCGCCGAATGGCCGCTGTCGCGCAAGTTCGGCTGCGTGCCGGCGATGGCGGTCGACGTGCTGCGCCATGCGAGGACGCTTGGTCTCGACGCCTATGGCGTGTCGTTCCACGTCGGCTCGCAGCAGACCGACCTGACCGCTTGGGACCGCGCCCTCGGTGACGCCAAAAAGGTGTCCGTCACGCTCGCCGAGGAAGGCATTGTGCTCAAGATGGTCAATATGGGCGGCGGTTTTCCGACCCGTTACCTCAGGGATGTGCCGGTGGCACAGGCCTATGGCCAGGCGATCTTCTCGGCGCTGCGCAAGCATTTCGGCAACGCCATCCCGGAAACCATCATCGAACCGGGCCGTGGCATGGTCGGCAATGCCGGCGTCATCAAATCGGAAGTCGTGCTGATCTCGAAGAAGGCCGACAACGACAATGTGCGCTGGGTCTTCCTCGACATCGGCAAGTTCGGCGGTCTCGCCGAGACGATGGACGAGGCGATCCGCTATCCGATCGTGACCGCGCATGACGGCACCGAGACCGCTCCGTGCGTGCTCGCCGGCCCGACCTGCGATTCGGCCGACGTGATGTACGAGAAGACGCCGTATCCGCTGCCCCTGTCGCTGACCATCGGCGACGAGGTGCTGATCGAGGGCACCGGCGCCTACACGACGACCTACGCCTCGGTCGCCTTCAACGGCTTCGAGCCTCTCCGATCCTACGTGATCTGACGGCTCGCAAGAGCCGGTCAGATCACCCGGTGCGGACGACGAGATCGCCCGCCTCGGTTCGCCTGTGGAACAATCCGCTCGTGAAGGATCGCGGAAATGGAAATTGTGGATTTCATCGTTGAAGGCGCCGTGGGCTGGCAAATCTCCCCCCTTGAGGGGGAGATGACCGCAAAGCGGCCAGAGGGGGTCGGTTCGGCTGCCGCGACCTCTCTCGGACTGCGTGGGGCCGGCGCTTCACGCGCGGCGACCCCCTCTGTCGCCTTCGGCGACATCTCCCCCTCGAGGGGGGAGATTGCCGGCGCCTTCGTCATCGCCGCCGAAACCGCTGCCGATGACCCGGCGCGCGAGGCTTTGCTCGATCGCGCCATGGGGCCGAAGCGCCGGAAAAAATCGTCGGAAAAGTTGCGGCGCGGCCGCCGGCCTTCGGAAGGCCTGGCCTTTGTCGCGCGCGACGCGTCAGGCGCCGTCGCCGGCACCGTGCGGCTCTGGGATGTCGTGCTGGGCGAGGGCGGTCGGGCAGCCCTTCTGCTCGGCCCGCTCGCCGTCGATCCCACAATCAAGAATGCCGGCATCGGCTCGGCGCTGATGCGCCATGCGATCACTGAAGCCGCGCGTCTCGGTCACGCCGCGATCCTTTTGGTCGGCGACGCGCCCTATTACGAACGCTTCGGGTTCTCGGCGGAAAAGACCGGCTCGCTTGCCATGCCAGGCCCTTATGAGCGGCACCGCCTGCTGGCGCTGGAGCTGGTGGAAGGCGTACTCGCCGGCGCGCAGGGCACGCTGAAGGCGGCAGGGCGCAAGCTGAAGTCACAGCGACTGCCGCTCGCGGCCTGACAGATCGGAAACAAGCCGCCGCCCATCGGGCGGCGGCTTGTTTTCATCCCGATTGGTTGGATCAGCCGATCAACTGGCTCAGCGCCATGGCGACGCTCATGTCGCCTTCGACCTTTATCTTGCCGGACATGAACGCCATGGTCGGGTTGAGATCGCCTGATATCAGCGACTCCAGGTCGTCGAGCGAAAGCTTTATGGTGCAGTCGGCCGGCGCGTCGGTGGTCGAGATATCAGCGCCGTCGATGACAATGACACCGTCGCCGCCGGTATCGAATTTCACCGAACGATCGAACCCGGCACTCGCCACGCGCGCGCTGATCTTGTCGGCAATTTCCTGAACGCCCATGGCCGTTCTCCTCGTCTCGTTGCGTTTGTCGCACCCATTGGCACTTCGGTCTGGGCACTTCGATCCGGCCGAAGTCGCCGTCTTGCGCATTTCGCGATCACGATCGCTGGCGGCATATAGCTTTGGGTTGACGTTTACGTCAACGCGGTTCCCCGAGATGAGATGGGTTTTATCGCCGCAGCGAAGCTGAGTTGGTCACGAGAGGCAGCCGAGAGGGGGATGGCGGTCCATTGCATTTAGCTGGACACTGCCGGCAAATGACCGCTACCATCGCCATGTCGCTTGAATCAGGTTTCACCTGGAGATCGAATGCTCGAAGAACCGAACAGAAATCCCGGATCCCATCGTTATGGGAAGCCGAGCTTGTGGTGGCCACCACCGCTGGGTTGATGGCCTGCGGGCCTGATCCAAGCTGAAAATTTAATTTCGTGTTCAGAGAGACATAATCATGAATACCATGCTTTCCGTGGAAGCCCGGGAGACCGCGCTTGCCGTGACTTTCTCGTCAGGCGAAACAGTCTGCTATCCCTGGCTTTGGCTAAAGGATAATGCACCATCGGCGTTTCACCCACAGACCGAAGAGCGAATATTCGACCTGACCAGCGTAGACGCCTCGCTCAGACCCCTCAACGTGCAGGGCAGACGTGGCGCTGTGAGCATTGTCTGGCCGAACGACCAGGCTGAGGAGGAAATCCCGGGCCATTTCTTTGACTCCAACCGCCCAGGCAGAAGGCGGGACGATCCGGCTGAGATCGCTCCGAAACTCTGGGACGGCTCGATCGATCTTGAAACCATACCGCGTTACTCAGCCCGGGACTTCTTTCAAAGCGATGCCGGTCTGCTTGCCTGGCTGAAGGCGACGGCTGCATACGGGCTGTCCATCGTCGAGGGGCTTGGCGATGATCCAGACGCCGGGCGGCGTGCGGCCGAGCGGATAGGTTTCCTGCGCCAGACAAATTTCGGCACTATGTTCGAAGTCGTGTCGATGCCGAACCCGAACAACTTGGCCTACACCCCGGTCGCCCTGCCGTTACATACCGATCTCGCCAACCAGGAGGTGCCGCCCGGCTATCAATTCCTGCATTGTATCGCCAATGAAGCTGAAGGCGGTGGATCGGTCTTTGCCGACGGGTTTGCGGTCGTGGCCGCATTACAGGCGGAAGATCCGGAAGCCTACCGTCTCTTGTGCGAGGTCGATATCCCCTATCGTTTTCACGACGAAAACTACGATCTGCGCGGTCGGTTTCCTGTGATCGTAACTCGACGCAATGGAGACGTGACAGAGTTGCGGTTCAACGCCCATCTTGTCGATGTCATCGACCTTCCCTCCGAGATATGCACTCCCTTCTATGCGGCTTATCGCAAGCTGATGATGATGATCCGCAGCTCGCGTTTTCAAATAGCCTACCGCCTCATGGCCGGCGAAATGGCGGTCTTCGACAATCGCCGGGTGCTTCACGGCCGCCAATCGTTCAACCCAAACACGGGGCTGAGATATCTGCGGGGATGCTACGTCGATCGGGGTGAGTTTCAGAGCCGCATTCGCGTCCTCTCCCGATAGCGGCACGACGATGATCGCGGATGTGCGGTCAGTAGCTGTCGGTACCTAAGGTCTTGAACTCCGGCGGACGTTCCGACGGTGGTTGTTTGCCCGAAAGCCGGCGGCAATCAGGGCAGTTACAGTTTGCATCATTCAAACAGACGAGGACAGTGGCCAAGCCTGTCCCTAGCGTGGACTCGGCCTCTTGCGCTCAGGGTGGCGTAAAACGGGACCATGACAGCAGGTTCAAGAGCGGCCGTCTCACGCGGCGACCGTGTCAGGGGAGGTAGGATGAACCCGTATCCGGCAGGCGAGGATCAAGACTCCGTGGTGGCGCTAGAAGGGGGGGACGTTCAGTCATGAGAATCAAAAGTCTGATCAAGCGTGCCGAGAAGGTGGACAGAGCATTCAAGGAGCTCGAAGCCGATTTGGCGGATGCATTCGATGAGTGTCTCAACCTAGACTACCAATCGTCGTTGAATGACGTCCCGGATGAGAATCTCGCGGCAAGGGCGGATGCATTCGATGAGTGTCTCAACCTAGACTACCAATCGCCGTTGAATGACGTCCCGGATGAGAATCTCGCGGCAAGGAATGACAACTCTCAGCCTGAGGACGATGCGGACACTCCCGAGATCGCATTACGGCTGACTTCCCATACACAAACCCGACTGGCTGCGTTAAATGCCGTTGATGGGCTCTTTGACGATGCACGGGAGTATCTGGAGGAGATCAACACGAAACTGTCGGAGATCGCGACCTCGCATCATCTGACAGGCGAATTCCTGAAGCTGCTTCACGGGGACATTCTTCGCGCCAACGAGCTGGAACTGGCAAATGTCAGCCTGACCACACAGCAAAGAGTGCTGTCGGAGCAGCTCCACGACGCGACCAGAAAGCAGCGCGAAGGTGAAAGCGCTGTCGAAGCCCTGCAGCAGCGCGAGATAAGCCTGGTCGAGGACAAGGAGGCACTTCGCGGTGCGCTGGCTGCAGCAAGGCTGGAACTCGTCATGGCAGGCAATGCGAGCGCAGAACGCGAAGCGGAGTTCGGCGACCTCGTCAAAACGCTTTCGGCCAGAACGGCCGAGGCCAATAGATGCGCACGCGAGAACGACATACTAAGGGAAAAACATGTCAGCCTGTCGATCGACCTCGACAAGGCGCTGAAACGGGAAGCTGAGGCGCGGCACAGGCTGGATGAACTCTCGACGGTTCATGCCAGTGATGCGACGCGACTTTCGGAACTGCTGGCTGCGCTTGGCAAGAGCGAGAAAGAGGAGATGCGGCTGCAGAAATCGCTCGATATCGCGCAAGCGAAGCTGTCGGAAATGACGGAAGCGGCCCGTATCATGGAAGGTGACAGGGAAGCCGAGCGTGCGCGTAGTCTCACGGAGATCGGCGGCCTGCGCTCTGAAATTCGCAACCTCCAGTCACGATTGGAAGTTGCCTCGAACGAGAACAGTCAAGCCGCCAGCGAGATCGCCAATCTCAAGGCTCAATGGAGCGACGCTGTGGCCGAAAAGCAAATTGCGGAGGAAAGGTTGTCCGCTCTCAGAAAGGAGAACGAAAACGACAAGATGCACCTCTCGACGGTGAGCGCGAATTTTTCGCAGCTTTCCCTGCAGCAGGCATCCGAACAGATACAGCTCGATGTCCAGAGGCAGGAATGCGAGGATCTGCGAGCCGAAGTCGCGTTGCTCGATGCTCGGGTCAAGGAACTGTTGCCCTATGAGCGTCTCCACAAGGTCACAAACGCCAAACCGCATGAGAACGGCGTGGTCGAGATCACCGGTGTCGTGGCGGAGAAGGCCCGCGCCACAAGCAGGCGGCGCGTCCGTACGAGCCTGCGCGCTGCATCCTAAGGCGCGGGTGGGGGCTGCGCCGACTAGTGTACGGTGTTACCCATCAGCTTGGCGCATGGATTGGAGTGTCATGTGCTCATCCAGCTGAAAACACCGGCACGGCCTAATGCTCGATCGGTCCTTTCGGCATGACGATCGTGGTGCCGGCGGTTGTCGGACGCTCGATCATGCGGCGGACGCGCGGCGGCTCGTCGCCGCTGTGCAGCGCCCGTACGCGCTCGCCGACAACAGCGTCGGCATGGGTGGCCCGCTTGTTGTGTCGGATGTACTCGAGCCATGTCGGCGTGTGATAGTGCTCGATCCATATTGCGGGATTTTCGAGATCGCGCGCCAGCGTCCAGTTGCGGGCGCCGTCACGGCGGCGAATGCGGCCGCGTTCGGCCATGGTGGCTAGGAATTCCGGCACGTCCTCCTCGCGGATGATGTACTCGATCATGATGGCGATGGGGCCGCTGCGCAGTTTTAGGTCGAGCGCAAGATGCGGCTCCTTGAAACGGTTGGTGGGATCGAGGTTGAGCACCGCCTGCTGCGGCAACGGCAACAAGAGGCCGATCGCGCCGCCCGCCAGCATCGCAACCGCCGCCGCGACCAGCGCGAATTCGGCGCCATGCGCATCGGCGATGACACCCCAAATCCAGCTGCCGAGCGCGATGCCGCCGAATGTCGCGGTCTGATAGACCGAGAGCACCCGGCCGACCACCCAGCGCGGCGTCGACATCTGCACGGTGACGTTGAAATGCGACAGCGCGATCACCCAGCAGGCGCCGCCGATGAACAGCCCGAGCGACGTCTGCCAGGCGTGGTCGCTGACGGCGGCATTGAAGGCGCAGAGCGCGAAGCCGGCGAATGCCATGCGCACCATCGCCTCGCTGGACAGGATCTGCCTCAGCCGGACGCTGATCAGCGCGCCGCCGACGGCGCCGATACCGAAAGCACCGAGCATGATGCCGTAGGTCAAGGCATCGCCCTTGACGACATCGCGCGCCACCAGCGGCAGCAGCGCCAGAACCGCGCCGGCGCTGAAGCCGAAAGCCGCACCCCTGACCAGCACCTTGCCGATATTGGGCGACATGGCGACGTAGCGCAGGCCGGCGCCCATCGCCGCCCCCAGCGTCTCGCGCGGCAGTGTCGAGGCCGGCAGGTCCGGCTTCCAGCGGGCAAGCACGATGAGGAGCCCGACATAACTCAAAGCGTTGGCGGCAAAAGCCGCTGCAGCACCTGCGGCGGCAACGATGATGCCGCCGATCGCCGGGCCGACGCTGCGCGTCAGGTTGAAGCCCAAGGAGTTGAGCGCGACGGCCGCAGGCAGCTTGGCGCGCGGCACCATGTCGCCGACAGAAGCCTGCCATGACGGGTTGTAAAGGGCCGTGCCGCTGTTGATCAGGAAGGCGAAGGCGAGAAGCGTCCACGGCGTCATCAATCCAAGATAGGTGAACACGGTCAGCAGAACCGAGACGACCAGCATGAAGATCTGGGCAATCAGCATGACCTTGCGCCGGTTGAAGCTGTCGGCGATGGCACCGGCAACGAGCGCAAACAGCATGATCGGCAAGGTGGTTGAGGCCTGGACCAGCGCAACCTGATAGGACGAGGTGGCGATCGTGGTCATCATCCAGGCGGCGCCGACGCCCTGGATCAAGCCACCGAAATTCGAAACCAGACTGGCGGACCATACGGCGCGGAAAATGCCGTGCCGGAACGGCGCCAGCGCCGAGACGCGTTCGCCGTCCGGCTCGTCGTCGATCATAGATGCTTCCCCGACTTCAAATGCTGCGTTCTTCCAGAATCGGTGCCCTCATGCCGTCCCTTCAAAGTAGAGCATGACTTCGCAAAGGGCGAACGCCTTTTCAAAGAAGATCATGGTCCAACAATAAGATAGCGGTGGCTGGAACAGGTCAGCGGCCATTCTTGCAGGCCGCGTGAAGCGCTTCGGTGAGGTGGCCGACTTTCTGCCCGCCGCGCCCGCTGCCTTCTGCCGTGAGCCCATAAAACGCGAACGGCTGAGATTGGTGGGAGCGGACTGGCGGCTTCAGGGAATTTGTCTTCGATTGCAGGCATCGGCCTGCGCTCGCATCGCTGCGAGCAACTTCTCAGCGGACTCGGCAACGGAATCCGCCTGCTCCAAGAACTCGGCGCGTTGGGCAAAAAATACTTAGCGACTTGACGAAGTTTTCGCTTGCGCTATCGGCAAATTGGGCGATAGTTAGCGACATGGCTAAGCATGATCCTGCTCTCTCGCTGCTCTTCCATGCGCTCGCTGATCCGACCCGCCGGTCGATCCTGACCCGGCTCGCCGAAACACCTGCGCGGGTGACGGATTTGGCTGGCCCCACGGGACTACGGCTGCCCACGGTGATGCGGCACCTTTCCGTGCTGGAGGAGGCAGGGTTGATCACCACGTCCAAGGACGGGCGGATACGCACCTGCGCCATCGTACCCGAGGCTCTGGATCCGGTGCGGACATGGCTCGATGAACAGCGCGCCATCTGGGAGGCTCGGCTCGACCGGTTGGATGCATTTGTGATGAATGTGATGAAGGAACGCGAAGAATGACTCAGAACCTGGCTACAGACAGCACGATCAGTGCTGCGCCTGATGATAGGAAAGGCCGCTTTGCGACGCTCACCTTCGAACGGGATGTGGCCGCGCCATTGGCCGTGCTGTGGGAGGCATGGACGGCGCCGGCCGCGCGGGCGATCTGGGCTGCGCCATCACCCTCGGTCACCGTGGAGTTCTTGGAGGCCGACACCAGGGTGGGTGGACGCGAGATCTCGCTCTGCAAGGTAGAGGGCCATCCGGACATCCGCTGCGAGTGCGGCTGGCTGGCGTTGCAGCCGGCGCTGTGCAGCGTGAACTACGAGGTGATCTCATCCGAAGGCGTGACGCAATCGGTCGCGCTGGTGACGGCGGATATCTCGGGAACGCACGAGCGCAGCCGGTTGGTCGTGACGGTGCAACTTTCCTCGCTGGCGGAGGACATGGAGGCAGGCTACCGGGCAGGCTTCGGTGCCGGGCTGGACAACCTCGCGGGCGCGGCTGAACGAACCATGGTGTTGCAGCGGGTGATTCAGGCGCCGCGATCCATTGTGTGGGGCGCCTGGATGAACTCTGAAACGCTGCCGCAATGGTGGGGGCCGGAAGGCTTCTCCTGTCGCACGAAAAGGATCGATCTGCGCACGGGCGGGGAATGGGTATTCGACATGATCGCGCCTGATGGCACGGTCTTGCCGAACCACCATCTCTATAACGAGGTCCGGCCCGAGGAGAGGATCGGCTATACGCTGCATTGGGGCGAGAACGGGCCGAAACATGCCGACGCCTGGGCCTCGTTCGAGGATCAGGACGGGGCAACGAAGGTAACGCTGGGCATGGTGTTCAGCACGACTGCCGAGTTCCAGGAGGCGAAGGGCTTCGGTGCCGTGGAACTGGGACTGCAAACTCTGGGCAAACTGGAACGCTTCGTCGAATCCCGCTGAAATGCTGCGGTCTCCCGTCGGCCCGAATTAGGGTGGACGAGGTCCTCGTCCATGTCGCGCTCGTCTTCATCGGCGTCGGCATCCGCCTCTTCAGTCAGAACGGCATGGAGCCGGTCAGGCTGGAGAAGACCCAGGTCTCGGAAGCGGGGCCGATCACCAACATGCGCTTCCGCTTGGCGGGATGGGGCCGAGAATTCACAAAGGGATACACGAAGAGGAGGGTTCTATGAGAAAACTGATCATATGGGACATGGTGACCGTCGACGGCTTCTTCGAAGGTCCGGACAGGGACATCAGCTGGTTCGTCTTCGAAGAAGAACTCGAGAACTACATTCGTGAGACCCAGGAAAAGGCCGACACGCTGATCTTCGGCCGCGTGACCTACGAGCTCATGGCAGCCTATTGGCCGTCCGAGCAAGGCTGGATCGCGGACTTCATGAACAAGATCGAGAAGGTGGTCTTCTCGCGCACGCTGAAAAGCGCCGACTGGAACAACACGAAGCTCTTCAACGGCAATGTCGCGGAAGAAGTCTCCAAGCTGAAGACCAGGGACGGCGGAGACATCTTCGTGTTCGGCAGCGCCGACCTCACGGCGACCCTGATGGAGCACGGCCTGATCGACGAGTATCACCTCGGGATCAACCCCGTCATTCTCGGGAGAGGCACGCCGCTCTTCAAGGGCGGCCCGAACCGGATACCCCTGAAGCATCTGGAGACGAAGACGCTCAAGTCAGGTGTTGTCATCCTCCATTACGCGCCGGAGAGCAGACAATGACGATCGATCCGCTCTTTCCCGTCAACTAGGCTTGTCGAAATGGGAGGTCCTGGGAAGCGGCGCGCTCCAGACGATCGACGGCCAAGGGGCGTAGCTGCCATCACCTTAAATTGTGATTGACCGCTTATGGGTTTGGCGCGGCCAGCCCGGAACAGCTGAATTGGGGGCGTTGCCGACTGGCTGCTTTCACATCGCGCCGGATTCTGATTCAGGGCTCACCATGAGCCGATATTACCTGACAGACTTCGAATGGCGCGTGATCCAGCCGTTGCTACTCAACAAACCGATAGGCACTTTCCGCCATGATCCTGAACTTGATCATGTGGCCGCACTTGTAAGGACCATGAGAGCCAGTTTCGCGAAGAAGGCGACGACGCCGACCCCGGCACCGATCACGATCCAGCGCTAGGTCGTGCGACGCACGCCGAAGGCCGTCCAGGACCGGATGCGCAGCAGGAAGGCCGCGAAAAAAACCAGCCATGCCGCCAACGCCTGAAAGCGCCGTCAGAATCAAGCCGAGCACCACCGGGTCAAGATCCAGCCGAACCAGGCCGTCACCCCCGCCGATAGCCAGTACGGTCAGGCAGACGGGGCAAACGATGATTTCAGGCCAGCCGGGCCCAGCGGGTGCAGCTTTTCCGTTCATCGCTTCTATATCTGAATGGCAAGTGCCGTGGGATGACGAGGCACGATGCGTGTTCAACTTCCTTGCGACGCATCGTTCTGAATGCTCTTCATCCCTATTCAGATTAGCTCGCGGCGCTCGGCACCGGCGTGTTGAGAAGCTGCTGCTCCCAAAGATACGCGATGCCGCTGCCGCCGAAGTGCTGGATGAGAATCTCGGTCAGCTCCTCGACATGCTCGGTGCGCGCCCAGTCGCGTTGCCATTCGCCAGCGAGCGCCATCACGGTCATCACGTTCGCGCCGGCCGCGGCCATGCGCTGGATGGCAACTTCGTGAGACTCCTTCGAAATCCCGCCCGACGCGTCGGTGATCACGGTCACGTCCCAGCCTTCGCCGGCGGCCTGGATGACAGGCATTGCGACGCAGACCTCGGTCCACAGGCCGGCGATGATCAGTTGCTTGCGGCCGGTCGCCTTGACGACGTTCACCACATTCTCGTCCTGCCAGGTGTTCACCCAGGTGCGATCGATGACTTCCTGGTCCGGAAATACGTCGGTGATCTGCTTAAAGAGAAGTCCACCGCGCGCCGCGATCACGCTGGTGAGAATGGTCGGAACATTGAAGGCTTTTGCTAGCTTCGCCAGCGCGGTCGTGTTGTTGACCACCATATGCGGATCGTGGCTGTTCAGGTTCGCGAGTTGATAAGGTTGGTGATCGATCAGAACGAGGACCGAATCTTCGGGACGAAGAAGCGAATCGAGGCCGTTACGAGGGGTCATCAAAACTTCCTTTCTCTGCCGCTATGGACGGCAATGGGTTCACGGGAGACATGCGCCAGCGGGCGACGTTGCCTGGACGCAATTTGCTGTTCCTTTTGGCGATGCGGTAGTGCCATAGTCGGGCAAGCTGTGTCGCGAGACGAGGAACGCCGAATTGGACATCGAAGATCTACAAACATTCGTCGCAGTGGCCGATGCAGGGGGCGTATCGGCCGCCGCGCGCCGGCTCGGCGTCTCCAAGTCAATCGTCAGCCGGCGACTCTTTCGGGTCGAAGCGGAGCTTGGCGTCCAACTGCTTGCACGAACGACACGCGGGGCAGCGCTTACGGAAGCGGGGATCACGTTCAGGGACCATGCGGCCCGAGCCAGCGCCGAGATCGACACAGCCTGGGAAACGATCCTCCCGACAGGTGAGCTGCGCGGCCGCCTGAGGGTTGCCATGCCGCTTACTTTCGGCCCAACCCACTTCGCCCCGGTGCTCGCCGACATGGCGCGCCAGCACCCGCAGCTCCACATTCATACCTCCTACAGCGATCGCTTCGTCGATCTCATCGCAGAGGGTTTCGACTGCGCGATCCGGGTCGGCTACCTTCAGGACTCCAACCTGATCGCGAAGCGCATCGGACCAATCTATGGAAAGCTCGTCGCAAGCCCGGATTATATCAAACTGCATGGCGCCCCCGAGACACCGGAGCAGCTGGTTACCCATCAGGCCCTCATGCAGGGAACGGAAGCCTGGCAACTCATGGATGGCGACAAGATCGTCACGGTTCAGCCGCAGGGCAGGTTCAAGGCCGACAACGCTACGGCGCTCGCCGCCGCCGCAGCAGCAGGACTCGGCATCGCTTGGCTCCCCGATTGCATCACCTATGACTATGTGGCCTCCGGCGCGCTCGTTCCGATCATGTCACGCTATCCGCCACCGCCGGCGGGTGCATATGTCATCCGACCGCCGGGGCAGCACCCGGCACGCAAGATACGCACAGTCACCGAAATGCTGATCGAGCATTTCGAACGAAATCCCCACCTCTGGGGTCTCGACCGGTAAAACACTGACATCCGCGAATCCTTGGCAGACGATGCGCTCGCCTGCGGGCCACCGGCCTCGGCGACATTTTTGCCTGCACGTTCCACTTTCCGGGACACAGCTTGGCGCATTGCGTGGCTAGCTGCGGAGACGGCCGCTCGCTAGTTCGGGCCGTCGTCGGGCGGGCAGCACTCGACCCGCTCACGCTGTGCAGATTGACGGAGACCGGGCATGCGCCTTCTCATCGGCGAGGGGCGAGGCCGCCCGGAAGCCCAGGAGGATGACGCGCATGAGTTGGAACCCAGCAATCGAACCGGGCTGCCCCGATGAGGTTGGCCTCGACGCGAATCGAAACCCTCATCGTTCCGCGTTTCCGCGACCTTGGCGGTTTCGAGGTTCGGCGAGGCATCTACATCGTCGAAGGCTCGATACCGATCGCCGGCCAGGATTACGAGGCACCTCAGATGATGGTCTTCGCCCGGGCGACAGGATCACGGTCGCGGCCGGCCGCCAAGGCGCGCAACTGATAATCCTCGGCGCAACGCTCAGCGGACCGCGCTATATCTGGTGGAACTTCGTCGCCTCGTCCCGGGAGCGAATCGAAGAGGCCAAGGTCGAATGGCGCGCTGAGAACTGGGGCATGGGACGCTTCGATCTCCCGATCGATGACCGCATATTTCTCTTCGGGACTGACCGGCGCTGATAAGGTGATCGCGCGGACGCTGCTCGGGCGGTCGAGGACGACAAGAACGATCTCGCGTGCCGATTGAATGCAGGATGGAGACAGCGAAAATGAGCAACAAGTGGCCCCACCTCGACTACCTCAGTTGGCGCGAGACGTGTTCCGCACTGCATCTATACTTGCAGATCGCCGGCAAGTATCGGCTGGCTCATACCCCGTGGCTCAACCATTCCTGGAACGCGACTTTCTACGTCACGCCTCGTGGCCTGACATCCTCGCCGATCCCCGACGGCCCTGGCATCGATATCCTGTTCGACCTTCGAGACCACATGGTGATGGGCGCGAGCGGCGACGGCCGCAAGGCGTCCTTTGCGCTCGGGCCGACTACGGTCGCAGCGTTCCACGCCAGTTTCGTCCGGCTGGTTTCCGAACTCGGCGGCACACCGACCTTCAACGGCCAACCGAACGAAGTGCCGAACCCGGTACCCTTCGCCGAAGATCATCGCGACCGGCCCTATGATCGCGACGCCGTTCAACGCTTCCATCACGCGTCGATTGCGGTGGACAGGGTCTTCAAAACGTTCCGGACCTCCTTTCTCGGCAAATCCAGCCCCGTTCACCTGTTCTGGGGCGCTCTCGATCTGGCCGTCACGCGCTTCTCAGGGAGGCGTGCTCCTCTCCATCCGGGCGGCATTCCGGCATTGCCGGACGAAGTGACGCAGGAGGCCTACGACCGCGAGGTCTCCTCGGCAGGCTTCTGGCCGGGCGGCGGTGGCATCGATTATCCCGCCTTCTACGCTTACGCCTATCCCACGCCGAACGGCTTTCGAGGCGCATCGGTCAGGCCGGATGCCGCGTTTTGGCACGATGGCCTGTCGGAATTCATTCTGCCCTACGATGCCGTGCAGTCGGCGGCCGATGGCGACGAGACCCTATTGGCGTTTCTCGTCTCGACCTACGAGGCCGCTGCCGATCTCGGGGGATGGGACCGCGATCTGCTGGAGTGCATGCAAGGGCGGCCGGGTCAGGTGCGGCCGCCACACGCCGAGCTGCCGAAGAAGGCCACATTATCGACCGACGAAAAGGTTGAACGGGAGGATGGCGCATCCAAAGGACGCTACCGGATGGTCATCGATGGCGTCGAAGCCGAGATGACTTATAGCCGCGCCGGCGAGGGACTGATCATCATCGACCATACAGAAGTTCCAGCAGCCTTGCGGGGCCGCAAGGTCGGCGAGCAAATGGTGCGCCAGGCGGTCGAGGATGCACGACGCGAAGGGGTCAATATCATTCCGCTTTGTCCGTTCGCAAAAGCGCAGATCGACCGTCATCCGGAATGGCAGGATGTGCTTCCTCGGTCATAGGCTGCCAACAGCCCGACCACGCGCATTGCGGCGCGTGCTGAACGGCATATTCTGGGTGCTGCGATCTGGGTGCGCCTTGGCGCGACCTGAGCGTTATGGCCCGCGCACCACCTCTACAGCCGCTTCGTGCGATGGCGGAAGGCAGGCGTGTGGGGCCGACTGATGGAGAGTATCACGGCTGCGCACGACGGCGAGAACTCAATGCGGCTTTGGCTCCGCGCTATGAGTCTACAGCCTGGATTTCTACAAGTGTCGTTGCCCAAAACCGCTGCGCTCTCTCGGGTCGAACGCCCGGGGCAGCCCTTTGGGCGACGTGCATTACCGATCTTCGAATCCGGTCAGCACGCCGACGGCGTTGATGCCGATTTCCTCGACGGCATAACCGCCTTCCATGACGAACAGTGTCGGCAGGCCGAGCTTGGCGATGCGACGGCCAATCCTGGGATAGTCGGCGCTTTTCAGCTTGAACTTGCTGATCGGGTCCCTCTCGAACGTGTCGACGCCGAGCGAGACGACAACGACATCGGGAGCGTAAGCCGCAAGTTTCGCGCAGGCGTCTTCCAGTGAAGCATTCCAGGCATCCCATGCGGTGCCGAACGGCAGGGGATAGTTGACATTGAAGCCTTCGCCAGGCCCGGAGCCGCGCTCGTCGGCATGGCCAAGGAAGAACGGATATTCGGTCATCGGGTCGCCATGCAGGTTCAGCACTTGCACGTCGCTGCGGCTGTAGAAGATCTCCTGCGTGCCGTTGCCGTGATGGTAGTCGACATCGAGGATCGAGACGTGCCTGGCGCCGTGGTCGCGGAACCATTGCGCGGCAACGGCGGCGTTGTTGATGTAGCAATAGCCGCCCATGAACGCAGCACCGGCATGATGTCCGGGCGGGCGGCAGAGCGCGAAGGCTGACGTCTCGCCGCCCTTGACCAGAGCGGCCGCAGTCAGCGCCACGTCATAGGATGACTTGATCGCCTCCCAGGTGCCTTTGACGAAGCTGGCGCCGCCGTCGAAGGAGTAAAAGCCAAGCAGCGCGTCGATGGTTTGGGGGCGCACATCGCCGCGCAAGGCGCGCGTCGGCCAGGTGAAGGGGATGGCCGAACCTGTTCGGCCCGACGCTTCCCAGAGCGGCCATACGGTCGGCAGGAAATCGATGTAGTCGCTGTTATGCACCTTCCTGGCGGCTGCGAGGTCGTGGGTTTCGGGTGGCAGGATCGGGCCGAGCTTTTCGCCCTCCACCCTCGCCTTGATGAACTCGGCGCGCGAGGGCTTCTCGAAGGCCGGCACAATGGCGCCTGAAATCAGTTCGAAATTGCCGGCATGACCGGCGTGGAGAGGGGAGAAAACAGTCTTCATTTGGGCGGCCGGCTCGCTCTTCGAGTTGCGCATCTGTCATTGACGGACAGCTTTGTGGCAGAGAGTTCCAGCGCCGCCAAGAGGCATTCCAGACCGTCTTTGCGAGTGGCAGCGGACGGCTTGCCAGACGCCAAGACTCTGCTAGCCTTAGCTCAAACGGGAGAAACTTATGCCGCCATCGGCCGATCTGATCGTCGAGAACGCCAGCATATTGACGATGGATCCCGATACACCCCGCGCCGAAGCCATAGCCATCAAGGGCGGCGAAATCATTGCGATCGCAGATCACGCGACCGTTCTGGAGCACAAGGGACCCGGCACGCGCGTCATCGACGCCGAGCGCGGTTCCGTGGTCCCCGGCTTCATCGAAGCGCATATGCATCTTTTCGCCGGCGCGGCCGAACTCGATCACCTCCAACTGATGGGCGTCCACGGTTTCGATGCGCTCTGCGACGCTGTGCGCAACTATGCCACAAAGCGGCCGGACCTGCCCATTCTGCAGGCGCAAGGCGCCGACTATACCATCCTGTCGGCGACGGAGCGGGTCAGCCGCCATCACCTCGACCGGATC
Organism: Mesorhizobium sp. WSM4807; assembly: GCF_055811615.1. Lineage (NCBI taxonomy): Bacteria > Pseudomonadati > Pseudomonadota > Alphaproteobacteria > Hyphomicrobiales > Phyllobacteriaceae > Mesorhizobium > Mesorhizobium sp. WSM4807. Next base: position 105,686 of record NZ_JBVVQY010000016.1, read on the forward strand.
CTGCCGGACCGGCCCTTCGTCATGGCGGCGCCAGACCACCACACAATGTGGGCGAACACCAAGGCGTTGGAGCTGGCCGGCCTGCTGAGAGGCAAGCGGCTTGGTCCCGGCAACGAGATCGTCATGGGCGACGACGGGCTGGCCAGTGGCGAATTGCGCGAGGGCGAGGCCTTTGGGCCGCTGATGGCGCTGGCCGGCGAGGATCGCGTGCGGCTCGGCCTGGCCACCGGCGGCGAGCCGGACCCGAAGCCGACGCCGGCGGAGCAGGCCTCCGACCGGGCGATCATGCGCCGCGGTTTGGAATGGTGTGCCAGGCACGGCATCACGTCGATCCAGAACATGGACGGCAATTTGCACCAGCTCGAACTCCTGTCCGAGATCGAGGCCGAGGGCGGCTTGCTGTGCCGGGTGCAGGTGCCGTTCCACTACAAGAACTTCATGACGCTCGACATGCTCGACAAAGCCTCAGTGATGGCTGAGCGCTACGATGGCGAATGGCTGTCGTCGGGCATGGTCAAGGTGTTCTACGACGGCGTGCTCGATTCATGGACGGCGGTGATGGTCGAGCCCTATGCGGATCGTCCGGATTGGCTGGGCGAGCCGCTGTTCACGCCGCAGCAATTCATCGATCTTGCCGTGGCCGTCGACAGGCGCGGGCTGCAGATGGCGGTGCACTCGATTGGCGACGGCGCCGTGCGCGCCGTGCTCGACGGCTACGACGAAGCGCAAAAGGCGAATGGCAGGCGCGACAGCCGGCATCGGGTCGAGCATATCGAGGTGGTCACCGCCGCCGACATACCGCGTTTCGCGAAGCTTGGCGTCATTGCCTCGATGCAGCCGCCGCATCCGCCGGGCAGCATGGGCTTGCCGCTGGAACCAACGGTGTCGCGCATCGGGCCCGCCCGCTGGCCGCTGAGCTATGCGTGGCGGACGCTGAAGAATGCCGGCTCGCGCGTCGTCTTCGCCTCCGATTGGCCGGTGTCGCCGATCGATCCGATCCGGGGCATTCAGGCGGCAGTGCTGCGCAAACCATGGGCAGACAGCGATCCCGACCAGAGCTTCTCGCTGCATGAATCGCTTGCGGGCTATACGGTGGAAGGCGCCTATGCCGAGTTCATGGAGCACCGCAAGGGCCGCCTCAAGCCAGGCTTTATGGCCGATCTTGTGGTGCTCTCAGGCGACATCGAGGCGACCGCGCCGGAAGCGCTGCATACGGTGCGGCCGGCGACGACGATCTGCGGCGGCAAGATCACCTTTCAGGCCTGACGGTGGCACGGGAATTGCGTTCTGGATCGACATTCAGATGTGTGGTTGCCAAGCCACACGCCGTGTGCTGACAATCGAGTGGGAACTGGATTCGCCCTGAAGAGCGGACACAAGAATGGGGTAATCGTGCCGGAACAACCGGGTAAAAGTGCAATTGAAGTTCGTGGCGTCCGCAAGGTATTCGGTACCGGGGAGTCACAGGTCGCCGCCCTCGACACGGTTTCGGTGTCGATCCGCGAAAATGAGTTCTTCACGCTGCTTGGTCCGTCCGGCTGCGGGAAGACGACGCTTTTGCGGCTGATCGCCGGCTTCGATTTCCCGAGCGCCGGCGAGATCCTGCTGCATGGCCAGGACATCGCGCCGCTGCCGCCGTTCAGGCGGCCGGTCAATACCGTGTTCCAGAACTATGCGCTGTTCCCGCATATGACGGTGGCCGAGAACATCGGCTTCGGCCTCGAAATGCTCGGCAAGCCCGAGACCGAAGTGAAGGCGCGGGTCGCCGAGATGCTGAAGCTGGTCAAGATGGAGGCGCTCAGCAACCGCCGCACCAGCCAGATTTCCGGCGGCCAGCAACAGCGCGTGGCGCTGGCGCGTGCTCTGGCGCCGCAGCCAAAAGTGCTGCTGCTCGACGAGCCGCTGTCGGCGCTCGACTTCAAGCTGCGCAAGGAGATGCAGATCGAGCTGAAGCGGCTGCAGCACGAGACCGGCATCACCTTCATCTTCGTCACCCACGACCAGGAAGAAGCGCTGACCATGTCGGACCGCATCGCGGTGATGTCATCGGGCAAGATCCTGCAGGTCGGAACGCCTTGGGATATCTATGACAAGCCAGCGGAGCGCTTCGTCGCCGACTTCATCGGCGAAACCAATTTCCTCACCGCGGCGATCACCGGAATGGGCAACGGCAAGGCACGCGCAACGCTCAAATCCGGCGCGACGATCGACGCGACCGTGGCTGAGGGCTTTCAGCCGAAGGACAATGCCACCGTGGTGGTCAGGCCGGAACATGCCAAGCTGACCAGCGGTAAGGGCGACCTGTCAGGCACGGTCGAAAACATCGTCTATTTCGGCACCGACACGCATATACATGTTCGCCTGGACAGCAGCGAAGCCTTCACCGTGCGCCAGCAGAACACGCGCAGCGCCGGCTGCGGTTTCGAGCGGGGCGACAAGGTCGGCATTTCGATCGGCAACGACGCCGCGCAAGTGCTGAGGGATTGATGGCGAGCGCGGAACAAGGCGCCGAGGACGCCGAACGCCGTGAAATCCGCGATCGCTGGCTGCTGTCGGCGCCGGCACTGATCATCATCTTTCTCGCGGCGTCCGGCCCGCTGCTGATCGTCGTGATCTATTCCTTCCTGACGCCTGGGCCGTATGGCGACGTGGTGTGGAAATTCTCAACCGACGGTTGGCTGTCGGTGCTGATGCAGCGTGACATCTTCGACGATACGCTGGCCTTCGCCGACGCGCATCTGTCGATCTTCTGGCGCTCGGCCAAGCTGTCGTTTTTGACAACGATCCTGACGCTGCTGTTTGGCTTCCCGACCGCCTATTTCATCGCCACACGGCCGGCGCGCCAGCGCGATATCTGGTTGTTCCTGATCACCATCCCGTTCTGGACCAATCTCTTGATCCGCACCTTCGCCATCCAGGAGGTGATCCGCAACGAGGGCCTCGTCAACACGGCGCTGATCAAGCTCGGCATCATCAGCCAGCCGATCCAGATGATGTTCACCGATTTCGCGCTGATGGTCGGCATGACCTATGTCTATCTGCCGCTGATGGTGCTGCCGCTCTATGCCAGTATGGAAAAGATCGACTTCCGGCTGGTCGAGGCGGGTTACGACCTCTACGCCAACCGGTTCCAGGTGCTGAGGCGGGTCATCATCCCGCTGGTCAAGCCCGGCATCGTCGCCGGCTCGATCCTGGTCTTCATCCCGGCGCTGGGCGCCTATGTCACCCCGCGCGTGCTCGGCGGGTCGAAGAATATGATGCTCGGCAATGTGATCGAGCTGCAGTTCGGGCAAGGCCGTAACTGGCCGCTCGGCTCGGCGCTGTCGCTGTCGCTGATGGCGATCGTGATGGTCGCGCTGCTCCTATATGTCCGCTCCGTCGGGCGCCGGGGTGGCGCGCATGGCTAGCCGCTTCGACATCCGCCGGCAGACCGGCTTCACGACCATCGCAATGATCTGCTTCGTCGCGCTGTACCTGCCGATCGTCACGCTTGTCGTCTATGCCTTCAACGCCGGCAATTCGATCGCGATCTGGGAAGGCGTGTCGCTGCGCTGGTTCTACCAGGCCTGGAACAACGATCAGGTCGTCGATGCCGCCATCCGGTCGCTGCAGATCGCTTTGGTTGCCGCGACTGTTGCCACCATCGTCGCCACCATGGCTGCACTCGCCACGACCCGAACCAAACCCTATCCCGGCCTCGGCTTCAAATATGCCTTCATCAACCAGCCGCTGATGGTGCCGGAGATCGTCACCGCGGTGGCGCTGCTAATCTTCTTCTCGCGCATCAAGATCTGGACCGGCTATTCGGGGCTGGGCTACCTGATGGCGGCGCACACCGCCTTTTGTATTCCCTTTGCCTATCTGCCGATCCGGGCGCGGCTCGAAAACATGGATCTGTCGTTGGAGACCGCGGCGGCCGACCTCTACGCGACACCCTGGAACGCTTTCCGGCGCGTCACCTTTCCGCTGCTGTGGCCAGGCATCCTTGCCGGGCTGATGCTGGCCTTCGTCATCTCGCTGGACGACGTCGTCATCACCGAGTTCGTCAAGTCCGGCGGCCAGGACACGTTGCCGACCTACATGCTCGGCCAGTTCCGGCGCTTTATCACGCCGGAAATCAACGCAATTTCGACGGTGTTCCTGCTGATCTCGATATTGATCGTCACCGTCTTCTTTTTCATCAGCAGGAAAAAGGATCACGAGTGACAGGAGAGATACGATGAAGTGGAAACTGACTGCGACGGCACTCAGCGCCGCGCTGTTCGCCTCGGTGGGTCTCGCCCGCGCCGACGGCGAACTCAACATCTACAATTGGGGCAACTACACCAGCCCCGAGCTCGTCAAGAAATTCGAGGAGACATACAAGGTCAAGGTGACAGTCACCGACTACGATTCCAACGACACGGCGCTGGCCAAGATCAGGCAGGGCGGCAGCGGCTTCGATGTCGTGGTGCCCTCGGCGAGCTTCGTGCCGATCTGGATCCAGGAAGGGCTGCTCCTGGAGACAGAGCCGAACAAGATGGAGAACTTCAAGAACATGGATCCGAAATGGGTCGATGTTCCCTTCGATCCGGGCCGCAAATACACCGTGCCGTGGCAGTGGGGCACGACCGGCGTCACGGTCAACACCTCGGTCTACAAGGGCGATCCCAACACCTCGGCCATCTTCTTGGATCCGCCGCCGGAACTGGTCGGCAAGATCAACGTCGTTCCCGAAATGGCCGACGTCATGCATCTCGCCATCAGATATGTCGGCGGCGAGCCGTGCACCGGCGACAAGGAGGTGCTGAAGAAGGTGCGCGATGTGCTGGTGGCGGCCAAGCCGAAATGGATCTCCATGGACTACGGCACGGTCGAGAAGTTCGCCAAGGGCGACTTTGCCGCCAGCGTCGACTGGAACGGCGCGTCGTTCCGCTCCCGCCTGCAGAACAAGGATATCGTCTATGGCTATCCGAAGGAGGGCTATCCAATCTTTATGGACAATCTTGCGGTGCTGAAGGACGCCAAGAACGTTGAAAACGCCAAGCTGTTCCAGAACTTCGTCATGGACCCCGAAAACGCCGCGATGATCTCGTCTTTCGCGCGCTACGCCAACGGCATCAAGGGATCGGAGGCCTTCATGCCTAAGGACATGAAAACGGCGCCGGAGGTCAACATCCCCGCCGAGTTCGCCAGCAAGGGCACGTTCATGCTGACCTGCGCGCCCGACGTGCAGGCACTCTACACCAGGATCTGGACCGAACTGCAGAAGTGATCGCATCGTTGACGGACCCGGCGGCGCGCGCCGCCGGGTCCGTTTTCATATTGCCGGGACGCATCTCATGACCTCCTATCGCAACAGTGAACCGGCGCCGCCGATCATGCGGGGCTCGCCGCCCAGGATGGTGACGCCGAAGCTCGACTGGGACCGGGGACCCTGGAATCGCTGGGCGTTCCAGCATATCCGCGAAATTCTGCCGACCGTCGAAGTCTGGCGCGGCAACGGCCATCGCCGCCGGTTCGAGCGGACCGAGGTCGATCTCGACGCGCTGCCGGTGAGCGACAGCACGGGTCAGCCGACGACGCTGGCCGGGCTGCTGGACGAAACCTATGCGGACGGGTTTCTGGTGCTCAAGGACGGCAAGATCGCCTATGAGCGCTATTTCAACGGCATGACCGACCGCACGCTGCATTTGTCGCAGTCGATGGCGAAATCGGTCACGGGCTCGGTATTCGGCATACTGGCCGGGCGCGGTCTGATCGATCCCGCCATGCCGGTGACGACCTATCTGCCGGAGCTGGAAGCTACCGGTTGGGCGGGCGCCAGCGTGCAGCATGTGCTCGACATGACGACCGGCGTGCGCTTTTCCGAGGAATACACCGACCGCTATTCCGACATCGGCCAGGTCGATGTCGCCAGCGGCTGGAAACCGGTGCCGCCGGCCAGCGATCCGGCCTTCGAGTGGCCGTCGCATATGTTCGAATTGATCCTGCGGCTCACGGAGACAAGCCGGCCGCATGGCGCTGCGTTCGAATACCGTTCGATCGAGACCGACGTGCTCGCCTTCATCCTGGAACGGGTAACCGGCAAGCGGCTGGCGCAGCTGGTTTCGGAGGAACTTTGGCAAAAGCTTGGGGCGGATGAAAGTGCTTGTTTCACCGTCGACAGCGCCGGCTACGCCATCGCCGATGGCGGTTTCAACGCCACGCTGCGCGACTATGGCCGCTTAGGCCAGCTGATCCTCGACAATGGCGGCGGCGTCGTGCCGGCCGACTGGATCGAGGCAACGCGCACCGGCAGGCATGGCCCCGACTTCAATCCCAGCCTGCCGGAAGGCAGCTACCGCAACCAGTTCTGGATCGAGGATCCGCGCTCACGCGCGCTGATGTGCCGGGGCGTGTTCGGGCAGCTGATCCATATCGACTGGAACACGAGAATGGTCGTGGTGAAGCTTTCGAGCTACCCGGATTTCACCAACATCGCCTATTCGGTGGCGACGATGAAAGCCGTCCACGCGATCGCTGCCGCGCTGGCCTAAGAGACCGTTTGGAAACTCTACTCTGGCGGCCATCTGATGGCGTTTTCTGCGCTTCCGGTGCTCACGGACCCAAATGTCCGCTGCGCGCCGGTTCTCGAAACCACCACCATATGACTCGCCAGAGCGAATTTCGAAACAGTCTCTAACTTCCTAAAAAAATCGAGAGGAAACACCATGACCGGCAAGACCGCGTTCGAAACCAGATATGGCTTTGCCCGCAATCAAGTGCTGCTCGGCAACTGGCGCGAAAGCCCGTTCAGCCGGTGGTCGTTCCAGAATGTCGGCGAGTTGGTGCCGAGCGCACGCGTCGCAGCTGTGCCGGGCAATGCCGAAATACCGGTTCAGGATTTCGGTGGGCTGCTTGACGAAAAGGTCGCTCTGGCCGGCGGCCCGGAGACCGTTGCGGCCTTTCTCACGCGTTCCGATGCCGACGCGCTGACGATCATGAAAGCCGGCAATATCGTCGGCGACTGGTTTGCACCGCATATGGAGTTCGGCGCCCGCCACATCATCTTCTCGATCAGCAAGTCGCTGACCGCCATTCTGGCCGGCATATTGGAAGGCGAGGGGATTTTTGATCCACAGGCTCCGGTGACCCGCTATCTGCCGGAAGCTGCCGACTCGGCCTATGGCGATGCCAGTGTGCGGCATGTGCTCGACATGACCGTCAGTCTTGACTTCGAAGAAGCCTATCTCGATCCGGAGAGCGCCTTTGCCCGCTATCGTCGCGCGACGCTGTGGAATCCGGGCGGCACGGAAAGCCTGACCGACTTCATCCTGACGCTGCAGCGCCTTGCCGAGCCGCATGGCCGGACGTTCCGCTACCGCTCGCCCAATTCCGACCTGCTCGGCATCCTGCTCGAACGAGCGTCCGGCCAGCGCTTCGCCGAACTGATGCGCGAGAAATTGTGGCTGCCGCTTGGTGCAATGAGCGAAGCCACGGTGACAGTCGACATGGCCGGCACTGCGCGCACGGCCGGCGGCATTTCGGTGACGCCGCGCGACCTGGCGCGGGTCGGTGAGATGATGCGGCAGGGCGGCGCGGCCAATGGCCGCCGCATCGTGCCGGAAGCCTGGGTGCGCGACACTGTCAGCACAGGCGGAGACAGCGAGGCCTGGCAGCGTGGCGCGATGGCGTTCCTTTTTCCACAAGGCCGCTACCGCAACAAATGGTACCAGACCGGCGCGGCAAGCGGCGCCTTCTGCGGCATCGGCATCCACGGCCAGTGGCTCTACGTCGATCCCAAGGCGGAGGTCGTCATCGCCAAGATGTCGTCGCAGCCGGGGCCGGTCGACGAGCCGCTCGATCTCGACATGATTGCTTTCTTCGAGGCATTGACCCGGATGGTCTGAGCCGATCCAGGCCGACCGCGATGGCAGCTTTCCTGTGGAGCTATTGGGCGGTTGAAGACGCCGCGGTTGGCGGGGCGACGCTCCGAGCTTATGGTCGCCGCTCTTTTCGACAGGACAGCAGGAACGACATGGCATCCGACATCAAGCTCATCGCAGCAATCATCGCAGCCGAGATCGCTGCCCGGCCCGAACAGGCCGCGGCGGCGATCGGGCTGCTGGACGAAGGTGCGACGGTGCCGTTCGTGGCGCGCTACCGCAAGGAAGTCACCGGCGGCCTGGACGACACGCAGCTGCGCCTGCTTGCCGAGCGGCTCGCCTATCTGCGCGAGCTCGACGCGCGCCGCGGCACCATTCTCGGTTCGATCCGCGAGCAGGGCAAGCTGACCGAAGAGCTTGAAACCAAGATCGCGGGCGCCGCCACCAAGGCGGAACTCAAAGACATCTATTTGCCCTACAAGCCGAAGCGCCGGACTAAGGCCGAGATCGCGCGAGAGCGTGGCTTGGGACCGCTGGCCGAGGCTATCCTCGCCGACCGCGCGGCGGTGCCCGCCGAACTGGCGCTGGCCTACATCAGCGAAGAGGTGGCCGATGCCAAGGCGGCGCTCGAGGGCGCGCGCGACATCCTGTCCGAGCAGTTCGCCGAGAATGCCGATCTGGTCGGCAGACTGCGGAGCTACATGAAGGAACGCGCCTTCATGCGGTCACGCGTCGTCGAGGGCAAGCAGGAAGCCGGCGCGAAGTTTTCCGACTATTTCGACCATGTCGAGCGCTGGGCCAATGTGCCCAGCCATCGCGCGCTGGCGATGCTGCGCGGCCGCAACGAAGAGGTGCTGTCGCTCGACATCGAGGTCGATGCCGACGACGCGTCTCCGGTGAAGCCGGTCGAACGGATGATTGCCGACGCCTACGCCATCGGCCGCCAGGTGCCGGGCGATCGCTGGCTGATGGAGGTGGCGGGCTGGACCTGGCGCATAAAGCTGTCGCTGCATCTGACACTCGATCTGATGCGCGATCTGCGCGAGCGAGCCGAAGAAGAGGCGATCCATGTCTTCGCCCGCAATCTGAAGGATTTGCTGCTCGCTGCCCCGGCCGGCTCGCGCGCCACGATGGGGCTCGACCCCGGCATCCGCACCGGCGTCAAGGTGGCGGTTGTGGACGGCACCGGCAAGCTGCTGGCGACGACGACGGTCTATCCGTTTCCGCCGAGGAACGATGTGCGCGGCACGCAAGCCGAACTCGCAAAGCTCATCCGCCTGCACAAGGTCGAGTTGATTTCCATCGGCAACGGCACCGGCAGCCGCGAGACGGAAAGGCTGGTGACCGACATGCTGTCGGACATGCCGTCGGATTCTGGGCCGAAGCCGCTCAAGGTGATCGTCAGCGAGGCGGGTGCTTCGGTCTATTCCGCCTCGGCAACGGCAGCGGCGGAATTTCCCGGCCTCGACGTGTCGCTGCGCGGCGCGGTGTCGATCGCGCGGCGGCTGCAGGATCCGCTCGCCGAACTGGTCAAGATCGAGCCGAAGTCGATTGGCGTCGGCCAGTATCAGCATGACGTCGACCAGTATCGGCTCGGCCGCTCGCTGGAAGCGGTGGTCGAGGACGCGGTCAATGCCGTCGGCGTCGACCTCAACACCGCCTCGGCGCCGCTTCTGGCGCGGGTTTCGGGTCTTGGCGCATCGCTGGCCGAGGCGATCATTGCGCACCGTGACGCGGCGGGCCCCTTCGCCAGCCGCCGTGACCTGTTGAAGGTCTCTCGCCTTGGACCCCGCGCGTTCGAGCAATGCGCCGGCTTCCTGCGCATTCCCAACGGCACCGAACCGCTCGATGCCTCGGCCGTGCATCCGGAAGCCTATGGCGTGGCGAAAAAGATTGTTTCGGCCTGCGGACGTGACCTCCGCTCGCTGATGGGCGACAGTGCCGCTCTCAAGGCGCTTGATCCGCGCGTCTTCGTCGACGAGCGATTCGGCCTGCCGACGGTGCGCGATATCCTGGCGGAACTGGAAAAGCCCGGCCGCGACCCGCGCCCCGGATTCAAGACCGCGACCTTTGCCGACGGCGTCGAAGACATCAAGGATTTGAAAGCGGGGATGCTGCTGGAAGGCACCGTCACCAATGTCGCCGCGTTCGGCGCCTTCGTCGATATCGGCGTGCACCAGGATGGACTTGTGCACGTGTCGCAACTGGCCGACCGTTTCGTCAAGGACGCGCATGAGGTGGTGAAAGCCGGCGACGTGGTCAAGGTGCGCGTCATCGAGGTCGACATCAAGCGCAAGCGCATCGGCCTTTCGATGCGTAGGGATGGTGACGGCGGTACACCGAAGCCGCGCGACAATGGCAACAGACCGGTGCCGCGCGCGCCGGCGCCGCAGCGCCAGCCGGAGCGGCCGGCAGGGCAGGGCGCATTCGGCGCCGCGTTGGCCGATGCGTTGAAGCGTAAGTAGCTATTTCTCCGGCGGCACATGGCCCAGCAGCCAGTCGCGAAAACTGGCGACCGGCGGATTGCCGCGTTTGTCGTGCGGCACGACGAGGTAATAGGCGCTGCGGCTTTGCATCGGCCGGCCCGGAGCCGGCACAAGCTGTCCGCGCTGCAATTCGCCTGAGATGAGCACCTGCGGCAGCAGCGCCACGCCGAGCCCGGCCATGCAGGCTTGGGCGGCGGTGCCGAATTGCTCGAACTGCATGCCCGGTCCGGTCGGTGCGCTCAAACCCTGATGCTCGAACCACTCGATCCATGCGCCGGGCCGCGTCGCCATGTGCAGCAGCGGCAGACGGCCGATATCGGCAGGCGTGGCAATGGCGCGGCCGGCCAGAAATTCGGGCGACACGACAGGCACCACCGTCTCGCGCACCAGCAGCGTCGAGTCGGCGTCCGGCCAGTCGGGCAGGCCGAAATGGATAGCGGCGTCGAGCCTCTCGCGGGCGAAGTCGAAGCGGCCGATGCGAGTGACGAAATTGATTGTGATGTCGGGGTTGTTTTCGACGAAATCCGGGATGAGCGGCATCAGCCAGCGCGTGCCGAAGGTCGGCAGGATGGCAAGGTTCAAGATGCCACTATGCCGATTGCTCATCAATCCCAGGGCTGCATCGCGCAGCTGCCCAAGGGCGGCGCGCACCGCTTCGGCATAGATCTCACCTGCCACGGACAGTCTGACATTGCGGCTGTCGCGATCGAACAGCCGGCGGCCGAACTGGGCCTCCAGAAGCTTGATCTGCCGGCTGACGGCGCCCTGGGTCAGATCGAGCTCCTGCGCGGCGGCGGTGAAGCTGCCCAACCGGGCCACCGCCTCGAAGGCGGCAAGGGCGCTGATACCGGGCAAGAGGCGGCGCTGCACGTTCATGATCCATTACTATCGCTCATTGATCGCCGAAGCAATTTCGTTTGATTTTTTCGAGCTGGAAGCCGATAAGCCGCGCACTTCATGATTTTTGTTTATGCATGTCATTATCTCAAATCCGCCGAACGCCCTCGGGTCAGGCCCGAGTGCAGGCTTTTGGGCGACATGCAAGAGTTTGGGAGACCGAGGCTATGGCCGCCGACAAGAATGCATTCGTCTGGGATGATCCTTTCCTGATCGAGGACCAGCTTTCGGAAGACGAACGGATGGTGCGCGACGGTGCAGCGGCATTCGCCGCCGACAAGCTCGCCCCCAGAATCGAGGAAGCCTATCTCGAGGAAAAGACCGATGCTGGGATCTTTCGCGAGATGGGCGAGGCGGGTCTGCTTGGCCTCACCATCCCGGAAGAATATGGCGGGCTCGGCGCCAACTACGTCACCTATGGGCTGGTGGCGCGGGAAGTCGAGCGCATCGACTCGGGCTATCGCTCGATGATGAGCGTGCAGTCGTCGCTGGTGATGTATCCGATCCATGCCTATGGCTCGGACGCGCAGCGCAAAAAATACCTGCCGAAGCTGGCGTCAGGCGAATGGATCGGCTGCTTCGGCCTGACCGAGCCGGATGCCGGTTCCGACCCCGGCGGCATGAAGACGCGGGCCGAAAAGACCGCGAACGGCTACAAGATCTCCGGCTCGAAAATGTGGATTTCCAATGCGCCGATCGCCGACGTGTTTGTCGTCTGGGCGAAATCGGCCGCGCATGACAACGAGATTCGCGGCTTCGTGCTGGAAAAAGGCATGAAAGGCCTGTCGGCGCCGAAGATCGGCGGAAAACTCAGTCTTCGCGCGTCGATCACCGGCGAAGTGGTGATGGAAGGCGTCGAGGTCGGCGAGGACGCGCTGCTGCCGAATGTGTCGGGCTTGAGGGGGCCTTTCGGCTGCCTCAACCGGGCGCGCTACGGCATTTCCTGGGGGGCAATGGGCGCGGCGGAGGATTGCTGGCACCGGGCCCGCCAATATGGCCTCGACCGCAAGCAGTTCGGAAAGCCGCTGGCCGGCACGCAGCTGTTCCAGAAGAAGCTCGCCGACATGCAGACCGAGATCGCGCTTGGGTTGCAGGGCAGCTTGCGGGTCGGGCGGCTGATGGATGAGGGCAAGATGGCGCCGGAGATGATCTCGATCGTCAAGCGCAACAATTGCGGCAAGGCGCTCGACATTGCCCGCCAGGCCCGTGACATGCATGGCGGTAACGGCATCCAGATCGGCTATCATGTCATGCGCCACGCGCAGAACCTGGAGACGGTCAACACTTATGAGGGCACGCATGACGTGCATGCGTTGATCCTCGGGAGGGCGCAGACGGGATTGCAGGCGTTTTTCTAAGCGACCCCTAGGCCGGCAACGCTGCTTAAATTAGGTGCAGCGCAACATCTCTGCTTGGAGAATGGCCAGCATTTGTGTCAGGGTTCGGCGAATTCGTTTGAAACGCCGACTTTCGAGGCCACATGGCAATTCTGGCAGCCGTCTATCACCTGACCCATTACAAATATGACCGGCCGGTGGTGCTTGGTCCCCAGGTCATCAGGCTGCAGCCGGCGCCGCATTCCCGCACCAAGGTGCTCAGCCATTCGCTGAAGGTCGAGCCGGCGAACCACTTCGTCAATCTGCAGCAGGATCCCTACGGCAACTTCCTCGCCCGCTTCGTGTTTCCGGAACCGGTGACGGAGCTGAAGATCGAGGTCGACCTCGTCGCCGATATGACGGTCTACAATCCGTTCGATTTCTTCGTCGAGCCGTCGGCCGAAATCTTTCCGTTCGAGTACCCGGAAGAGATCAGCGCCGATCTCGCCATCTACCGGACGCCGGAACCGGCCGGACCGCTGCTGTCGGCGTTCCTGCAAACCATCGATCGCCACACAACCAACACGGTCAATTTCGTTGTCGACCTCAATGCGCGCCTGCAGCGCGAGATCGCCTATATCGTGCGCATGGAAACCGGCGTCTTTTCGCCGGAGGAAACGCTGGCCGCCAAGAAAGGCTCATGCCGCGATACGAGCTGGCTGCTGGTGCAGATCCTGAGGAACCTCGGCATCGCCGCGCGCTTCGTTTCCGGCTACCTGATCCAGCTGAAGCCCGACCTCGTCGCGCTTGACGGACCGCCCGGCACTGCCGTCGACTTCACCGATCTCCATGCCTGGTGCGAGGTTTACCTGCCGGGGGCCGGCTGGATCGGCTTCGACCCAACCTCCGGCTTGCTCACCGGCGAAAGCCATGTGCCTCTCGCCGCAACGCCGCATTTCCGCAACGCCGCGCCTATTTCCGGCATGGCGAGCTTCGCCAATGTCGAGTTCGGCTTCGACATGCGGGTCGATCGCATCGCCGAGCATCCACGCATCACCAAGCCATTCTCCGACGAAAGCTGGCAGGCGCTTGACGCGCTGGGCAACCAGGTTGACGCCGCGCTCGATGCAGGGGACGTGCGGCTGACCATGGGTGGCGAGCCGACCTTCGTGTCGATCGACGATTTCGAGGCGGAGGAGTGGAACACCGCCGCGGTCGGCCCGACAAAACGCGAAAAGGCCGATGCGCTGATCCGCCGGCTGCGTGAGCGTTTCGCGCCCGGCGGCTTCCTGCACTACGGGCAGGGCAAGTGGTATCCGGGCGAAAGCCTGCCGCGCTGGACCTTCTCGCTGTACTGGCGCGCCGACGGCGAGCCGGTGTGGAGCGACCCGTCGCTGATCGCACGGGAAAACAGCGAAGCAGATGAAGCAGGCGAAGCAGATGTCGGGCCGAAGCAGGCTGAAGGCCTGCTGACGGCGATTGCCGCTGAACTCGGCATCGACAAGACCATGGTCAGCGAAGCCTATGAGGACCCGGCCGAGTGGCTGCTCAAGGAAGGCAAGCTGCCCGACAATGTCGATCCGTCCAATTCGAAGCTGGAGGACCCCGAGGAGCGCAGCCGCATGGCGCGGGTGTTCGAGCGCGGCCTGACCAAGCCGTCGGGCTATGTACTGCCTGTCCAGCGCTGGAACAGCCAGGCGTCGGGACCGCGCTGGCGTTCGGAGAGATGGAAGACGCGGCGCGGCAGGCTGTTTCTGGTGCCGGGCGATTCACCGGTCGGCTACCGACTGCCGCTGGGCACGCTTCCCTATGTGCCGCCGGCGCAGTTCCCCTACATCGTGCCGGTCGATCCTTCCCTGCCGCGCGGGCCATTGCCGGCGCGCGAGGCTATTGTGCCTGAAGCCGCTCCTTTGCCCGGGGCCACTGCAGCCGAATTGGAAGGCGCCGACGAAATGGCGCGCCGCCAGCAGGCGGCGTCCTTCACCGCCGCGACCGGCCAGCAGGACCGTGTCGAACAGGAGATCACCGAGATCGGCGGCGCGGTGCGCACCGCGCTGTCGGTCGAGCCGCGCGATGGACGGCTTTGTGTGTTCATGCCGCCGGTCGAGGCGCTGGAAGACTATCTCGAACTGGTCGCGGCGGCCGAGAACGCGGCAAAGGCTATCGGCCTGCCGGTGCATATCGAGGGCTACGGCCCGCCGCATGATCCGCGTCTCAACGTCATCCGCGTGGCTCCGGATCCCGGCGTCATCGAAGTGAACATCCATCCGGCTGCCAACTGGCAGGACTGCGTGGCGACGACCGCAGCGATCTACGAGGAGGCGCGGCAGACGCGGCTCGGCGCCGACAAGTTCATGATCGACGGCCGCCATACCGGCACCGGTGGCGGCAACCATGTCGTCGTCGGCGGCGCGACGCCTAACGACAGTCCGTTCCTGCGCCGCCCCGACTTGCTGAAGAGCCTGGTGCTGCAATGGCAGCGCCGTCCGTCGCTGTCCTATCTGTTCTCAGGCCTGTTCATCGGCCCGACCAGCCAGGCGCCGCGGTTCGACGAGGCGCGCCACGATTCGCTCTACGAGCTCGAGATCGCCATGGCGCAGGTGCCGCATCCGGACAAGGGTCGGGCCCCGCTGCCGTGGTTGGTCGACCGGCTGTTCCGAAATCTTCTGACCGACGTGACAGGGAATACCCACCGCTCGGAAATCTGCATCGACAAGCTGTTTTCGCCGGACGGGCCGACCGGCCGGTTGGGGCTGGTCGAGTTCCGCGGCTTCGAAATGCCGCCCAATGCGCGCATGAGCCTCGCGCAGCAATTGCTGGTGCGCGCCATTATCGCCCGCGCCTGGAAGAACCCGCTCGATGGCCGCTTCGTGCGCTGGGGCACGTCGCTGCATGACCGTTTCATGCTGCCGCACTATGTCTGGGCTGACTTTCTCGACGTGCTGGACGACCTCAAGCTGAACGGCTTTGAATTCCGTCCCGAATGGTTCGACGCGCAGCTCGAATTCCGCTTCCCGTTCTGCGGCGAGGTCCAGCATGCCGGCATCAAGCTGGAACTGCGGCAGGCGCTGGAGCCGTGGCATGTCATGGGCGAGCAGGGCGCCATCGGCGGAACCGTGCGCTTCGTCGATTCCTCGGTCGAGCGGCTGCAGGTGAAGACGGAAGGGCTCAACCCGGAGCGTCACGCCGTCGTCTGCAACGGCCGCATCGTGCCGATGAAGGTGACCGACACCAGAGAGATCGCGGTGGCAGGGGTCCGCTTCAAAGCCTGGCAGCCGGCATCGGGGCTGCATCCCGCGCTGCCGGTCAACACGCCGCTGGTCTTCGACATCTACGATCGCTGGTCGGGCCGGGCCATCGGCGGCTGCATCTACCATGTCGCGCATCCCGGCGGGCGCAGCTACGACACCTTCCCGGTCAACGGCAACGAAGCGGAGGCGCGACGGCTCGCCCGCTTCGAGCCGCGCGGCCATACGCCGTCCGGCTACGTGCTGCGCGACGAACAAGCCTCTGAGGATTTCCCGATGACCCTTGACCTGCGGCGGCCTGCAAGACTCTGATCAGCCATGGCAAAGGGGAATCACAAGAAAATACGCGGCAGGCCGCACAACCTGTTGGAGCACTACCAGCCGATCGACGGCGTCGTCGACGAGATGGTCGATGCATCAGGCAATCCCCGTCCGGTCTGGAAGGAGTTCATCGAGGCACTCGAAGAACTGGGGCCCGAAAAGCTCGCCCAGCGCTTCGCCCGCGCCGACCAGTATCTGCGCGACGCCGGCGTCTATTACCGCGTCTACGACAAGGCTGGCGCCAATGAGCGCGAATGGCCGCTGGCGCATGTACCGCTGCTGATCGAGGAGCAGGAATGGGCCGCGATCAGTGCTGGCCTGGTTCAGCGGGCCGAGCTGTTCGAGGAAACGATCGCCGATATCTACGGGCCGAACCGCCTGGTCGAGAATGGCATCCTGCCGGCGGGGCTGATCGCGGCCAGCCCGGAATATTTGCGGCCGGTCGTCGGCACCAGACCGGCCAGCGGCCATTTCCTGCATTTCTGCGCTTTCGAGCTCGGCCGTGGACCGGACGGCCGCTGGTGGGTGCTGGGTGATCGCACGCAGGCGCCGTCGGGTGCCGGCTTTGCGCTGGAAAACCGCGTCGCCACCACGCGCGCGCTGTCCGACATCTATGGCGAGATGCATGTGCACCGTCTTGCCGGCTTCTTCCGTCGCTTTCGCGACGCGCTGAACGGCATGGCCAAGGTATCAGGCGGCCGTGTCGCCATCCTGACGCCGGGGCCGCTCAACGAAACCTATTACGAGCATGCCTATATCGCCCGCTATCTCGGCATCATGCTGCTTGAAGGCGAGGATCTGACCGTCTCCGGCGGCCGGCTTATGGTGCGCACCGTTTCAGGGTTGATGCCGGTCAGCGTGCTCTGGCGACGGCTCGACGCCGCCTTCGCCGATCCGCTGGAGTTGCGGCCGGATTCTCAGATCGGCACGCCAGGGCTGGTCGAGGCGATTCGCCGGGGGGCCGTTTCAGCCGTCAACGCGCTCGGCTCCGGGCTGATGGAAACGCGGGCGATGTTCGCCTTCCTGCCGAAGATTTCGCGCGAATTGCGCAACGAGGAGCTTCTCTTGCCGAGCGTCGCGACGTGGTGGTGCGGGCGGGACACGGAACGCGACCATGTGCTGGCCAATCTCGACCGCATGGTGATCGGTCCGGCGCTGTCGACACGGCTTGCCTTCGAGGACGACGATTGCACGAGGCTTGGCTCGGCGCTGGTTGCCGGGGAGCGGGCCGAACTGATAGCCCTGATCGAACAGAACGGCGGCGACTTTGTCGGACAGGAAGCGGTGACGCTTTCGACCACGCCGGTCTATGTCGGCGGCTGGCTAGAGCCGCGGCCAGCAGCCCTGCGCGTCTATCTGGCGCGAACGCCGGAAGGCTGGACGGTGATGCCCGGCGGTTTTGCCCGCGTCGGCTTTTCGCTCGACCCGACGGCCATCGCCATGCAGCGCGGCGGCCAGGCGGCGGATGTTTGGGTGGTCAGCGACAGACCGGTGGAGCGCGAGACGCTGCTGCCGCAAGAGCATGACAGCTTCACCCGTACATTACCGGGCAGCCTGCCTAGCCGCGCGGCGGAAAACCTGACATGGCTCGGCCGCTATATCGAGCGATCGGAAGACACGGTGCGCATCCTGCGCGCCTATCACGTGCGGCTGGCCGAGGCCTCCGACCCGGATATGCCGCTGCTTGCCGATATCAGAGACTATCTCGAACCGTTCGGCATAGACGTCGAAACCGCGATCCCGCCGGGGCTGATCGGCACCTTGGACAGCGCCGTCTACAGCGCCGGACAGATTCGCGACCGCTTCTCGCCCGATGGCTGGCTGGCGCTGAAGGATCTGTCGAAGACCATTCATCAATTCGCGACAACGGTGGCGCCGGGCGATGATGCGACGCGGGCGATGACGGTCATCCTGCGCAAGCTCGCCGGGTTTTCCGGCCTGCTGCATGAGAATATGTACCGCTTCACCGGCTGGCGCTTCCTGGAGATCGGCCGGCGGTTGGAACGCGGCATCCAGATCGCCCGCACGCTGGCCCGGTTGACCAGGACTGCGGCGCCGGACGGCGCGCTCGACATGATGCTGGAGATCGGCGACAGCGTCATGACCCACCGGCGGCAGTATCCGGTGCAGGCCGGCCGGCGCACGGTGATCGACCTCCTGGTGCTCGATCCGCTCAACCCGCGCTCCATCCTGTTCCAGCTCGAGCGGCTGAAGGCCGAAATCGCGCTGTTGCCTGCTGTCGGCGGGGAGGTGCATATGTCGCCGGCGGCGAAAAAGATCCTGCAGCTCAACACGGCAATCGCCATCAAGGAGCCGTCGGACATGACGGCGCAGGCCCTGGCCGATCTCGCCAACGAGATCGGCGGCCTCTACAACAGCCTCGCCAAAGCCTATTTCGGGTAGGGACGGGTTCGGATAAGGCGGGCATGCTCTACGACATCAGGCTCAATCTGCGTTACGATTACGATGCTGCAGCCGGCGGCGGCCGCCATCAGGTGCGTGTGCTGCCGCCGACGATATCGGGCGTGCAGCGCGTGATCGCCGCTTCGCTGTCCTTCGTGCCGGCGCCGAGCGAACGCTCGGATTTTTCTGATTTCTTTGGCAACAATGTCACGTCGATTGCCTTTCGCGACGTTCACGATGCGCTCGACATCAGGATGAGCGCGCGCGTCGCGGTTTCGCGGCCGGAACCCGGGCTTGACGTGTCGCCCGACATTCGCCGGCTGAGGGAGGAACTCGACGCGGTGCGGTCGCTGTCGCCTGATACACCGCATCATTTTCTGGCCGCCAGCGACCATGCCGGCATCGATGCTGATATCACGGGTTACGCGCGGAGCAGTGCCGGCAACTCCGCTGTCAGCACGGCCATGGACCTGTGCAGCCGTATCTACCGCGATTTCACCTATGATGGCGAGGCGACTACGGTGCAGACCCGGGCAAGCGATGCCTTCGACCTGAAGCGGGGCGTCTGCCAGGACTTTTCGCATATCATGATCGCCGGCCTGCGCGGCCTGGGTGTCCCCGCCGGCTATGTCAGCGGGTTCCTGCGCACCATTCCGCCGCGCGGAAAACCGCGGCTGGAAGGGGCCGACGCCATGCATGCCTGGGTGAAGGTGTGGTGCGGGCGCGACACCGGATGGCAGGAGTTCGATCCGACCAACGGCATGCGGGCAAGCAACGACCACATCACCGTCGGCCACGGCCGCGACTACTCGGATGTCGCGCCGATCGTCGGCATCCTGAAGACGACCGGAGGGCAGGTCGGCGAGCAAGCGGTCGACGTCATTCCGGTCGTGCTCGAGAAAGCATGACGGCAGGCGATGCCGCATCGATTTGTAAACGCTGAACATAGACGGAAGACGGGTTCTCATGCGGTGAGCCTGACATGTTTGTGAAAGCCATGGCGGAACCAGCGGCCGGTCCGGCGCTTATCTATGGGAAAAATTCCGTGGAGAGGATATGCTGGACAAATCCGGGTCGTCGTCTGGCCAATCGGCTGCCAGGGAGGTTGCACCAAAGAACGGGGCGCCGAAAAATGGGTCGCAAGCCTCTGCCGATCGAGCCTCACTCACCTACATCACTGACGCTGAGCCCGGTATCCGCTGTTTTAGGACTGGCAGGGGATTTTCATACAAAGGACCTGACGGGCAGGGTGTCGACGACGACACTATGGGCCGCATCAGGGCGCTCGCCATACCGCCGGCGTGGACGGATGTGTGGATCTCGCCGGATGCTGACGGTCACATCCAGGCGACGGGCCGGGATCAGCGTGGGCGTAAGCAATATCGGTATCATGCGCTGTGGGCGGAGGAGCGTGACGGCGTCAAATATTCGAGCCTGGTTGCCTTCGCAGAAAGCCTGCCTGAGTTGCGGCGCCAGATCGATGCCGATCTGCGCCGTCACGGCCTGCCGCTGGAACGCGTTGTCGCCGCTGTGGTCTGGCTGCTCGACAGCACGATGATCCGCGTCGGCAACGCCGCCTACGCTCGCGACAACAACAGCTTTGGGCTGACCACGCTGCGCGACCGCCATGTCGACGTCAATGGCTCGAGCCTGCGTTTCGCTTTCAAAGGCAAGTCCGGCAAGGAATGGAAGCTGAAGCTCGTCGATCGCCGGATTGCCAGGATCGTGCGCGGGGCGCAGGATCTGCCGGGCCAGAAGCTGTTCCAGTATCTCGACGAGGACGGAAGCAGGCGACCGATCCGCTCCGACGATGTCAACCGCTACATCAGGGAGAACGCAGGAGACGATTTCAGCTCCAAGCATTTCCGAACCTGGGGCGGCACCATCCATGCTGCGTCACTGTTTGCGCAAACCGAACGACCCGAAAGCCAGGCACAACAGAAGCGGGTGATGAACGGCGTCATCGACAAGGTGGCCGAGCGGCTGGGCAACACGCGCGCCATCTGCCGCAGGTGTTACATCCACCCGCAAGTTTTCGAAGTCTGGTCCGAAGGACGGCTGCTCAGCGAAATGGCGGATGTGAACAAGCGGAAGCGATCGATACCCGGTCTTGATGACGAAGAAGCCCTCGTTCTGAGATGGCTGAAGGCGCAGGAAAGCTGAACCGAACAGAGCAGCCACAGGCCTTCATTGTCCTGGCAGGACGTAATTTTTTTATCGACGTTATGTCGGGATCGGTCCTACTGTTTCGTCCTTTGACAGAGAAAAGGACGCACCCATGCTCTACGCTATCCTCTGCTATGCCTCCGAAGACGTCGTCTGCTCCTGGAGCAAGGAACAGGACGATGCCGTCATGGAAAAACTCCTGGGCGTGCAGGAAAAATACGCTCAGGCCGGCCGGCTTGGCCCGGTGGCGCGGCTGCTGCCGACAACCGCTGCAACAACGCTGAGAAAGGTCAAGGGCGAAGCGGTCGTCATCGACGGACCATTTGCCGAAACCAAGGAACAGTTCCTCGGCTTCTACACGCTCGAATGCGCCGATCTCGACGAGGCCGTCGACTTTGCGCGCGAACTTTCCGAGGTCAACCCGAGCGGCGGCTCCTACGAAATACGGCCGGTCTCGCTCTTCAACCCCGCCAGGATTCCCGCATGACCGATCTCACCTGGATCAGCACGGCGATCAGCACGGCCCGCCCACAGGCGATGGGCGCGCTGCTGCGCTACTTCCGCGATCTCGATGCGGCGGAAGAAGCTTTCCAGGACGCGTGCCTGCGAGCTCTGAAGAACTGGCCGACAAACGGCCCGCCGCGCGATCCGGCAGCCTGGCTGATCTTCGTTGGCCGCAACAGCGGCATCGACGCGGTGCGCAAGCGTGCCAAGCAGGCGCCGCTGCCGGAAGAGGACCAGATCTCCGATCTGGAGGATGCCGAGACTGATATCGCCGAACGGCTGGACGGCGCGCATTACCGCGATGACATATTGCGGCTGCTGTTCATCTGCTGCCATCCCGACCTGCCGGCGACGCAGCAGATTGCCGTGGCGCTGCGCATCGTTTCAGGCCTGAGCGTCAAGCAGATCGCCCGCGCCTTTCTCGTCGGCGAAAGCGCCATGGAGCAGCGCATCACACGTGCCAAGGCGCGCATCGCCGATGCCGGCGTGCCGTTCGAGACGCCCGGTGCGGTCGAGCGGTCCGAACGGCTCGCCGCCGTCGCCGCCATGGTCTACCTGATCTTCAACGAAGGCTATTCGACCAACAGCGGTGAGGCGCCGGCCCGGGCGCCGCTCTGCGAAGAGGCAATCCGGCTGGCCCGGCTGCTGCTCAGGCTGTTCCAGACCGAGCCGGAGATCATGGGCCTGACGGCGCTCTTGCTTCTCCAGCATGCGCGTGCGCCGGCGCGTTTCGACGAGAACGGCGAAATCGTGCTGCTCGAAGACCAGGACCGCAGCCTGTGGAGCCGCAAGATGATCGACGAGGGGCTGGCGCTGGTCGATAAGGCGCTGCGCCATCAGAAGCCCGGTCCCTACCAGGTGCAGGCGGCGATCGCCGCCCTGCATGCGCGGGCGGAAAAGCCCGAGGACACGGACTGGAACGAGATCGAGCTGCTCTACAGCCTGCTCGAGCAGATGCAGCCGTCGCCGGTGGTGACGCTCAATCGCGCCGTTGCGGTGGCCAAGGTGCGCGGGCCGGAAGCGGCACTTGCCATGATCGAGCCGTTGGAACAAAGGCTTTCCGGCTATTTCCACTTCTTCGGCCTCAAGGGCGGACTGCTGATGCAGCTCGGTCGTGGTGAGGAGGCGCGCATCGCCTTCGACCGCGCCATTGCGCTTGCCAATACGGCCGCCGAGGCGGCCCATATCCGCATGCACATCGACCGGCTGATCAAGGAAGGCGCCGCGCGGGGAACCGCGCAGACAGCGCGCTGAGCCGACTCGCTGGTTCAACGGTCTGACTTTGGCTTAGACCATGCCGGGGTGGTGATTTTTCCCTGAAACGAGTAATGCCACGCCATGACAGCGCCTGATGTGCCGATCGGCACAGGGACGGCATGGCACAAGGCTTCGACCGACGCCATATGAGCGACGGGATCTGAAAGGGACAGAGAATGACGATTGCGAAGGAAACAGCCGGGCTACTGGCGAAACTGGGCGTCGCCGAGGATGCGCTTTCGGGCGGCGATCTTATCGTGCGCAGCCCGGTGACGGGCGAGCAGATCGCCGCGCTGAAGACGATCTCGCCAGCCAGTGCGGCAGAGACCATCGACAAGGCGCATAAAGCCTTCCAGGCTTGGCGTCTGGTGCCGGCGCCGAAGCGCGGCGAGCTGGTGCGGCTGCTTGGCGAGGAGCTGCGCACGCACAAGGTCGAGCTTGGCAGGCTGGTGTCGATCGAGGTCGGCAAGATCCCGTCCG
The DNA here is from genome assembly GCF_055811615.1 of Mesorhizobium sp. WSM4807. Lineage (NCBI taxonomy): Bacteria > Pseudomonadati > Pseudomonadota > Alphaproteobacteria > Hyphomicrobiales > Phyllobacteriaceae > Mesorhizobium > Mesorhizobium sp. WSM4807. Next base: position 128,611 of record NZ_JBVVQY010000016.1, read on the forward strand.
AAGGGCTCGGCGAAGTGCAGGAGATGATCGACATCTGCGATTTCGCCGTCGGCCTCTCCCGGCAATTGTACGGCCTGACCATCGCCACCGAGCGGCCCGGCCATCGCATGATGGAGACCTGGCACCCGCTAGGCGTCGTCGGCGTCATCTCCGCTTTCAACTTTCCTGTCGCCGTGTGGTCGTGGAACGCCGCGCTTGCGCTTGTCTGCGGCGACGCGGTGGTGTGGAAGCCGTCGGAAAAGACACCGCTGACGGCGCTCGCCTGCGAAGCGATCTTCAAGCGCGCGGCAAAGCGTTTCGGTGATGCTCCGGAAGGCTTGACGTCGGTGCTGATCGGCGACCGCGCCGTCGGCGAAATTCTGGTCGATCACCCGAAGGTGCCGCTGGTCTCGGCCACCGGCTCGACCCGCATGGGCAGGGATGTCGGTCCGCGGCTGGCAAAACGCTTTGCCCGCGCCGTGCTGGAGCTCGGCGGCAACAATGCCGGCATCGTCTGCCCGACCGCCGATCTCGACATGACCTTGCGCGCCATCGCATTCGGCGCCATGGGCACGGCCGGCCAGCGCTGCACGACGCTCAGGCGCCTGTTCGTGCATGATAGCATCTATGATGCCTTGGTTCCGCGCCTGAAGAAGGCCTATGAAAGCGTCTCGGTCGGCAATCCGCTGGAGACATCAGCGCTGGTCGGACCGTTGATCGACAAGTCAGCCTTCGACAGCATGCAGAACGCATTGAAGGAAGCCGCCGCTCACGGCGGCAAGGTGACCGGTGGCACGCGGGTCGAGAATGGCCATCCCGACGCCTATTACGTTCGTCCGGCGCTGGTCGAGATGCCCAAGCAGGTCTCGCCGGTGACGGAAGAGACCTTCGCGCCGATCCTCTATGTGATGAAGTACTCGGATTTCGACGCCGTGCTCGATGAGCACAACGCTGTCGGAGCGGGGCTGTCGTCGTCGGTCTTCACCCGCGACCTGCAGGAATCCGAGCGCTTCCTCGGCGTCGACGGGTCCGACTGCGGCATCGCCAACGTCAACATAGGCACATCGGGGGCAGAGATCGGCGGTGCCTTCGGTGGCGAGAAGGAGACCGGCGGCGGCCGCGAGTCGGGCTCCGACGCCTGGAAGGCTTACATGCGGCGCGCCACCAACACGGTGAACTATTCCAAGGCGCTGCCGCTGGCCCAGGGTGTATCCTTCGACATCGACTAGGCTGGTGAGGCCCTTGTCGTGGCGGCTGCGCCAATAGCTGCCACGATTTATCTCGGTCGCCGTTCAGCGGCTTCCGGGAGATCGAAAACAGTCTGCGAAAGCCGCATCAATGATGGCGAGCTCGGGACTTCGGCGCTAGTAAGGGTGCTTGGCCGCCGCAAGATTGCTTCCAGAAATCACACATGTTGACGTTAATTTAACACCATTGTATGGTCTATTCCGTTGGTTCGGAATTCCCAACGGGTGTTCGGCGGTTGCTTCGCCGGGCAACTTTCCCCGCCGTCGTCAAGCGCTATGCACCAAAATCCTACTCGCAACGCGTACCGGCAAGCGATGAGCTGAGAGGTAGCCATGTCCAGCCTGCTTGGGATCGACAACGGCCTGACGGTGACGAAGGCGGTGATTTTCGACGCCGACGGTTCGCAACTGTCGGTGGCGCGCCGGCGGGTGCCGCAATCGATGCCGCACGCGCGCTGGGTCGAACGCGACATGGCCGGCCTCTGGCAGGCGACAGCCGAGGCGATCCGGGAAGCCATTGCCTTGGGCGGCCGGCCGGCCAGCGACATTAAGGCGGTGGCGGCGACCGCGCATGGCGATGGCCTGTACCTGCTCGACAGCGATCGCCGGCCGCTAGGCCCCGGCATATTGTCGCTGGACAGCCGGGCGGGCGAAATCGTCGACAGATGGTCGCGAGGTTCGGTCTTCGCCGAAGCGCTCGCCCTGACCGGCCAGGTGCCGCACGCTTCCTCACCGTCGTCGCTGCTGGTCTGGTTGCGGGAGCACGATCCGGAACGCTTCAGCCGGGTCGCGCACATACTCGCCTGCAAGGACTGGCTGCGTTTCTGTCTGACCGGCACCATCGGCACTGACCTCACTGAGGCGAGCACCTCGTTCACCAATGTGCGTACGCAAAGCCATGTGCCGGAGGCGATGCGCATTTTCGGTCTTGAGGCATTGTTTGAAGCCTTGCCGCCGATGATGCATTCGGCCGACATCGTCGGCTACGTCACCACCGATGCAGCGGCGCTGAGCGGGCTTGCTGAAGGCACGCCGGTCGCTTGCGGCCTGCATGATGTCACTGCCTCGGCGCTTGGCATGGGCGGCCACGAGGAGGGCGTGGTCAGCATCGTCGCCGGCACCTATTCGATCAACGAAATAGTCTCCACCGAGCCGCGCGTCGACCTGCGCTGGTTCTGCCGCAATGCTATTGATCTTGGGCGTTGGAACAACATGTCGATCTCGCCGGCCTCGACGGCGAATTACGACTGGTTCCTCGACACGCTCTGCTGCCCGGAACAGGACGAAGCAAAAAGGACCGGCGGCTCGATCCACGAGATGCTGGCGGCAGAGATCGACATTGCGCTTGGCAGGCCTTCGACCATCTTGTTCCATCCCTATCTGTTCGGCTCGCCTTACGGCAATGCCGCCAGCGCCAGCTTTCTCGGCCTGCATGGCTGGCATGATCGCGGCGACATGCTGAAGGCAGTGCTGGAAGGCATCGTCTTCAACCACCGCACGCACGTCGAAGCGCTGCGCGACGGCTTTGCCGTTCGTGAGGTGCGGCTCACCGGCGGCGGGTCGCGCAATCCGGCCTTCGCGCAGATGTTCGCCGACGTGCTCAATGTGCCGGTCATCGTGACGTCGACCGACGAGGCGGCTGCCTTCGGCGCAGCCCTTTGTGCCGGCGCCGCGGTTGGCCTGTTTGCCTCACCGCAACAGGGGGCGCGCGCCGTCAGCAAGACGAGCCATGAATATCTGCCCGACGCGGCGCGCAATGCGGTTTTCGAGGACCGTTTTTCTCTCTATTGCCGCATTGCCGAATCGCTCAAGCCGCAATGGCTGGAGATCGAAAGGCTGGCGGGGCAAAGCATTGAGGGGGCTGCATGATCAAGGCCGACGAACGGCGCGAGGAAATCGCCGACTATGTGATCAAATTCGGCCAGGTGCGCATCGACGACCTGGTCGAGCATTTCGGCGTGTCGCGGATGACCATCCACCGCCATATCGACCAACTGGCGCACCAGGGCGTGCTGCGCAAGCTGCACGGCGCGGTGACGGTGCAGCCTTCCGGCCTTTATGAAAGCGCTTTCCGCTATCGGGTGACGGTCGGCAGGGCCGAGAAGGATGCGCTGGCGCATGCGGCGCTGGATTATGTCGAGGCCGGCCAGGCCGTCATGCTGGACGATTCGACCACGGCGAACGCGATCGCTCCACTGCTGCCCGACATTAAGCCACTGACCGTCATCACCAACAGCGTCGCGACTGCAGCACTGCTGACCAATGTCGACGATATCGACTTCATCTGCCTGGGCGGTCAGTACCACCGCACCTACAATGCCTATATCGGCATCGTCTGCGAGAATGCCGTGGCGCAATTGCGCGCCAATCTTCTGATTTGCTCGGCTTCGGCGATCTCAGGCACCACGGCCTTCATCCAGGACCAGCATGTGGTCCGGGTCAAGCAAGCGATGGTCGCTGCCTCGACCAGGCGCATTCTTGTCGTCGACCATTCCAAGTTCGACAAGGTCGCCCTGCATGTTTTCGACGATCTGACCCGTTTCGACGCGGTGCTGACGACCGACGGCGTAAGCGACGCGCAGGCGCAAAAACTCGAACGAGCCGGCGTAAAACTGAGCATCGTCAAGATGGCTCAGTCATGAGCCCTTCCGGCGACGCAGGCGCATCGGACCCTGTGTCGGATCCCGGCGCATCCGACCCCGGCTCAGCCGACCCCATCGACCGCCTCGCCTTTATGAACAAGACGGGCGACGTCGACGTCGTCATCCTTGGCGCCGGCATCAATGGGGCTGGCTTGTTCCGGGATCTGTGCGCGCAAGGCGTCAGTTGCCTGATCGTCGACAAGGGCGATTTTGGCTCGGGCACAAGTGCTGCGCCATCGCGGCTGATCCATGGCGGCCTGAAATATCTCGAAACGGGTGAGTTCGGGCTGGTGGCACAGTCGACGCTGGAGCGCAACCTGCTGTTGAAGAACGCGCCGCACTATGTCAGCCCGCTGCCGACAATCATCCCGATCTTCTCCTGGAGCAAGGGCATGTGGGCGGCGTTGCGCACGCTGCTGGGCTCGACCAGCGCACCGCGCAGCCGCGGCGCCGTCCTCATCAAGATCGGCCTGACGATCTACGATTTTTATGGGTCGCGGCATCGTGTCATGCCGCGCCACCGACTGGTCGGGCGACGGCGGGCGCTGAGCGAGATACCGGCACTGACCAGGTCGATCGTCGCCACCGGCATCTATTACGACGCCAAGATCAGCCATCCCGAAAGGCTGGTGCTCGAACTGATCACCGACGGGCTGGCAACAAATGCCCTCGCCGCGGCCGCCAACTACACGACGCTGGTTTCGTCGTCCAATGGTGTGCTGACTTTCCAGTCAAAAGGCGGGGGCCAGTCAAAAGACGGGGGTCGGTCCGAGAACGGCGCCGTATTTGCGGTGCGGCCGAAACTGGTCGTCAACGCCGCCGGTCCGTGGATCGACGATGTCAACGCCTCGCTCGGCGCGCCATCGAAAATGATCGGCGGCACTAAGGGCTCGCATATCCTTTTGAAGCACGACGAACTGGTACGAAGCCTGGCAGGCCGCATGCTCTACTTCGAAGCCGACGACGGCCGCATCTGCCTTGTCTACGACTATCTCGGTCTGGCGCTCGTCGGCTCGACCGACATCCAGGCCGACAGCCCGGACACAGTACGCTGCGAGCCGCAGGAGATCGACTATCTGCTCGAAAGCGTGCGTGCGCTGATACCGGGCATGAGCTTTGGACGCGACCAGATCGTCTATGCCTATAGCGGCATCAGACCGTTGCCTGCATCCGACGCCTCTGTCCCCGGCTTGATCAGCCGGGATCATTCGGCACCGGTCGTCGAGCCGGAAGGTTCGCGTCCGTTTCCGATTATCTCGCTGGTCGGCGGCAAATGGACGACGTTCCGCGGCTTTGCCGAGGAGGTTGCCGACACGGTACTCGACCGGCTGGGACGCGGCCGCAAGGTCACCACGCGATCGATGCCGATCGGCGGCGGCAAGGGTTTTCCAACCGAGCCTGCGGCGCGAGCTGCCTGGCTGGCGGATGCCAGATCGGCTTCGGGCGCCGACGAACGCCGTCTCGACCAACTTCTGTCGCGCTACGGAACCAAGGCGTTGCCGATCGCCCGCCACCAAAGTTCAGGAGACAATGAAGATCGCCTGCCGGGGGCAAGCGACTACGGCACATCCGAAATCGACTACATCGTTCGTAATGAATTCGTCGAGCATCTGGCCGATATCGTCATGCGGCGCACGACCCTGGCCATTGGTGGTTCCCTGACCATGAGCGATTTGAAGCAGATCGCCGCCATTGCCGGCCGTGCACGTAACTGGGACCCGCAGCGGATGTCCGACGAACTCGATGCCGCTGTCGCGCAGCTCAGCGACAGGAATCTGATGCGATTGTGATGGCGCCCTGATTTGGGACGAACATCTCGCGGGTATGCGCTGTTTTCAAAAAATACCACACGAAAACAGCATATTAAGCTTTGTTGACAGGTGCCCATTCTCCGGCAGTGCCGGAGAATGGGCAAAATATCACATGTCTTGACGTGAATTTAACACTAACGTATGGTCGATTTTGTGCCTGAGGCCTGACTGTTCCGAAAGGCTTCGGCTCGTGAGGAATTTCTTGCTTACGGCGGTTGGGCTGACGAACCAGCGCATGCAATCGCGGTCACACGATCGTGCAGCCGAATACCGGCTGGGTTCTCGGCCGCAATCAACTGCTACGCGACAAAGTTCCTCTCGATGACGCCGGCTGCACGCTGATCCCGGTGAAGGCGGATTGACAACGACATGAACGCGTGAAAAATTTTTCAACTTAAGATAATAATATCATCTCGGGAGGAGATGGAATGAAATCCAGCAGCGCCGCCAGTGGTGATCGTGACCTGATCGGCGTCATGCCGCAGGTCGTTGCACCATGAGTTCGCAGCCCGCTACCACGATCAATCGGCGGGTCGGCGTTCGTTGGATTGTCGCCGCGGCCGCGATCCTGATTTTGCTCGGCGCGATGGTTCTCGACACCAAGGTCGTCATAATTGGTTCGGCGGAGGACGCGCGAAAGGCTGCGTTCTCCCCGGAAGAATACGGCAAGTCCGAGTTTCCGAAGGTTCAATCCGCCGTGGAGCAGCGCGCGGTGAACGCCGCTACCCTTGCGTCGGCCATCGCCAAGGACAAGGCGGCGGCAGAGAAGGAGTACGGCGTGCCGGCCAATGTCGGTACGGAATTCTCGGTCAAATTCACCGGCGTGGTCGGTGAGGGAAAGTCCGGCATCTACGCCGTCAAGGTCAACGAGGTTCCCAGCACTTTGGTCATTCGAGTGCAGACGGGTCCGGCGATCAACGGAACCGATCTGCGCGATGCCACGGGAACGATCGCCTTCGGGCAATTCACCAACCAGATCGAGTATCAGAACGCAGGATCGGCCTTGAACAACGAGATGAAGAAGCAGGTGTTGTCGGCCATCGACAATACCAAGCTCACCGGGAAGACGATTTCGGTGATCGGCGTCTTCAAATTGATCAATCCCAAGGGGTGGCTCGTCACACCCGTAAAGCTGAGCGTTCAATGAATGCGGCGCCTCAATTCGAGCCGGCGGCCGGCGACACCGTGCTCGCGGCGCGCAACATCGTAAAATCCTATGGCGGAACGCATGCCCTCAAGGGGGTCAATTTCGACATCCGCCGTGGCGAGGTCACCACGCTGTTCGGAGAGAATGGCGCCGGCAAGTCGACGCTGATGAAGATCCTTTCCGGTGTCGAGACGCCGACGTCCGGAAGCATCGAACTCGATGGCCGTCCTGTCGTCTTCTCCTCGACCGTCGACGCGCGGGGTCGAGGCATCTCGATAATCCATCAGGAGTTGAGTCTCGCGCCCAATCTGAGTGTGCGCGACAATATTTTCATGGGCCGTGAGTTGCGGGGCGCGACCGGCCTCGACTTCGCGGAAGAGGCTCGTCAGACGCGGATGCTGATGGGCGATCTCGAGGAAGACATCGATCCGATGACCTTGGTGCAGGATCTACGCCTGGGCCAGCAGCAGATCGTCGAAATCGCACGCGCTCTCTCCGTCGATTCACGCATCCTGATCATGGACGAGCCTACCTCCGCATTGAGTGCGACCGAGGTGGAGGTGCTGTTCAAGGTGATCCGGGACCTGACCGCCCGCGGTGTTTCGATCGTGTACATCTCCCATCACCTCGAAGAAGCACTGCAGATCACCGACCACGCCGTGGTGCTGCGCGACGGAGCGATCACGGCGACGGCCAATGCGAAGAACATCGATCTCGAATGGATCGTCCGTAACATGGTGGGCGAGAACTTCGACCTGGGATCGCCGCCCACGGGATACGCATTCGGCGACGTTGCCCTGTCAATCGACGATGTGAGCGTCGCCGATGTTTCGGGTTCGGACCGCCTGGTCGTCGACCGGCTGTCGCTCGATGTCCGCGCGGGCGAGATCGTCTGCATTTACGGGCTGATGGGCGCGGGGCGCACGGAATTGCTGGAGTGCGTCGCCGGACGATTGCCGGTGACGGGCGGCCGGGTCTTGCTGGAGGGCGACGACATCTCCCGCCTCAGCATTGCGGAGCGGATAAACAGGGGGCTTGTGCTGGTGCCTGAGGACCGCCAACGCGACGGGCTGGTCCAAACGATGACCGTGGGGGCAAATCTGTCGCTCGCCAGCATTGGCGCCTTCGTCAAGGGGATGCTGCTTTCGCGGTCGCAGGAGCGGTCGCTGATCGACGGAACCATTCGCGATGTGCGCGTCAAGACGGCGGGCGCAGGCGCGCCCATCGGATCGCTGTCCGGCGGCAATCAGCAGAAGGTCGTCATCGGCAAGATGCTGACCACCGACCCCAAGGTCATGCTGCTTGACGAGCCCAGTCGCGGGATCGATGTCGGCGCCAAGGCGGAGGTGTTCCGGCTGCTCGGCGAGCGGGCCGCGCAGGGGCTCGCGGTCGTCTTCTCGACCTCGGAAGTCGCCGAGTGCCTTGGTATCGCGCACCGGATCATCGTCATGCGCCGAGGCAGGATTTCGGCTCAGTTCGGCGCCGACGTGACGAAAGAGCAGATCATGGCCGCCTCGGGCGAGGCCGTGCTCGTCTGATCATGAAGAATACAGGAGCCCAGACCGTGACCAACGCCAGTCAGAATAGTAGCCGCTCCGGCCCGAGGACATCGAGCGGTGGCTTCAGCCTGGCCAAGCTGTTGTTGGAGGGCCGGGCATTCCTCGCGCTGATGGTGATCATCCTCGTCTTCTCGATGCTGTCGCCCTATTACTTCTCGCTGGGCAATTTCCTCACCATGGCGTCGCATGTCGCCATCTTCGGCATCCTCGCGGTCGGCATGCTGCTGGTCATCCTCAATGGCGGCATCGACCTGTCGGTGGGGTCGACGCTTGGGCTGTCGGGCGTAATCGCCGGATTCCTGATGCAGGGCGTGCAGTTGCAAACGCTCGGCATCGTGCTGTTTCCCCCCGTCTGGGTGGTCGTGGTGCTGGTGTGCGTGCTCGGCGCACTGGTCGGTCTGGTCAACGGCGTGCTTATCGCTTGGTTGAAGGTGCCGGCCTTCGTTGCCACGCTGGGCATGCTCTATGTGGTGCGGGGCGCCGCGCTGCTGATGACAAACGGCCTCACATATAATGATCTCGGCGGCAAGCCGGAGCTGGGCAATACCGGCTTCGACTGGCTGGGCTTCAACCGCCTGTTCGGTATCCCTATCGGTGTGCTGGTCATGGTGGTCATCGCGATCATCGGCAGCATCATCCTCAATCGCACGGCCTTCGGCCGGTGGCTCTATGCCTCCGGCGGCAACGAGCGCGCCGCGGAACTGTCCGGCGTGCCGGTGAAAAAAGTGCAGGTGTCGGTGTATATGCTGTCCGGCATCTGCGCCTCGGTAGCCGGCCTCATCCTGTCCTCGGAACTGACCTCGGCAGGGCCGACCGCCGGCAACTCCTACGAACTGACCGCCATTGCGGCCGTCGTCATCGGCGGCGCGGCACTCACCGGTGGTCGAGGCAATATCCGCGGCACGCTGGTCGGGGCCTTCGTCATCGGCTTCCTATCCGATGGCCTCGTGATCATTGGCGTGTCCGCCTACTGGCAAACAGTGTTCACCGGCGCGGTCATCGTGTTGGCGGTGCTGCTCAACGCCATTCAGTATCGCCGTCGCGTCAAGCTCCCGGGCTCGACCGGCGGCCCTTCGACTTCTCCGCAACAAGCCGGCAAGGCCCGAACGGCCGATCCCGCTCACGAGAAGATTGCCGGTTGACCGGTACCATCGCTAACCAAGGAGGAAATTACATGTATGGCAAGGCAAGAATTCTAATGCTCACGGCCTTTGCGCTGGCCGCTCCGGTCCTCGCAGGGTCGGTAAGCGCAGCGTCGGCCGAAGGCCTCATTTCGATCATCGTCATCGATCCCGCCAACCCGTACTGGCTCACCGAAGGCAATGTGGCCAAGGCCGAGGCCGAAAAACTCGGCTACACCGCGACCGTCGGCGCATCGAAAGCCGACACGAACACGGAAAGCAGACTGATCGACACCGCAATCACCAACAAATCCGTGGCGATCATCCTCGATCCTGCCGACGCCAGCGGATCCATCGGCGCCGTCAAGAAGGCGATTGCCGCGAACATCCCGGTCTTCCTGGTCAACGCCGAGATCAATCAGGAGGGTCTGGCAAAGGCGCAGCTCGTTTCCAACAACGCACAGGGCGCCGCTCTGGGGGCACAGCAATGGGTGACGAATATCGGCGAGAAGGGCAACTACGTCGAACTGTTGGGCGCCCCGTCCGACAACAACGCCGCCACCCGGTCAAACGGATACGAGACCGTGATCAGCCAGTATCCGGACCTCAAGAAGGCCGGCTCGGAGGTCGCCAACTGGGACCGGACCCAGGGCCACGACAAGATGCAGAGCCTGCTGCAGGCCCATCCCGATATCATCGGCGTGACGAGCGGCAATGACGAGATGGCGCTTGGCGCGATCGCCGCGCTGAAAGAAGCCGGAAAGCTGTCGAGCATTAAGGTCGGCGGCTTCGATGGCTCTCCGGACGCTGTCGCCGCGATCAAGGCGGGCGACTTGCAGTACACCGTGCTCCAGCCGGTGGCCGTCTACTCGGCGAAGGCCGTACAACAGGCCGACTCGTTCATAAAGACCGGCAAAACCGGCGCGCCGACCGAGAAGCAGCTGTTTGACTGCCTTCTCATCACCAAGGACAACGTCGACAAATACACGGCTCCCTTCACGCTCTCGGAGTAAAAAACGAAGGGGGAGTGTCCCGCGGGACACTCCTCGCCTGACCCTCGTTGATCGGGCCGACGCACCACATGTCTGTTACGCTAAAACTGAAACACAGGCCGTGACCTGAATCCGCGCTGGTGGCTCTATGGAGCGGCTGATGTGGCCCACCACATGTCGTTGAAACGCCACCCGTGCGGATCCATATACGCATTGCGTCGGATGTTTTCCTCCCATTGCGTCCGGCGCGTTCCCCTCTGGAGGTTTTGAACCTTCATGCCTGGCCGGACTTTAACAGTCCGGCCTTTTTTCTATTGGTCCTGTGAAGCTGCGCTGCCGCGAGCGAGTTGTAGAACGGCCGTAGGTCAGACCATCCACGACCGGCAGGCCGCGGTGCTGGCAGCGCGCACGGGATTTTCGTCACACTCGACAGCGGCCTAGCCGTAGGGTGCGGCAACGGAAGCTGCCATTTTGTTGGGAAATCCACTAGGCTCGCTTGGTTTGCGAGACAGCGAGAGATGCCCGACCTGAAACAGATGCCCGATATGAAACAAATGAGATTGCTCGGCATCGTGGCCGCGACGGCGATCGGTCTGTATGTCTGCTATCTCTTGGCGTTGCCTTTTTTGCCCGCATTGACCTGGGCGGTGGTGTTGGCAATCATCCTGTATCCGGCTCATCGACAGGTCGAGGAAAGGCTCAGGAACAAAAACCTGGCTGCACTGATGTCGGTCAGCATCGCGGCGGTTGCAGTCGGCCTGCCGCTCATCTTCGTGGCACAGCAGCTTGTCCGCGAGGCGGTAAACGGAGCCACCTATATGGAGGAGGTCATCCGGGGTTGGAACACAGATGCCTTCGTGTCGGGCTATCCCAGGCTTTCGGCGGTTGCCCAGTGGATTGAGAACCAACTCGATCCGGCCGGCACGGTCGCCGCATTTGTACAATGGCTGACGGCACAAAGCACATCGCTGTTGCGCGGCTCGATCAATCAGGCCGTGATGTTCATTCTGACATTTTATCTGCTGTTCTATTTTCTGCGGGACCGTGAATCCGCCCTGCGGGGGATCGAGCGTCTCTCGCCCCTGCGTACCGCGGAGACGGCATACATGCTGTCCCGCCTTGCCGAGACGGTACATGCGATCCTGATAGGCACCGTGCTTGTCGCCGCTGTGCAGGGGACGCTGGGCGGCCTGATGTTCTGGTGGCTCGGCCTGCCCACTCCGGTCTTCTGGGGCTTGGCAATGGGACTTCTTGCCATCGTGCCGGTGCTCGGCGCATTCGTGATCTGGGTGCCGGCAGCGATCTATCTCGCGCTGGAGGGGGCTTGGGCGAGCGCGGCGATCCTGACCGTCTGGGGCGGCGTGGTCGTCGCCGGCATCGACAATCTGCTCTATCCGATGCTTGTCGGGAACCGGCTGCGGCTCCACACGGTGGTGGCCTTTGTCGGTGCTGTCGGTGGCATCGTCCTGTTTGGAGCATCCGGGCTCGTCCTCGGCCCTGCGGTGATTGCGGTCACCGTCAGCCTCATTGACATCCTCAAGAAACGATTGAGCGACCAGCCCGAGGCGGAACTGACGCCAAAGCGCGACACAAAGCCATCACGTCAGTCCGGAGCCGCGCTCAGTGAGTAAGCACCGCCGCGCGCGACCAGTTCATCATGCGGACCTTGTTCGACGATGCCCGTATCGGCGACCATCACGATGCGCATGAGCAATTGTCCCAGCATCAGCCCGTCCCGCCCTGCGATTACGACCAGCACGCCGACCCGGCTCTGGCCGGACTGGTTCGGCCGTGCGCTCGACAGGGCGGCAGCGGCGCGTCGAAGCTGGTCGATGCAGTTCCGATCTGTCCGATCCTGCTGGTGACGACGGCGAGCCCGACAGGATGCATGCGCCGCGGCGGGCTCATTTTTCGCCGTCCAGATAGGCGTTGCTGTAATAGGCCGCGAAATCGGGTCGTTCGCCGACCGGGTTTCCATCGCCGTCGCGCAGGGCGCCGGCCTTGAACAGGTAGTTGCCGATAGCCTCCATCTTTGCGGGATCGATCGCGCCGATCGCGCCGGCGGGGCTTTGCAGATAGTGGCCGTCGATCAGCGCCTTCAGCGATGCCTCGATCAATGGACGGTCAGTCAGCACGTCGCTGTTTGCTGCGATCAGGATATCAGCCGCTTCTTGCGGATGTTCGACAGCGAAGGCATAGCCGCGCCTGGTCGCGGCGATGAAAGCGGTTGCCGTGTCCTTGTTCTTCTCGAGATAGGCCCGGCTCGAGCCAATGAAATTGGTGTGTTGGTCGGGCACGCCGAAATCCGAGTAGCGGAAGGCGCGCTGGGCCTTGCCGTCAAGTTCCGCCTTGATCCCCTCCCAAGTGTAGACCTCGAGCGTAAAATCGACCGCGCCGTTGGCCAAGGCCTCATAGGCGGAGGTGCCCAGCGTCACTGTTTCGAATTTGCCCTCGCCGCCATCATGGCGGATGATGGTGCCGATCAGCGCATTCTCCCAAGCGCTGCCGAAACCGCCATAGGTCAGGCCGTCCAGATCCCTGGGGGTTTGTATATCGGCGCGGTCGGCGTTGAACACCAGCCTGCCGGTTTCTGTCTGCATGATGGCGTAGGTGGCGACGAGGTCGGCGCCGGCCGTGCGTTGGGTGAACAATCCTATGGATCCCAGTATACCGAAATCGGCCACACGGTTGGCGATCAGCGTACCGGCCGCAGTGTCGGTGTAGGGCAGGATCTGCACGTCGAGCCCAGCCTCGGCATAGAAGCCTTTCGCCTGGGCGACATAGAGCCCGACATGGTTTGTGTTCGGCGTCCAGTCTAGCGCGACGGTGACAGTCTGCTGGGCGCAGACGGAGGTGACGGGTCCGAGCCCGGCGATCAATGCGGCAGCGATGAAGAGGCGTCTGGAAAGCATGGTCATGTCCTTTGGGCGGGCTGTGGATCGAGAAGGGTATCGAGGATGTCGGCTTCGATGGCGCTGGCTTCCGGCGAGGCAAGATCCTTGCGCGGGCGCGGAAGAGGGATGGCGATTTCGCGCAGCACGCGGGCAGGGCGGCCGCTCAGCACATAGATGCGGTCGGACAGGAAGACCGCCTCGCGGACATCGTGGGTGATCAGCAGGACGGTCCAGCGGTGTCGGTCCCACATCGTCTGAAGCCAGCGCTGCATGCCGGTGCGCGTGAGAGCGTCGAGTGCGCCGAACGGTTCGTCGAGCAACAGCATGGCACGGTCCTGCACGACGGTACGCAACAGCGCGGCGCGCTGGCGCATTCCGCCCGAGAGCTGCGCCGGATACTTATGCTCGAAGCCCGCAAGGCCGAATTCGCCGAAGAACGACGCTACCTTGTCGCGCGCCGCCTTGCGGGACATGCCCTGCACTTCCAGACCGAGCGCGGTATTGTCGATAACCGTGCGCCAGGGCATCAGGGCATCGTGCTGCGGCATGAAGGCAAACGGTCGGCGCGTGTCGGCCAGTGGCCGCCCATCGAAGTCGACATCGCCGTGGCCTTCGAGACTGCCCGTCAGCAAGCTGAAGATCGTGGACTTGCCGGCTCCGGAGGGGCCGAGGATTGAAACGAATTCGCCCGGCTCGATGTGCAGGGAGATGTCGGCAAGCACGTCGATGTCGCCAAAACGCTTGCTGACTTGGCGCAGCTCCAGCCGCCTGCTCATGACTTTCGTGCGTCATCGAGCCGCTCCCATGGCATGACGACGCGCTGGATCAGCATCGTAGCAGCAAACAGGACCAAGGTGAGCAAGGCGCTGACTAGCACGGCCGCCAGCACGAGATCGGGCCGGAAATTGTTCTTGGCGTTGAGCATGTAGATGCCGAGCCCTTTGGCCGCACCGGCATATTCCGCGAAGATGGCGCCCACCACGGCATAGGTGATCGAGATGCGCAGTCCGGCGAAGAAATAGGGCAGCGAGGAGGGCAGGCGGGCCAGCAGGAAAATGCGCATGCGGGAAGCGCCCATCGAACTCAGAAGCGCCGAGATTTCCCGATACGTCGAGTCGTAACCCTGCACCAGCGCGACCAGCATGGGAAAGAAAGTCACGAGTGCGACCAGCATGATCTTCGGCGTCAGCCCGAAGCCGAACCAGAGCGCGACCAGCGGGGCGATCGCCACCAGCGGCAGGGTCTGGCTGATGATGAACACCGGGAACAGGGCGCGGCGCAGCGGCTTGAAGAAGTCGATCAGCACCGAAAGGATGAAGGCAACGGCCAGCGAGCAGGCGAAACCCGCCAATGTGGCGCTGATTGTCGGCACGGTGTTGTCGAACAGCGCCTGGCGCTGCTGGATGGCCTGAGCGAGGACTCGTGACGGGGCGGGCAGCGTGGTGGGCGAAATGCCCGAGATGCGCGCATAGAGCTCCCAAGCCAAAACCAGCGTGCCGACCGACAGCAAGGCCGGTCCGATCTTGGCGAACAAAGTTGCGATTCGCGGCGCGGCGGAGAAAGGCTGGGACATGCGAGACCTCTGGCGCGAAAGATCAGCGCGGGGTCGGGCCGTTGGCCGAGACCGTGAGGTCGATCGTGACATAGCCCTCGAGCGTGCCAACCGGGAGCGTCGAAATATTGACGACGCCGACGAAATCGCCGGTCATCGGATCAAGAGAAATCTGTGCGTCGGAAAACATCGCCCGCCTCGCTCCGCTGGTATTATCCAGATCAGCTCTAGGGTTTACGGGCTTGCAGCCCGTCTCTCAGCCCCGACGACACGGAGCACCCCTGTGGATGGCGGCAATTAAACAGATATGGGGTGGAGCTGCAAGCCTGCGTCTGACCCGTGAAACCGCAGGTCAGAGGAGGTGCGGCTTGAGCGACTGGCGTGGCCTTTCGAGGACGGTCGATTGATACGGCTTCAACTTCAAAGGGTGCCACCCCGCCACCCCGCTCGAGATCGCTCTCAATATTCTGAGAACCTGAATGACCTGATGGTATCGGGAAAGGCGTCGATCGAGTGAACAGTTTCCCGTTCGTCGCCATTGTCGATGCCAGGCGTTTGGTGAATTGTGGAAGCATGAAGACATGAATTGCATTCGTTGTAGGCAGCGGGTTTCTATTTCGCCCATTACGACCGCGCTTTGTTGGAGGGCCAAATGCAAGAATTTATCCTTTTTGCGCTTGTGGGGTTTGTAGCTCAAGCTGTGGACGGGGCTCTCGGCATGGCCTATGGCGTGATTTGCTCGACAACCCTACTGGGGTTTGGCGTTTCTCCCGCACATGCTTCGGCTTCAGTTCACGCGGCTGAGCTGTTTACCACTGCGGCCTCAGGTTCGGCTCACCTCTATCACCGCAATATCGACTGGAAGCTTTTCTGGCGGCTGATGCCATTTGGCGTCCTCGGTGGCGTTCTCGGCGCTTATGTGCTCACCTCGTTTGAGGGAGCGATCATGAAGCCATATGTGACCACATATCTGGCGCTTGTCGGAGCTTGGCTCCTGTTCCGTTCATTCCGGCGGATCCCAAGCAATCCGGTCCCTGCAGGCGCGGTACCTCCGCTTGGACTTGGTGGTGGATTTCTCGATGCCGCAGGGGGTGGCGGGTGGGGTCCCATCGTAACGACGGGCCTTCTCGGTTTTGGCGGGACGCCCCGCTACGTTATTGGTACGGTAAATGCCACCGAGTTCCTCACCACGTTGTCGGTGTCTCTAACCTTCTTGTTTGCCTTGCTAACCGGCCATTGGCAGGAGGCAGGGGGGCTAGAAAATCTACTCCCCGTTGCCGGCTTGGTCCTTGGTGGTGTTATCGCAGCGCCTATGGCCGGATTGATGGTGAAGTCAATCGCAGAAAAGACGCTTCTCAGGCTCGTTGGTATTCTCATCATACTGCTGGCAGGCTGGCAAACCGCGCAACTCTTCGAATTGGTGTAAACTGAAGACACATCGAACATGTTGTCGGCATCTCTCCCCTGGCGGCCGTGCCGGAGACAAAAAACTCAATTTTCAAATGGAACGAAGAGGCTCCTTTGTTGTTTGGATGCCTTGGACAACCGGAGGCCGAGTCGATGAAAAAATTGGTTGCAACAACAGGGTTGGCGCTGGCGGTCGCGATGCCTGCGGCGGCTCAGGACACCGCGACCGCGAAAGCCGAATTCGTCAACATGGCCGGCGAGAAGAATGGCACGGCCACGCTGACCGAGACGGCGCAGGGCGTGCTGATAGAGTTGGAGGTAACGGGACTGCCTGCGGGCGAATGGGTCGCGTTCCATGTTCATGAAACCGGAAAGTGCGACCATCAGACCGGCCATGACTCGGCCGGTGGGCACTTCAATCCGACGAATGCCGAACATGGATACCTCACTGGAAAAGGCCCGCACGCGGGCGATATGCCAAATCAGCGGGTCGGCGCCGACGGCGTTTTGCGTGCCCAGGTTTTCAACAGCATGGTCAAGCTGGATGGTGGAGAAACGGCGATAAGAGGCAAGGCATTGATGATCCACGGCGGACAGGACGACTACAAAAGCCAGCCTGCCGGTGATGCCGGAAATCGTCAGGCCTGCGCCGTGATCGAGTGAAAACCCCAAGATCGGTAGAGGCCTGTCCGACATATGATCGGACCGGCGCTTCAGCCTCGGCGGCCAGGTAGCGGTACATGGTCGGAGCCTCTGGCAGGATAAGCCAGACGGTAAGTTCGTGCGCCTGCAGAGGAATTGACGACGCAGCCATCGCGCCGAAGCTGGCCTTTCATTTTGCGACTGCCGGATGATTGCATGAACGATACTTCTCCTATGGGCGTGCCCTCCACGGGTCTTGTCCAGTCAGCCATTTCCGCCCGCGGCCTGGTCAAGACGTTCGGCAAGCTGCGCGCCGTCGATGGTGTCGATCTCGATGTGCCGCGCGGCATGATTTTCGCCATCCTGGGTCCGAACGGCGCCGGCAAGACAACGCTGATGCGCATGCTCGCGACGCTGTCGCGCCCCGACGCCGGCTCTGCGACCGTGATGGGGCACGATCTCGTGCAGGCCCCGCGTGCGGTCCGTGCGGCAATCGCGATGACCGGGCAGTTCGCTTCGCTCGACGAGGACTTGACGGGCCGGGAGAACCTCGTCCTGCTCGCCCGACTCTGGGGTTTTCGCGGTCGCGCCGCTAAAGCCCGTTCGGACGACCTGCTCGCGGCTTTCGGCCTGTCCGAAGCGGCGACGAAGCAGGTGAGGGACTATTCAGGGGGCATGCGAAGGCGGCTCGACATAGCCGCCTCGCTGGTCGTCACGCCGGGCGTGCTGTTCCTCGACGAGCCGACCACAGGCCTCGATCCCAACGCCCGCAAGGATGTCTGGGGCATGATCCGCGGCCTCGCCGAGGCCGGCGTCACCATCCTGCTCACCACGCAATATCTCGAAGAGGCCGATCAACTTGCAGCGCGCATCGCCGTCATCGACCACGGCAGGAAGATCGCCGAGGGTACCAGCCGCGAATTGAAGGCGGCCACCGGCTCCGGCTTTCTCCATGTCGCGCTCGCCGATGTTGCACGGCTGGACCAAGCGGCGACCATTCTGGAACGCCGGCTGGAGCGTCCTGTCCAACGCAGCGCCGAAGGCGCTGAGCTCTCCGTCCTTGCCGGCACAGCGAAGGCCGCCAACGAGGCGCTGGCCGATCTGGTCGCCGCCGGCATCGAGCTGTCGGATTTCTCCATGGGCCAACCCAGCGTCGAGGAGGTCTTCTTCGCGCTGACCGGCCAGCCGAGCCTGGGTGAAAGCCGGAAGGACGACAAGCCATGATCGACACGACATCCCTGCAGCGGCTGCAAAGCGTCGCCCGACCCAGGACCCCATCAGCTCTTTCCAACGCACTCGTCTTCGGATGGCGCGCGGTGCTGAAATTCAAGCATGTGCCGGAGCAGCTCTTCGATCTGGTGATGACTCCGATCATGTTCACGCTGCTCTTCACCTTCGTCTTCGGCGGTGCGCTCGCCGGTTCGCCTGGCGAATACCTACAGTTCTTCCTACCCGGCATCCTGGTTCAAACCGTGGTGTTCAACGCAGTCTATTCGGGCATGGGTTTGTCGACCGACCTCGGCAAGGGCTTATTCGACCGTTTCCGATCGCTGCCGATCTGGTCACTCTCCCCGTTCGCCGGCCTAATGGTGGGTGACATCCTGCGCCATCTGATTGCCGCCTCGATCATCCTCACGATCGGGCTGATCCTCGGCTACCGGCCTGAGGCGGGCATCCTCGGCGTGCTTGCCGCCTTCGCCATGCTGATCGCCATCGGGTTCGGCATGGGCTGGGTATTCATCGTGCTCGGCTTGCTGATCCGCACGCCAACCACCGTGATGACGCTCGGCTTTACCTTCCTGTTCCCGCTCGTCTTCGCCTCCAACATCATGGTCGACCCCGGCACCATGCCGGACTGGCTGCGGGCCTTCGTCGAAGTCAATCCAGTGTCGCTGATGACGACGGCGCTGCGCGGGCTGATGGCTGGCGGGGCGACGCTCGGTCAGGTCGTCCTCGCGCTGATCGCGCCGGTGGCGCTCACCGCCATCCTGGCGCCGACGACACTATGGCTGTATCTCAGAAAGTGAGAGGAGCCAAACGATCGCGGTCCTGATCACCTGCGCGTCAACAGTGCGCTCGGATGCACCTGCGCTTCTTAAAAGTCGACACTGGGCGTGTCCTGCATCTGGCGCTCGAACAGGAGCCAGAAGGGCGATCCACGGGTTTCGGCATACCAATGCTCGAAGCCCGCCAGGGTCTCAGGAATGTCGTTGACGGATGCCTCTTCGTCCGACGCCCGGAATATCGCCAGCACAACCTGACCGAAACGCGCAATGACCTCCGAACGCGCTTCGCTGTCGGAATTCCAGCCGAGTCGCGTGCGCAGCGTGGCGAAGGCGCTGGCGACGGCTATCTCCTCACTGTCGGCCGATGCCACGGTCTCGGCGATCGCCTGCATGAGATTGAGCCGCCTGAAGGCGAAGGCGCGCTCTTGTTCGAGCGCAGCTATCCGGACTGCAGCTTCCCGCCGGAAACGGCCTTCGGCGACCTTGGCGGCCTCGGCCGCTGACTTGAGCTCAACGAGAAAGCGGGTTGTCACCGTCATCGCGCCTTTGCGAGAGTGGCGGAAGAGAGTGGGAGTCGAACCCACCAAGGACCGGCTCGCGGCCCCTCCCGGATTTGAAGTCCGGACGCCCCACCGGGGACGATGCTCCTCCAGAAACTTCCGCTATTGCCGGCTCACTATCGGCCGGTGAGCGAAACAGATCCCGTCGATGCCTGTTGACGAGCCGCAGGTCGCCGCGTCGCAAAGTGACGCCATGCCTATCGAGAAATTCAAGGATCTGGATGGCAACCTTGCGCCCGCTGCCTGCGCGATCGCGAAACTGGGCGGCGTTAAACCGCCCACCCGGCTCGGCCGCCGTCAGGTCGTCGACGATTTCGACAATCCCGGCCAATGCCGGGCGCAGGAAGAAATGATCATGGGCGACTTCGTATACTCTCCCGATGCGGCCGGTAAGTTTCAGGATCCGGCGGATTTCCGTTTCCGGCTTCGCCAACATATCGGCTATATCGCGGACCCTCGGCGGATGATATCGCGTCGAGCCGCCGATGAGCCGCTCGATTTGCAGCCACAGCGTCTCGTCCTGCGGTGTCAGACGGACCTCATGGCCGGGCAGCCGCACCCAGGCGCCGTCAAGGGCGAGCTTGCCGGCGCGCGCCAGCATTCGCAGAGCGGCTGCAAACATCAGCGCCGGAAGTCGTGGGTCAAGCTGAAGGCGCAATCTCTCCATGCCGATCCCCGGCAGATCCGGATTGTCCGCGTGAAAGGTCTTCAAGTTCGCGGCCAGGCCGAGCCTGAATTGCATCCAGCATGCCGGCGAGAGAACGAACAGCGTTTTCCTAACGGGAATGCAGACCAATCCGAGGCTGTCGACCAGTCTCTGCGTCTCGTCGCTGCCGAGCGCCCGGTCGCGCGCGAATGAGCCAAGGTCAAGGTAATGGGGCGGCGTGTCGAGCAGTGCGGTGACAGCCGCCTCGGGATCCGGGACGGCATATGCTTCTATCTGGATAAGCCGTTCCGGCGTGCGGCGCTTCCGGCTCGGCGCCCGCAGATCGATCAGGCGTCCGCCGCCGATGGTCCGCTGCGCCGAGGTGTCGCGCACAACATAGGGGTCGCCCGCGGCAGCCGCGATCGGATTGTCCAGCACCAATTGAACCTTGGCGACGCTGCCGGGTCTGACCGGCTCGTCACTGAGAAGCACGACCCTTGCCCCAACCTCGGCCGCGGCGTGGTGGAGGCGTACCGGGAACCACTGGCCGATCGGCCTAGGCTCTCCTGGCAAGACGCGCAGCCTTGCGTCGATCCGGTCCGTCGGCGCGTGAAGTTCCGGGTCGAGTATGATGTCGCCGCGCCCGATCGCCTCCTTGCCGATGCTGTCACCAGCCAGGTTGAGCGCGCAACGGTCTCCTGCCCGCCCGCGCTCAGCCAGCCTGTTCTGGGCGTGGATCGAGCGAACACGCGCCGCCAGGCCCGACGGGCTGACGACAACGTGGTCGCCGACGCCGACTGATCCTGAAAGGACCGTTCCGGTCACGACAGTGCCGACGCCGTGCAGCGTGAAGCATCGGTCGACCGCCAATCTGAATCGTCCAGAGGTTGCGCGGCCGGCAAAGCGCGACGCCTCCTCAAACAAGAAATGCCGCAGATCGTCAATACCGTCACCGCTGACGGCCGAGGTGGCCATTATGTCTGCTTCGGCAAGTGCTGTATCGGCAAGCGCGGCACGGATGTCCGCTTCAACGGCGGCGCGCCGTGCGGGCGCGACCAGATCGGATTTGGCCAGCACGACCGCGCCGCGCCTGATGCCGAGCAGATCGATGATTGCCAGATGTTCGCGCGTCTGCGGCATGATCCCGTCGTCGGCGGCAATGACCAATAGCACGAAATCGATGCCACTGGCGCCGGCGAGCATCGTATGCACGAACCGTTCGTGCCCCGGAACATCGATGAAGCCGATGACGTCCCCGTTCGGTGCCGGCAGGTAGGCAAAGCCGAGATCGATGGTCATGCCCCGCGCCTTTTCCTCCTGCAGGCGGTCAGTGTCGACGCCGGTCAGCGCGCGCACCAGCGCGGTCTTGCCATGGTCGACATGGCCCGCCGTGCCGACGATCATGATCCATCCCCCGCCAATGATGCCGCGGCACGATTTTCGGCCTCGGCGGTCTCGTCAGGGGTGAGGCCGGCACGCGCGGCCGGCAGATACCGTTCGGCGAGCGAACTGCCTGCCGCGTTCGCGCGCAGAAGCCAGGCATATGCCTCGACCGCGTCGACCTCGACACCCGCTCCCAAGTGACAGGCGGCGCCGAGCATGGCCTGTCCGTCCGCATCCCCGCGCACGGCAGCCCGACGCCACCAGCGGACTGCCTCGGCGGGATCGCGCGGCACACCGAGCGCATTGTGATGGATCATGCCGAGCCGTGTCATGGCCGACGCTATTCCCTGCTCGGCGGCGGCAGTCGCCCAGCGCCGTGCCTCTGCTGGGTCGGGATCGACCACCTCGCCTTCGAGCAGCATCCAGCTCAGCATGTCCTGCGCCGGTCCGTCGCCTCGCTCCGCGGCTGCTCGGTAGAGCTCGGCTGCGCGGCCGTAGTCCTGCGCGACGCCCTCGCCGCGGAAATAGAGCGACGCCAGGTTCCGCCGCCCGACGGCATCACCGGCCTCGGCCGAAAGCGCCAGCCAGCGGAAGGCGAGGTCGCAGTCCCGCTCGACGCCAAGCCCTTCTGAGAAGCAGGCGCCGATATTGTTCTGCGCACGCGCGACCCCAGCATGGGCGAGCGGCTCCCATATGCCTAGGGCGACCGCATAATCGCTGCGCCTGGCCGCTTCCAAGGCCTTTGCCAGGCGTTCGGCGACCGGCACGTCAGCCGGCCGGGGCACATCGGCCGGCCGGGGCACGTCATCCGGCCGGGGCACTTCGGCCGGCCGGCGCGCGAGGCTCTCAAACCAGCGCATCGGCTCCTCCAGGATCGAAGCCGGCGAGGTTTGCACAGAAACCCGCTTCGTCTTCGAGGCAGCGCAGATCGAACACAAGCGCCCGGCCCTCGATGCGCCCGATCACGGGAACGCGCAGCCCGCGCAATGCCGCTGCAAGCGCTCCCAGCGCCTTCCCGCCGCCGGACTTTACCCGCACAACAAGGCCGGCGCTGGGTATCGTCTCAAGCGGCAGGGCACCCGAACCGACCTGACTGCGGCATTCCACAGTCTCCACCACGAATGCCTCACCCAGAGCATTGGCAACCATGGGGGCAAGGCGCTCCGCCTGGGTTGCGATCTCGGCCGAGGGGCGCGTTAGCAATCTCAGCGTCGGCAGTCTCTTCGCCAGGCTATCAGGGTCGCGATAGAGCTTCAACGTCGCCTCCAGCGCGGCGAGCCGAAGCTTGTCGACGCGGAGCGCCCGCTTCATCGGATTGCGGCTGATCGCGGCGAGCAGAGCCTTACTGCCGACGATAAAGCCCGCCTGGGGTCCGCCGAGCAGCTTGTCGCCGGAAAAGGTGACCAGATCCGCGCCGTCGGCAATCGCCTCGCGCACGGTTGGTTCATGCTTGAGGCCATAGGCAGCAAGATCGAAAAGCGTGCCGGAGCCGAGGTCGTGGACCAGGGGCACGCCCTGCGCCTTGGCAATGGAAGCCAGTTCGCGCGCCCCCACCTCAGCCGTGAACCCGTCGACCCGATAGTTCGAGGTGTGCACCTTGAGGACCAGCCCGGTCTCCCGGCCGATCGCCGCGACATAGTCCTTCGGATGCGTGCGGTTGGTGGTTCCGACCTCGACCACCTTGGCGCCGGCGCGGGCCATAATCTCGGGCATCCTGAACGAGCCGCCGATCTCGATCAATTCGCCGCGCGAGACGATCGCCTCGCGGCCGAGCGCCAGCGTGTTGAGGACAAGAAGGACAGCGGCCGCATTGTTGTTGACCACAGTTGCGTCTTCCGCTCCTGTCAGTTCGCAAACGAGCGAACGCAGATGATCATCCCGCTCGCCACGCTTGCCTGTCTCGAGGTCGAATTCGAGAGCGACCGCTTCGCACATTGCAGAGCGCACCGCCTCGATCGCCTCCTCAGCCAGCGGCGCCCGGCCGAGATTGGTGTGCAGCACCGTGCCGGTCAGGTTAAAAACCGGTCGCAGGGAAGGGCGCCCTGCTACCTTGAGTTGTTCAACCGCGTCGGCGGCGACGTCGCCGGGCTGCGGCACTGCTGCTCCGCCGAGGCAGGCCTCCCGCGCTGCGGCAAGTGCCGCGCGGACAGCCGCCGTCGCGACTTGCCGGCCGAAGCGCTGGATCGCCGTGGATCCGAGCGGCGTCTTCAATATCTGATCGACCGATGGAAGATCACGCAGGCGACGTGCAGGCAAAGCGGTCATCGCGTCCTCAGTATCCGACAAGGAATGGGTTGAACGACCCGCGACGGTAGCCGCTCTCGCGGACGAGCAGGTCCAAGCCGAGTGTCGCCACGTCATCGGCAACCGGATCGAGGTTCGGATCCTTGTGCTGATGCAGGATTTTCACATAGCAGCCGCATGAATCGCAGGTCTCGGCCTTTACAGTGCCGGGTCCGCCTTCGACTTCCACATAGCCTATTCCCTTGGTGGAGCCGCACAGGGTGCATTTGATGCGCACATAATTCCAGAGCGTCCCGCAGAGCGAGCATGCACAGAACCTTGCCCCGTGGGAGCCATGCCAACCGACGACCATCGAGGACACCGGCGGCCCGCCGCAGACGGGGCATGCGCCGTCACCTACCGGGACCAGCGTGGAGGCGTCGAGGCAAGCGGCAAGACGTCCGAAATGAAGCTGCAGCGCCGCCGCGACATAAACATGCTCGGCCAATGCGTCAGCCGCAATTGCATCGGCGAGCACGTTGCGCACCAAGGCATGGCGCTTTGCAGGCGTGGCCAGCTTCAGTCGGTCGAGCGCGTCTGCCGCGGCGCGAGGCTTCTCGATGGCCGAAGCCGCCAGCACCAGGCGGTCGAGCGTCTCGAAGAACGCCCCGGAGGCGACCCTGTCACGATCGAGTGGAGGCATCCCGAAAGCGTGCGCCCGTTCACGCACCTCCGTTTCCGGCAGATCCGGATCGGACAGGCCGTCCTGTATGCCGTGCTGGACATCGGCGAGAGCAGCGAGAAAGCGGAGATAAGGACCGAGCTCATCGATTTCGGCCAGCGCATTCAACCGCTGCGCGCGTCGAACGAAAAGACGCGTCGGATCAGGCAGACGGACGTAAGGCGGCGCCGAGACTTCACCGATGGCGGTGGGATCGATATCCGACGGAACGATCTGCTTTGGCATACTCACCTCACGAACCACACGGGCCACGTGGTTGGCTGACTAAGCGCATCGCGTCTGAAGGGACTCATGCGACGCGCTTCAAGTTCTTGTTTTATGCATGTCGTTGTCCCAAAACCGCTGCGCACTTTTGGGCGACATGCATTAGCGCCCGCTCATTCGGCGGGCTTCGATCCCGATCTTCCGCCCGGTTTCGTAACAAGTTCCCGCAACCATTTGCGATGGTGCCGCCAAGCCCAGCCGCCCGTCACCGAACCGCGTATCATGGCGGGAATCGTGCCTCGCACCCAGAGGGCCGAATAGGCGTGGATGATCCAAACGCCGATCATCGCAACGGCGGCGATGGCATGAATGAGGAGCGCCATCCGCTGCTGACCGACCGTCGTGTAGGCGGAGAAATACTGATCCCAAATGACCAGGCCACTCGAAATCAAGATGACGATCAGGACCGACATGGCCCAGAATACGAACTTCTGGCCGGCATTATACTTGCCGACTTCCGGCACGTTCTCCTCGTGATTGGCCAGCACGTCGCGAAAGCGCGTGAGCCAGGCCCCATCTTCGCGCTTCCACAGATTCGCCTTCCAGAACCGGATGAAAAGCCCGAAGAAGCTGAAGAAGAGAACGACGCCGATCCACGGATGGATGAAGCGCGTGAACTGGCCACCACCGAACAGTCCTGACAGAAAGAACAGGCTCGGGTGAAACAGCGCGAGGCCGGACAGGGCAAGCAGGATCAAGCTCGCCGCCGTGATCCAGTGATTTATCCGCGCGCCCACCGTATACCGGTCCACCGTGACGGGCTTGCCGGGATGAACTACGCTATCAGGTTCGACATCATGCGCTGTCATGGCGGTCACTCCGCACTAGCCGTTCGGCATTCTCCTCATCCGTGTCCGAAACCCTGTTCGGCCCCATCACCAGATGGTGGAGCAGGCCGACGCCGGCCGCGACCCCAAGCACGGTCAGGCCGGCATATTTGGTGATGCCCTTCCACGCCTCCACGAGAGGACTGATCCTAGGCTCCTTCGGCAGGCCGGAATAGAGTTCGGGCTGGTCGGCGTGATGCAGCACGTACATCACGTGCGTTCCGCCGACACCTGGCGGATCGTAGAGGCCGGCATTGGCATAGCCGCGCGCCTTCAGGTCGGTAATGCGGCCCTCGGCATGCTGCTTCATCTCTTCCTTTGTGCCGAAGACGATGGCCTGGGTCGGACAGGCCTTGGCGCAGGCTGGACCCTGGCCGACGGCGACGCGGTCCGAGCAGAGGGTACATTTGTAGGCCGTATGGTCGACGCGGGAAATGCGCGGGATGTTGAAGGGGCACCCCTTGATACAATAGCCGCAGCCGATGCAGTTCTCGTGGACGAAATCGACGATGCCGTTGGAATATTGAACGATAGCGCCCGGCGCCGGACAGGCCTTGAGGCAGCCCGGATCTTCGCAGTGCATGCAGCCATCCTTCCGGATCAGCCACTCGAGATTGTTCGTCTCTGGGTTCTCCCACTCGCTGAAGCGCATAAGCGTGAACATGTCCGGCGTCAGGTCGGGCGGATTCTCGTATACGCCGGCGTTGACGCCGATCTCCGGATGCGTGTCGTTCCACTCGATGCAGGCTGTCTGGCAGGCCTTGCAGCCGATGCATTTCGAGACGTCGATGAGCTTGGCCACCTCCGTCAGCCGCTCGGCCGGCGCGGGTACCGTTGAGGCGGAACGGCGGACGAGATCCTTCTCCGAGAAGCGGGGCGTCACGTCCGTTACCGAGGGATTGGCAATTGGAGGAAACATCGCCGCCTCCCTATGCTACCGGCCCGGAGACGGGCTCGATATTGACTAGAAACGCCTTGTATTCCGGCGTCTCGATGTTGGCGTCGCCGACATAGGGCGTCAGCATGTTCGGGCCGAAGCCCTTCTTTGCCGCCCCGGTGAAGCCCCAGTGCAGTGGAATGCCGACGATGTGGACGGTCTTGCCGTCGCAGGTCAGCGGCTTGATCCGCTTGGTTACCATCGCCTTCGCCGTGACCGAGCCGCGCTTGGACCAAACGCGCACCCAACCGTCCTTGGCGATACCTTTTTCGGCCGCTAGCTGTTCCGATATCTCCACAAAGAACTCCGGCTGCATCACAGCGTTGACGATGACGTGCTTGGTCCAGAAGTGGAAATGCTCGGTCAGGCGGTAGGAGGTCGCCGCATAGGGGAACTCCGCCGAGGCCGGCTCGGCGAACTGCCTGAAATCGCCTTCGAATACCCGCGCTGCCGGGTTGCCCCGGACGTTGGGCGCGACCGGATTGACGATCGGCGATTCGAACGGCTCGTAATGCGCCGGGAAAGGTCCGTCCCGCATCATTCCCCGGGTGAAGAGGCGCGACACGCCTTCCGGATTCATGATGAACGGGCCGACCTCGCCGGGCTTCGCTGTCGGCGCGATGTCCGGGACGTCATAACCCGACCATTTCGCCCCGTCCCACTCGATCACCTTGCGGTCGGGATCCCAGGCCTTGCCCTTCAAGTCGGCCGAAGCCCGGTTGTAGAGGATGCGGCGATTGGCAGGCCATGAGAACGCCCATTTCGGGAAGGCGCCCGTCTCGTCGGGATCGTCAGTATCCCGACGGGCCATGTTGTTGCCCTTCTCGTTGAAGCAGCCGGAATAGATCCAGCAGCCGCAGGATGTGGAGCCGTCGTCGCGCAGCGCGGCGAAGCCCGGCAACAGTTTTCCGGCCTCGGCAAGCACCTTGGTCGGATCGGCCGTGTCCGTCACCGTCGCGAGCGCTCGGCCATTGATCTCCTGGGCGATTTCCTCGGCCGTCGGATCGCCCGGATCGGCATAGGGCCAATGGAGATTGAGGATCGGATCGGGGAAGGCGCCGCCTTCCTTGCGATAGAGTTCCTTCAGGCGAAGATGTATCTGCGCCATGATCCAGGTGTCGCGCTTGGCCTCGCCCGGCGGCGTGCCGCCGGCCCAGTGCCACTGCAGCCAGCGCCCCGAATTGGTAAGGGAGCCGTCGTCTTCGGCAAAGCACGTCGACGGCAGTTCGATCACTTCGGTCTGGATCGCCGACGGATCGACGTCATTGTGCGCGCCGTGGTTCTCCCAAAACCGCGCCGTCTCGGTAGCCAACGGGTCCATGACGACCAGGAGCTTGAGCTTGGAGAGCGAGGCCGTGATCTTCTGCTTGTTGGGGAACGCTTGCAGCGCGTTGAAGCCTTGGCAAAGATACAGGTTGATCTTGCCCTGGTGCATCATATCGAAGGCGCGCAGCACGTCGTAGCCGGGCACGTCGAGCTTCGGCAGGTAGTCGTAGGCAAAGTCATTTTCCGGGGTTGCCGCCGAGCCGTACATGGCCTTCTGGAAACTGACGAAGAACTTCCTGTAGTTCTGCCAGTAGCTCATCTGGTTCGGCCTGAGCGGCTTGAAACCGCGGGTCGACATATAGGCGGTGAGGTCCGGTTCCTTCTCGTTGGGCAGCGTCAGATAGCCAGGAAGCAAGTTCGACATCAGACCGACGTCGGTCAGCCCCTGGATGTTGGAATGGCCGCGCAGCGCGTTCATGCCGCCGCCGCGAACGCCGATATTGCCCAGAATGAGCTGCAGCATCGCCATAGCGCGGATGTTCTGCGAACCCTTCGAGTGTTGCGTCCAGCCGAGCGCGTACATCGAGGTCATCGCCTTGGTCGGCGACGAGCACTCCGCCACCATCTCGGCGACCTTCAGGAACTTGTCCTTCGGCGTGCCGCAGATGCGCTCGACCATCTCCGGCGTGTAGACCGCGACATGGTTCTTCAGCAGGTTCCAGACGCAGCGAGGATTTGCCAGCGTATCATCGACGACGGCGAAACCGTCCGCGCCCATCTCGTAGTCCCAGCTTGACTTGTCGTAGTCGCGCTTCGCCTCGTCGTAGCCGGAAAACAGGCCGTCCTGGTAAGTGAAGCCCTGCTTGACGACATAGCCGGCGTTGGTGAACGCTTTCACATAGTCCCGCTGCACCTTGTCGTTTTCGATGCAATAGTTGATCAGCCCGAGCAGGAAGGCGATGTCCGTGCCTTGACGGATTGGTGCATAGAGATCCGACACGGAGGCCGAGCGCGTGAAGCGCGGGTCGACGACAATGAGGTTGGCGCCACGGTTGGCCTTCGCCTCAGTGACCCATTTGAAGCCGCAAGGATGGGCCTCGGCGGCATTGCCGCCCATGATCACGACAAGATCGGTGTTCCTGATATCGGTCCAGGAATTCGTCATTGCTCCGCGGCCGAATGTTGGGGCGAGACTCGCCACCGTCGGGCCGTGTCAGACACGTGCCTGATTATCGAACACCAGCATGCCCGCGCTGCGGACCACCTTGTAGGTCTCGAACGCGGTTTCATTGGTCGTCGCCGAGGCGGCGAGGAAGCCGGTGGTAATCCATCGGTTGACCGTCACGCCGTCATTGTTCGTCGCGACGAAGTTCTGGTCGCGATCGTCCTTCATCAGGCGGGCGATGCGGTCAAGCGCGTTTTCCCACGTTGTCGGCTCGAACTTGTCCGCCCCGGGCTTGCGGATCATCGGCTGCTGTAAGCGGGTCGGGGCCTTGACGAAGCCGAGCAGGGCCGAGCCCTTGGGGCACAAGGTGCCGCGGTTGGTTGGGTGGTCGGTATCGCCCTCGATATGGGTGATTTCGGCCTGTTCGCCCTTCCTGAGATCGCCCTTTGAGTAGAGGATCACACCGCACGCCACTGAGCAGTATGGGCAGGTGTTTCGTGTCTCGGTGGTGTTGGCGAGTTTGAAGGATCGTATCGCCTCGGCATGTGCGGCTTCGATATCGCCGAAGCCGAGAGCTCCAAGCGTAGTACCGGCGAGACCCGCGCCTGCCGTCTGCAGGAACGCGCGCCGTGACAGTTCGATGTTCATTTGAATGTCCTCCCGAAGCGGATGCTCCGAAGGGCATCCCGAACCAAGGGTACGAGTGCATTCTGATCCAAAACAGGACAATGTCAAACAAAGCAATGCGTTCCGACTGCTCTGCATTTTCTTACTGATTATAGTTGACGATATAACTCATGTTTTAGGACGAGAGT
Organism: Mesorhizobium sp. WSM4807; assembly: GCF_055811615.1. NCBI lineage: Bacteria > Pseudomonadati > Pseudomonadota > Alphaproteobacteria > Hyphomicrobiales > Phyllobacteriaceae > Mesorhizobium > Mesorhizobium sp. WSM4807. Next base: position 158,438 of record NZ_JBVVQY010000016.1, read on the forward strand.
GCGATTGACGCTTGTCCAAGGATAATCTTAGAGTGCCGCGTGGTATTGGAAACGGCTCCCGCGTGCCGGGGCGCTTTTCGGACGACGGCCGACGGTGGCGTAAGCGTGCGCTCCGAGGCTGCGCATGTGTCCCGCTTTTCCCCTCTCACCAAGCGTCTTCGGGCCGCTCTCACCGTTTCCGCGTCTGATCTCTCCGTTCCCTCAAATCGGTTCCCCGAACGATCGCCGGCGTACGGCCAACGCCAATTCCGCTCGGTATCTCGCTCGGTGCCAATCTAAGGAGGCTTGCCATGGCAGTCGCCCTCTCTCCTGAAGTCGCCGACGTTCCAGTGTTTCGCTTGACCAGTCTCGCCCATGGCGGCGGCTGCGGTTGCAAGCTGGCGCCCTCCGTCCTTCAGCAGCTTCTCGCAGACCAGGTCGAGGCCAATCCCTTTCGTCAGCTTCTTGTCGGCACCGAGACCGGAGATGACGCCGCCGTCTGGCAGCTTGACGAGGACACCTGTGTCATCGCCACCACCGATTTCTTCATGCCCATGGTGGACGATCCTTATGATTTCGGCCGGATCGCCGCGACCAACGCGATCTCCGACGTCTATGCGATGGGCGGCCGGCCAATCATGGCGCTGGCCATTCTCGGTATGCCGCTCGACAAGATGCCGACGCATACGGTCCGAGACATTTTGAAGGGCGGACGGGCAGTTTGCGCCACCGCCGGAATCCCGGTCGCCGGGGGCCACTCAATCGACTCGCCGGAGCCGATCTATGGTCTTGCCGTGATCGGTACATGCCGGCCCGATGACGTCCGGCGCAATTCGGGCGCGAGGCCGGGAGACGCCTTGATCCTGACGAAGGCACTCGGCGTCGGCATCTACTCCGCCGCCTTCAAGAAGCAGGCGCTCCCGCCCAGCGCCTATGTCGAGATGATCGCCTCGGCCACCCTGCTCAACCGGATCGGATCGGAGCTCGCGCAGGATGAGAGTGTCCATGCGATGACCGACGTGACCGGTTTCGGCCTGCTCGGACATGCTCTCGAGATGGCGCGCGGCTCAGGCTGTGTTCTCGTCATTCGTGATCGCGAGGTTCCGCTCTTTTCCGAAGCCGCGCTGCTGGCAGAGCAAGGGTTTGTCACCGGCGCTTCGCGGCGCAACTGGGCGAGCTATGGCGACGCGGTGCTCCTGCCTGCCGATATGCCGGAGTGGCGGCGCCATCTTCTCACCGATCCACAGACTTCGGGCGGGCTGCTCGTCGCCTGCGAGCGCGACAGAGCGGCGGCCCTGGTCGAAAAGATTGTCGCGGAAGGTTACACGTCGGCTTGCGTGATCGGCCATGTCGAGCCCGGCGCGCCCGCGATAACGGTCCAGTGAAGCCGTTGTACCGGCGCGCCTAATTTAGCGACGCGAGGCGTGAACGTGATGAAATCCGAAACCGTCGAACGTCATCTGGCGTGATGTGCGCCTCGGCTCTTGATCGCTAAGCGCCGTCTCGGGTTTGGCTGTGCGGATATTCCCTACGCGATATGCACCGTGCGCTGCCTCGGCTTGATCGCGGTGGCCAGCAGCAGGCCGGCGACGATAAAGGCAGCGCCGGCGAGGTCGTAGTCGTGCAAGCCTTCCCCAAGGAATAGATAAGCGAGCACGGCGACGAAGACAGTCTGCAGATAGAGCAGCATGCTGGCGCGCCCGGCACCAAGCGTCTCGACGCTGCGGTTGTAGAGGTAATACATCAGAGCGCCGCCCGGGCCAGCGACATAGGCGAGTGCCAGAAGGCCGTTCGCATGCAGCGCCGAACGCTCCCCGGAAAACAGCTCCCAGAGATAAAGGGGGAGTGCGGCCAGCGCGCCGGCTGCTAGCAGCAGGACCACCATCGGCAGAAGCTCGATAGCGAATTTGGAGCGACGCAGCAGAACGGTGTAGAGGCCCCAGCAAAACGCGCTGCCGACGATCCACAACTCGCCGGGATTGAACTGGAGCCGCATCAGCGCGGTAAGGTCGCCGCGCGCTACGATCACCACCATCCCGACCAGAGCGAGCAGCGCACCAAGCGCCTTCCAGACGCCGAGGGGCTCGCCGAGCACGAAGCGGGCAAGCACCATGGTCATGATCGGTGACAGGGCCATGATGATGCCGGCGGTCGTCGCGTCGGTGTAACTGAGGCCCGTGTAGATCATGCCCTGACAGAGGGTCAGCCCGATCGCGCCGACGGCCAGCACCTCGATCGCCCGGGATTGGACCAGCACGAGCATCGCCCCATGGTGGCGATGGACGATGGGCAGCAGGATCGCGCAGGCAAGCGTCAGCCGCCAGAAGCAGAGCGCCCAAGGCGGCATTTCGGGGGCAACCCACTTGGCTGCGATGTAGACGCCGGCGGACAGGAGCCAGCAGAGCGTCGCGGTGGAATAGGCGAGAGGAAGCGATATCCCGGCTGTCGCCTTCGCTACGCTTGGATGGGCTATCGGCAGCGATTGCATGTCCGTCTCCTCCCACCGCCGATCTTAGCAAGATTGCTGCGTCTTGCCGAGCAGCAACGCCACCTGTTTAACCAATCCTTGTGCGGCGTTTTTTTCCGTGTGGAACACATGCCAGCGACGAAAGATCGACTTCTGCAGCCGTAGCCAAATGCTGCCAGATCGGATCCTCTCGCCGATCACAGCCCGCGTCCTTCTCCCCCGGGCGCGGGTTTTCATCTATTTGACCGATGCGCTGATCATGGACGGTACCACATTACAATTGGATCAGTTCCTCTGATCCCAACAGACCGTTGCCCGCGACCTCTCCCGGAGGCGCGGGCTTTTCAATTCACAGGCTGGTCCGCAACGCGGCGCTTTTCAGACATTTAGTCTGAGCAGTTGAACGTCTGCGTGGGCCACACGCTGCCAACGCCCGACCTGAGCCTTGTAAACAGCCTTTCGAAGCTGGGTGATGGACCGACATATCTCAGCTTTCGTGTCGAAGCGCGTCGACGAGCAGAGTGAAAGCGGGGGACGCTTGACGGCGGCTGGGATAATAGAGGTAATATCCTGGCCAAGGCGGGGACCACTCGTCCAGCACCCGAACAAGGCGACCGCTCTCAAGATGAGGCTCCGCCACGTCCTCCGGCACATAGGCGAGGCCGAAACCATCCAGCGCGGCTT
>NZ_JBVVQY010000017.1:0-48845 GCF_055811615.1 Mesorhizobium sp. WSM4807
TTGCTTCCGGCTGGAGCATCTTGCCGGGTGGGACTTGCACCCACTGGAAAGCGCCGCCTTGTCACGGCGCACGCCATTAGCGGTCGTTGCTGACCCTCTCATTCAATGTCGACAGTTCGTGGGGAAGCCGTCGTTCCAGGTCCGTCTTAGTGCTTTGCTCAACGTGGCCAGCGGTCGACTTCGCAACAGAAGCATGAATGTGAGTCGCGATGCGAAGTGGTTGTTCCCGTTGGTTGCTTGTAAGGAGCAAATTCGCACCACATCAATTTGCCGACGGCCCCTCCCCGAATAGATGCGGTTGCGAGTCGATTGCGAAACAATCCGTTTAATGCTAATGCAAATCATTCTCATTTGCATTTGTGGTGACGGTTATGTCCGAGGTCAGCATGTGGTTCCGCGAAAAGATCAGCAGGCGTGGGCTGTTGTGGGGCGGCCTGGCGGCGGCCGGAGGCTCGGCGATAGCGGGAACGGCGGCTGGCCAATCGGCCCATTCCGGCCATGGGGCCACGTCGGCCGCGGGCACTACACCGCCTCCAGCGCATTTGGCCGCCCACGGATCGATGATCACCGTCGGAGACGTGGACAACGAGCGCAACGGTTTCGATCCTTCCCGGATCGTGACGGACTGGGAAACGGGCTCGGTGTCGACGCTTCCCGACGGACGAATCCTTCGGACTTTCGAGATCGAGGCGGTTGACAAGGAAATCGAAATCGCGCCGGGGATCATGTTCCCGGCCTGGACCTACAACGGGCGGGTGCCCGGGCCTGCGCTCAGGGCGACCGAAGGCGAGCACCTGCGGATGGTCTTCCGCAACTCCGGCTCGCATCCCCACTCCATGCACTTCCACGGCATCCATGCCGCAAGGATGGACGGCGTCCCCGGTGCAGGCTTGATCGATCCGGGAGAAGAATTCGTCTACGAGTTCGATGCCAGGCCCTTCGGCTGCCATCTCTATCACTGCCATGCGCTGCCCCTGAAGCGGCATATCCACAAGGGCATGTACGGCCTTTTCGTGATCGACCCGGATCCGGCCCGCCATCCGGAGCTTGCCAATGTCGCCCGTTCCCGCTTGCTTGGCACGCCCGAGAACGCCGAATGGCAGGAATTCGCCATGGTGATGAACGGCTTCGACACCAACTTCGACAACGGGAACGAAGTCTATGCGGTGAATACCGTCGCACACGCGTACATGAAGCGGCCGATCAGGATCGTCCGCAACCGCCCAGTCCGCATCTATCTGGCCAATGTCGTCGAGTTCGATCCCATCAACTCGTTCCACTTGCACGCCAACTTCTTCGACTATTTCGAACAGGGGACGACGCTCACGCCGACCTTGAGGACGGTCGACTTGATCACTCAGGTGCAGGCGCAGCGCGGAATCCTCGAGTTTACCTACAAGGATCACGAGACCGGTCTCTACATGTTCCACCCGCATCAGTCGGAGTTCACCGAACTCGGCTGGACGGGCATGTTCGACGTGGTGGAGGCGGTCGCATGAACGAGGTCTCGCACATCGCCGCCGCCGACCCGACCGCTCCCGTCGGCTCCGGAAAATCGCGCGCCGCTTTGCTGTGGCTGATCCTGCCGCTGGCCGCCCTCGGCCTGGCGATCACCTGGCTACTGGTCTCTGACCCGCTCAGAAACTTCGGGAACGGCGCTCCGCCTGTGGAGAGCCTGACTTTCGAGCGGACGATCCTTTCGTCCGACGGCATCCGCGTCCTCGTCCGCGCCGGTGGCTCGGAGCCGATGACGATCGCCCAGGTCCAGGTTGACGACGCATACTGGCAGTTCACGCAGGAACCCGCAGGACCGCTCGCCCGCGGCGCTACGGCATGGATCCACCTGCCCTTCCCCTGGGTGCTGGGGGAGGCGCATGCCATCAACATCGTCACCAGAACCGGAGCGACGTTCGGGCACGAGATCGCGGTCGCCGTGCCTACCCCGACGCGGGATGCAAGGAGCCTCGCCTCCCAGGCGCTGCTAGGCGTGTTTGTCGGCCTTGTTCCAGTCGCCATCGGAATGATGTTTTTTCCAGCGCTGCGCGGAGTCGGCCGCAACGGCATGAATTTCCTGCTCGCCCTGACTGTCGGCCTGCTGGCGTTCCTGTTAGTCGACGCCACGGCTGAAGCTTTCGAACTGGCGGCCGAGTCCGCCGCAATATTCCAGGGACAGGTCATGGTCGTCCTCACAGCCGCTGCGAGTTTCCTCCTGCTGATGGCGGCCGGCCGCCGGGACGGAGTGCCGACCGGACTTGCGCTCGCCACCTTCATCGCGCTTGGAATCGGCCTGCACAATCTTGGCGAGGGGCTGGCCATCGGCGCTGCGTTCGCGGCAGGCGCGGCCGGATTGGGCACTTTCCTGGTGTTGGGCTTCATGCTGCACAACATCACCGAAGGCATCGGCATTTCCGCGCCGATGCTGAAAAAGCGCCCGCCTCTGTGGACCTTCGTCGGCTTGGCGCTTCTGGCGGGCGGTCCCGCCGTCATCGGACTTTGGATCGGAAGCCTGGCCTATGCGCCGCAGTGGTCGGCGTTGGCTCTCGCGGTCGGAGCGGGAGCCATTCTGCAGGTCATCGTCGAGGTCACTGCGTACCTGATGAGGTCGGACGGGAGAGGCCCTGCCGCGCTTACAGCGCCAGCCACGATGGCGGGATTGGCCGCAGGCGTTTCGTTCATGTATGTGACCGCTATGCTCGTCAAAGTCTGATCTGCCGCGGCGACAGCTTGTCCGGTCGCTCCTGCCGGATTGTCGCCTGTGAACTGCGGGCGCGGAGATCGGTTGCGGCAAATAAAAAAGGTCGGCTTGGGTCCAACGTGCGTCGCCCCGGCCACCCGGCGTAAACGACCGACAACCTTGCCGTTTGAATCGGCCGGCGAGCACAGAGCGCCGGTTCCGGACATTCGCGACCGCTCTTCACAGCGGCGCTTCGCGCCACGGTCAATCCGGCCCTCAGACCGACCGTCGCCGCCCGTCAGACCCACCCGAACAGGCCTGGCTCATTGCTTCGTGCTCGCCTCCCGGAACGCCGCCTCTCCGGCGTCCGACACCTCGGCCCACTTCTTGTCGGCCGCTGGATCCGCGGCGTAGCTGTCGTGCCAGTTCCACCACTTGTAGGTCGGGGTCTGGGGATAGCCCTCGGGCGAGTCCTCCCAGACCTCCTGCCGGCCCAGCGGGGTGATGTCGAGGTAGTTCCAGGTGCCTCCCATCTGCTCGTCGCCGCGGTTGTTAATGAAGTAGGTACGGAATACGCGGTCGCCGTCGCGGATGAACACGTTGTGGCCGTGCCACTCGTCCACGCCGAAATCGGCGTCGAAGCTGTCGGTGAGAGTGAACCACGGCATCTCCCAGCCCATCCGCGCCTTCAGCCGCGCGATATCAGCCTGGGGCGCACGCGAGACGAAGACGAGAGTGGTGTCACGGGCGTTCAGGTGGGCGACGTGGGCGACTTGGTCGGCCACCAGGGAGCAGCCGCGGCAGGCATGGTCGGGCCAGCCGAACACGCCCGGCTCGAAAAAGGCGCGGTAGACGATCAGCTGACGCCGACCGTCGAACAGGTCGAGCAGGCTCACCTTCCCGTCGGGCCCCTCGAACGCATAGGTCTTCTCCACCGCCATCCACGGCATCCGCCGCCGCTCGGCGGCCAGCGCGTCACGGGCGCGGGTCTGGGCCTTTTCCTTCACGAGCAGCCGCTCGCGAGCCGCCTCCCACGCCTGCGGCGACACCACCGGTGGTGTGTGCATGGCAGTCTGTCCGCTTTTCCGTCCGCTCTCGGCTGATGAAGTCATGGCTTTGATACCTCCTAATCTGGGCGAATTCCCGCGCCTCATGGGTGAAACGCGGTTCCATTCGCTGCTCACCGCTCGTTTTTCGGCATGAGGTAGTTTGGCACCGGAAAGCGAACAGTGGGAGTAACAAGTGTGGCGCTATTCCGATGGAGTCGCCGATTACAGCCGCGGCGTGCGCCCGAAGCGGGTGATCCCCTCGGCGCGTTGAGCCGCGTTGCGCGACGGCGCTCCTGCCGGCAGTGTCCCGGTGCGCTGACGCCATTCAAAACGTTGAGGGCAGCGTTCGAAGATTGGGCTCAAACTCAATCAGACTGGCTGCCGCCAATGGCCGAGAACCTTGCTGCCTGAACCCGTCGGCGGGAACTAGCAAAGAGCGCCAAAACGGGATATCCGACCCCTGAACGCCAGAGCGCACGTTGGCTCTGTTCTCCGCTACGATGCAGGCTGACGTCCCGTCATCAACCCCTCCAATCTACGGTCCACCGGGCTATGTCGAAGACGAACGGTGGAGATCGACTCGCGCCACGGCGTAGGCGTCAAGCGAGATGAATTGGTCGCCCAGCTGTCTTCCGGAACTTTCCATGAAGTTCGGATCGGCTGCCGCCCGCTCGAATTGGTCGGCAGCAAGAAGGGCAATGCGGGCGCTGATCGGCGTATCCGAAAGCTGCACTGATTGCTTTTTGGCAGTGAGATTCGAGAGCCACAGCGTCGTGCGCCCGTCTTTTTCGGCCGCGATCGCTGCGATGCTGTCAGCTCCGGAAGTTCCTACGGACAGCAGGGTGGCGCCGTTGAGCTTTGAGAGGCCTGCCATGACATGGAAAGCGGGATACACCATTCGGCCATCCTGTTGGTCAAACCACGGCTGCACGAAATCGGCCTTCCTATAGACGTATCCGAATGGGCCGGTGAAGTCGCCGAATGCGACGGCCTCGATTCCCTCGCGCGCGCAGGCCGCGAAATAGCCGACTGTCCAAGCCGCATTGAACAGGCCGCGCTGCCGAGGATCGATGCGGCTCAGACAGACGCGACCGTTCGCTTCATTCGGCGCAGTGGACTTTCCGTAGGGGTTCTCGCGGCAGCCGAGCTGACTGGGACCTATACGCAGGGGCAAGCGGTCGCCCATGAAAGCACGGGTAGAGCGGATCAGATGGGGGATAGCCTGAAGCGTCTCCATCACGGAGACATCATCTGCTGCGTGCACGTTTGGACAGGTGGTGAAGGTTGCGTAGTCGAGCGCTCCGCTTGGCGGACGCTTGCGGTTTAGCTCGGTGAAGTATGCGGCCATGCCGCCGCCCAGCGCCACCCCGGGGAAAGCCCGGCGGGCGGCGGCGTAGCTTTGCTCAAAGGTGGGCATCGCCGGCCACGGTGCTCCCGGCTGCACCGACTTCATGTCCTGCGCCGGAAAGACGCAGACAGCTTCTGGATTGAGGCAAAGGCTTTGGACAGCATCCGCGAGAGGCGCCAATTCGCCGAAGGGATCGAGCGTGCCCTTGGTGATGAGCTCAAGGACGACGCCAGCACCGGTCAACTGTGCCAGGGCGGTGTAACTTTCAAGCTCATCCTGGCCGTGCCCGAACCGGAGATCGACTTGGCAGACCATCCACTTGGGAGCCAATCGTCGAATGAGCTCGGGGACTTCAAGCGCGTGCTTCGCCTCGTCGGCAGCGACGCTGATGCCAATGCTGGGCACTCGACCGATGGCTCTGCCGATCGTCAGGTTAATGGATGGATTGGGGGTTTTAGACGTCCAGGCAGGGAGCGTTCCCAACAGCTGAAGTCGGACGGCCTGCGTGAATTTCTCGCCTTTCGGCAATCTGTAGGGCCGCGGGCGACGCAGGGGACGGACATAGGTTTTGTAGGAGGCGTCGGACCAATTGCGCTGATCCTCCATCTCAAAGGCGTCACCTTCCATGCTGCATGTGGCCCAGACTCCAGGCGCGATCTCGTGCGAAAGCGCGCGAATGTCGGTGAACGGACATCTAGGATCGATGTAGTCCGGAAAAATCGAGACCTCTTCGCGACCGTCCCCGTGCAGCACCTTTACCGGCTTGCCGGCCAAACCCTCGATCGGATGCAGCACGACGAAGCCGGTTCTGTTGGTCAATACGTCAGTTTCGGGCTCTGCCTCCACCACAAACGACAGCGCACCGTCGCTCCTGCCTGCGATCCGCGCCTGGTAGACCAGGCGACCGCACGCACCCGCGCATGTTCCACGGTAGGCGACGCTGAACGCATCCGGCTTTTCATTGATCTGGAGGTCATCGAGAACGGGCGTCTCGGTTCCCCAGTTCTCGTCCCGTACGAGAAATGAGATCCCGCGCAGAATCTCGACCCCGCCGATACGCACATAGCGTATCGCCCCATTGTCAAACTCGACCGACAAGGGTCCCGCGCGCAGTGTCCGCAACTGCGGATCGACCTGTTTGGTCCCACATAAGCGGATTGCTCGAGATGCTGCCGTGGTCAAATCGCTCTCTCGGTCTTGGCGTCGAAAATCGAGGCCCGGTTCATGTTGATGTCGATCGGCAGCCTCTCGCCGGGACGACTGACGTCATGCGCCTGCAGTTCCGCCATCACCGGTGCGCCGGCCAGGCGGAAGGTCGCATAGCTGCGCGAGCCGGTCGGCTGCAGCAGGTCGATCGTTGCGTCGTAGCGAAACGTGCCCTGCGCAGGTGTCGCAGCATGCGCGCGCGTCAGATGTTCTGGCCGCAGTCCAAGCAGCACCGCCTGTCCGTCAACGGCGCCATTCAGGCTCCGGCCAGGGGCGACCGGAAGCAGCGTCTCGGAGAGCCGGATGGCGGCAGCGCTGCCGTCCAACTTTAGCGTGCCCGGCAGGAAGCTCATGCGCGGCGAACCGAGAAAGCCAGCGACAAAGGTCGAGGCGGGGCGCTCGAACAGCTCGAGCGGCGCGCCCTGCTGCTCGATCACCCCGTCGCGCATCAGCACGATGCGGTCAGCCAAAGTCATCGCCTCGATCTGGTCATGGGTGACGTAGATCATGGTTGTGGCGATGTCCTGGTGAAGGCGCTTGATCTCGCCGCGCATCTCGTCGCGAAGCTGCGCGTCGAGGTTGGACAGCGGCTCGTCGAACAGGAAAATGCGCGGGCTGCGGACGATGGCGCGGCCGATGGCGACGCGCTGCCGCTGCCCGCCGGACAATTGGCGCGGAAAGCGCCCGAGCAGCGGGGTGATGCCAAGCATGCGGGCCGCCTCGGCGACGCGCGCCTCCACCTCCGATTTCGGCATTTTTCGTGCCTTCAGGCCGAAGCCAATGTTTTTCGCCACGTTCATGTGGGGATAAAGCGCATAGTCCTGGAACACCATCGCCACGTCACGGTCGCGCGGTCGGAAATCGTTGACCACTTCGCCGCCGATCTCGATCGTGCCTTCCGAACTCTCCTCCAGCCCTGCGATGGTCCTCAAGAGCGTACTCTTGCCACAGCCGGACGGGCCGACCAGCACGGTGAACTCGCCGTCGCGAATGACTAGGTCTATGCCGCGCACGGCATGGAAAGCGCCGTAGCGCTTGTGCAAGCCGGTGATCCTGACTTCGGCCATGCCGACCCTTTCTATCCGCGAACAGCGCCGAGCGTGAGCCCGCGCACCAGATGTCGTTGGGCAAGTACTCCCAGTGCGATCGACGGCACGAGGGAGACGATGGCCAGGGCTGCCGCCTCGCCATATTGCGCACCCTGGAAACCGATGAAGGCGCGAAACACCGTTGGCAGCGTGAAAGCCGTGCGGCTGGTCAAAATCAGCGCGAAGAAGAACTCCGTCCAGCAGGCGATGAAGGCGAAGACCGCCGCCGCGACGATGCCTGGCGCGGCGAGCGGCACGGCGACGCGCCAGAACGCCTCCCAGCGCGTGCAGCCGTCGACAAGGGCCGCCTCCTCCATCGATTTCGGCATGCCGCGGAAATAGGCGAACATCATCCATACCGACACCGGCAGCGTGAACACCGTATAGGCGATGATCAGGCCGATATGCGTGTCGTAGAGGCCAACGCCGCGGTAGATCAGGAACACCGGCAGCACGATGCCGATGGGCGGCAGGAAGCGCTGCGACAGCACCCAGAACGACAGATGCCGGCCGCCGGTGTTGTAGCGCGCCAGGCTGTAGGCCATCAGCGTGCCGAACAGGGCCGAGAGCACCGTTGCCGACAGCGAGATGATCAGGCTGTTGATCAGCCCGTCGAGGCCGCGATATGCGAACAGCGCGGCTTCATAGTGGACAAGGGTGGGTGCGGTTGGGAACCAGACCGGCGGCACGCTGAGATAGTCGTCGCTCGGCTTGATCGAGGTGTTGAACATCCAGTAGAGCGGCCACAACACGAAGACCAGGAAGGAGCCGAGCAGCAGGATGCGGCCGACCGGTATCGACCGGCGTTTCGGGCGACGGACAGGCGCGACGGCCGCCATCAGACCGGCTCCGTCTTCAAAAGCCGTCGCACCAGCAGCATCACCACGAGCGCGGTGAAGATCAGGAACAACCAGCTTCCGGCGGTCGCCTGCGACAGGTGGAACTGGGTGAAGCCGACGGTGTAGAGATAGTAGGAGGCGGTGTAGGTCCGCGTGCCTGGCCCGCCGCCTGTCATGATGAAAATAGTATCGAACATGCGGATTGCATCGAGCAGCCGAAAGGTCAGCGCCAGCAGCATCATTGGCGCGAGGTGCGGCAGGGTTATCGCCCAGAACGCCTGCCAGGCATTGACCCCGTCGAGTTCCGCCGCCTCGTAAAGGTTCGGGGGAATGGCGGTAAGCCCGGCGAGCAGGATGACGAACATGAACGGTGTCCACTGCCAAACATCGGCGATAATCAGCGAAAAATAGAGCCATGGCGATTCGGTCATCCAGCCGATTGTCACCTCCTGCCCCAGAAGTTGCGTCAAAATGTAGTTGGTCGGCCCGAAAGGCCGCTGCAGCAGCAGCGTCCAGGCCTGGCCGACGATAACCGGGCTGATGAACAGCGGCACGATCAGGATCGACATGATCACGCCGCGGCCCGGAAAGCTGCGAACCATGGTCAGCGCCACCAGAAGGCCGAGAACGAATTCGATAGCGACGCTAATCCCCGAGAGCCACGCTGTCAGCCAAAGCGACCAGCGCGCGACGGGATCGAACACGACGCGCTCGAAATTCTTCAATCCGACAAAGGCGTGGCCCGGCACCTGGAAATCATAGTTGATGAAAGACACGACCAGCGAGAACAGCAGCGGATAGACCGACAGCGCCAGGATCAGCAGCACTGCTGGCGCTACCAGCAGCCATTTGAAGTGGCGGTCCGCCCATTGTGCGAAGCCCGACAGTCGTGGCGGGGCGCCAGCGGCCTTCAAGCGACTGATGGTTGCGGTAGGCTGCATCGATTACATCCCAAAACCTGCCTGACGGTTGCGACAGGTGTTGCGGACCAAGCGCCCGCAACACCGATTTTGATCAAGAAACCGGCCTGCGCCGCGACGCAGGCCGAGGTTCACAGGGTGACCGCCATACCGAGCTTCTCCACCGTGTTGTCGGCAGTAGCGCCCGGCAGTTTCAGGAACTCGGTGTAGAATGCCTTCTGCGAATCGACGCCGAGCCGGTCGGTCGTCTCATTCCACTCGGCCGCCGCTGTTTCTAGCGACGCCTTCGGATCCGCACCGGCCCACACAGCCGTGCACATGCGGTCGATGCTCAGGAAATAGTCCTGCGCGCCGGGCATGATCGGGTCGAGGAGACCGACATTGGCCGAGCTGTTAAGATTGCTCAGGTACTCCTTGGCGCTCGGGAACAGCGCGCCGTAAAGCTCGGATTTGAAGTGGGAGATGCGGTAGGGATCGCGCAGGGCGTAGGGCAGCATGCAGCGCGCAAGCGAGACGGGCGGTGAGCAGACCCACTGCATGAACAGGTAGGCCGCTTCGGGGTTAGCCGAATCCGCCGACAGCGCCTTGTTGAAGCCGGTCGCATGTTCAGGATTGCCGGGCACGACGGCATAGCCGACCTTGCCGGCGATCTGTGATTGCGGGATGAAGTTGATTGCAGTAGCCGACTGCGAATAGTTCGCGGCCATGCGGCCAGACGGCGGCCAGGAGTAGATCATCGCTACCTTGCCGGTCAGGAACGCCGCCCACAGCGAGACGGCGTCGAGTTCATTGTTGCCGGGGATAGACGCCGCATTGGCTGCAATCATGTTTTGCAGCGTCTTCACGCCAGCATCTGAAACCAAGCCGGCTTTCATGTCATCGCCGAACAGTTTTCCACCGTTGGCGCGGTACTGTTGCAGAAAGTCGAACTGATTGCCGGGACTGCCCGCCTTGCGGAAATGGCCTGCGCCGTAAACGTTCGGCGCCATCTGGTCGGTGATGAACTGGGCGATCTGGGCATATTCCTCCCAGGTCTTCGGCGGCGCCAGCTTGGCATTGAACTTGGCCTGGTAGGCCTCCACCATCTTCGGATCCTCGAAGATGTCCTTGCGGTAGTAGAGAGCGAACATGTCGCCGTCGTCGAAGAAGCCCCAGATCTTGCCCTTGTAGGTCGGCAGCGCCTTGTAGAGCGGATGATAGTCCTCGAGGTCGGCCGGGTTCATGTATTTGGCGATGTAATCGTCGAGGGGTGCGATGACACCGCCATCGGCTAGCGAGGGCGTCCAGGCTGGCGAGATGTCGAGGACGTCATAGGCGCCTGAGCCGGCAATGTGCTCGGCAACGGCCTTGGAGTACTGGTCCGGGTTCGACAGTTCGACCACGTTCGACTTCATGCCCGTAAGCTGCTCCCACATCGGTCCACTGAAATTGCGCGGATCGAGAGCCTGCAGGCCGACCTCGTAGGTCATGTTCAGCGTGACACCCGAATGCGCCTTGGCGGCCTCGACGGCGCGGAAGGCGGAACCATCCGCCGGGCCTTCCATCGACGCCTTCATGGCCGCCGCCTGTGCCTGGCCGAGCGGCGAACCGGCGTCTGCCAGTTCGAGCTTCTGCTGCGCCAGCGCCCAATCCGTCATCATGGCGAGCATCGGTCCGGACGCCGCCAGCATGCCGGTCATCTGGCCGAAGCGGGTTATGAAGGTTCGGCGGGTGGTCTCGCCGCGCATAAAGGCGTCGACCTCTGCTTCGAGGCCTGCCTGAAAGTCACGCTTGTCATGATCGTTCATAGTGCTTGGTCCTCCCATTTTCGTTTGCCTTCACTCGTCCGCGGGCGCGGCGATCGAGTGTTTCTCCCGTGAAGCCGCCGCGAAGCCTGTGGCGGCGCGCCGAATTCTTGACTCCTACGTCCCGAAGCAGGCAGCGAAACCGGCCAGCCGATTCTTCCATGCCTCGCTTGAAAGCACCTCGCGATTGACCACGCCGCGCGGCTCGCGGCCGTGCTGGACCTCGATGACCGCCTTCACGTCGGCGTCACCGTTGCCGGCAAAACACTGGTCGGTCCAACAGAGCGCATGCGGCGTCAGGATAACGTTGTCGAGCCTGAGGATCGGGTCGTCGGCTTCCGGCGGCTCCTGCTCCAGCACGTCGAGCCCCGCGCCGGCGATGCGGCGTTTCTGCAGCACTTTCGTCAGCGCCTTTTGGTCGACGATCGGGCCGCGTGCGGTGTTGATCAGGTAAGCCGTCCGCTTCATCAGGGCGAGCCGCTCGGCATTGACGATGTGGCGGGTCTGAGGCGTCAGCGGACAGCTCACCGACAGCACGTCGGCACGGCGGAACAGATCCTCCAGCCCGACCAGTTCGATGCCCAGTTCGGCGGCGACCTTGCTGTCAGCGAATGGATCATGGGCGATGAATTTCATGTCGAAGGGCTTGGCCATGCGAAACACCTCGGCGCCGATGTTGCCAATGCCGAGCGATCCCAGTGTCCGCCCGACGAGGCCGACGCCCATATGCTCCGAACGCCTGTCGAATCCATAAGGTCCCTTGCGGGTCAGCGCGTCCTTCGTGAGCAGTTTGCCGGTCAGTGCCAGCATGAAGGTAATTACGGATACGGCGACCGGCCGTCGCACGCCGTCGGGCGTGATGACCAGGGCGATGCCGGCGGCGGTACAGGCCTCGACGTCGACGGTATCGTAGCCGACCCCGAAACGGGCAACGACGGCCAGGCGGCCGCTCTTCGGGACACTGGTCGCATCGAATCGATGGGTGAGCAGGATCAGCGCATCGAAGTCCTCAAGCTGTTCGGCGCGCAGCGGATTGTTCGATTCCAGGAACGCCATCTCGACGCCGGGCGCATTGCGCAGCGGCTCCAGGTCGAAGTCGGGATAGGTCGGCGAGCCGTCCGGCTTGCGGAAATCACCGGAGAGCGCCACCCTGAACGTTGCGTTGGCCATCGTCTCCTCCGCCTCACTCGCACCCGGTCCGGATCTTTGAGACCGCGTCGGCCATCGCATCGTGCAGGACCCAGACATCGCCCGAATAGCAGATGAAATCGAAGCCTTGCGCGTAAAATTCGTGACCTTGCTTGACGCTGGGTACCAGGCGTCCAAGCGATTTGTTGTGCTTCTTGGCGGCCGCAACAATCTTGTCCATTGCGGTGGTGAAGGTGGGATGGGCGAAGTCGCCGGGAATGCCGAGTGAGACCGACAGATCGAAATGTCCGACCCATAGACAATCGACCCCGTCCAGTCCCGCGATGCCGTCGATGTTCTTGACGCCGTCGGCGGTCTCGATCAGGCAGATGAACACCGAGCGCTGGTTGGCAGCTTCGAATTTGTCTTTGACCGAACCCGGACGGTAGCGGTCATGCGCGATCTGCAGCGCTACGCCGCGCGCGCCTGCAGGATGGTATTTCATCGAATTGATGATGTGCTGCGCCTGTTCGACCGTACTCACCATCGGCGCGATCAGGCCTTCAGCGCCCACGTCCATGGCGCGGCCGAGGAAATGATAGTCCTGCGACGGCACACGCACCATAACCGGCAGGTCGGCCGCCTCGAAATAGCGGATCGCGCTCTTCACCGTTTCCAAGCTGAAGCCCGAATGCTCCATATCAAAGAAGACGAAGTCGCAGCCGGCGGACTTCAAAATGTGCCCAATTCCCGGCGTCGCGAACTCGGCGACGAGCGTGCCGAGCTTGACCCGCCGGTGCGCGGCCAACGCCTTAAGACCTGCCTCTGACATGCACTTCCTCCCCTTCGCCCAAAGAGCGCAATCCGACTATGCTTTCTTCAAGTCGTAGCCTCGAGAACGAGGTTGCAGATCGTCACCAACTTGGTGTCGACGAGCGGCGCGCTATGCGTGTTGAATTCACCGAAATGAGCCGTCCGGCAGTGTTCGTCGAAGGCGGCCTCGCTATCGTAAATCTCGTAGAGCACGACCCGGTCCGGTTCGCCGCGCGCCTCCGTCACGTCAAAGCGGCGGCAGCCGACCTCGTTGCGCACCGACGCGCTCGCATTGGCGTCGACGAGCTTTCGGAAGCTGTCTCGGGCGCCCGGCTTGAGGCGGAAATCGACCCAGACAACGTAGCCGGTCATCCCTTGGGCCTCGCGATTTCCAGATAGCGCTTAGACACATATTCCAGATGCCTGCGCATCGCCGCTTCGGACCGGTCCGGATCGCGCGCGGCGATCGCCTCGAATATTTCGCGATGGGCCTCGTAGGCTTTGCGGTCTTCACCTTCGGCCAAAGTCGTCCGCCGCTGTTCGAGCAGCCATTCGGCTAACGCCGCATGGATAGCCGTGAAGATTCGATTGCGGGTGATCACCGCCAGCACGTAGTGGAAGTCCACGTCCGTGCGTTCGAAGCGCGTGAGGTCGCCGATCGACTGCCGGTTCATTTCGAGCGCCTCCCTGAGGCTTTCAATGTCCTCTGGCGTGGCATTCACAGCGGCGTTGCGGGCAAGCCCGACCTCGAAAAATAAACGCGCACTCTGGAAGTCGTGAACCCCGCCCGGGGCCGAAATCATGTGCCGCGCCGGCCCTGAGAGGGCGTCGATTACGAACTGGGGCGTAGGGCGGGTGACCCGGGCACGCTCACCGGATCTCACCTCGACAAGGCCCATCTTGCTCAGATGCAGCAGCGCCTCACGGATTGAAGGACGCCCGACCCCGAACTGCCGCATGAGTTCCCGTTCCGACGGGAGCCGGTCGGCCTCGGCCAGTTCTCCCTTGCGGATCATCCGCTCGAGGTGCTCTGCAACCTCGTCCGAAAGCTTCCGTTGTTTGATCAGAACCCCAATCACTTGGCATACCTTTTATACCAGTCCGTCACGCTATTGCCATAGTGCCCCTGTGTCAAACACAACTCATATCGACAGACGCCCGTCTTCAAGCGCAAGCAACTTGCTCCCTAGCTGAGCGATCAGCCACAGCGCAGGGTGCCAACATTGTCAGTTCGCGTCAGGTATCATTTCCGGTCGAACGAGATTGGGGCGCGGTCACTGCCTCCCTTGAATGCCCTCTTTGGAGCGGCAGGATGGGGATACTGCTTCGGGTCAACCTGCGTCATCCCCGCTATCGGCTACAAACGTCCGAGGAGGTCCGAACTCGATCGCTGAGAATATTTGGGTTCCGATCCGAGAGCGTCGCGCGTCCAATGGAAGCGCAAAGGACGCTTTTTGAACTTTGCGCATGATCCTTTCCGAACCGAAGGTCAGCACAGCAAAAGCCAGTACCGGCTTCCGGGCTCAGGCGCCAGGCAGTCTGAACCGGTATTCCGTCACATGGTGGTAGATCTGGCCCGGCCATAGTGTGGCCTGTGGGAAATACGGCCGGTTCGGCGCGTCCGGCCAGACCTGCGGCTCCAGGCAGAAGCCCGAAAAAGCCTTGTAATGACGTCTCTCGAGCCCCGGCGAAGGCGGCGCCAGATACTGGCCGGTATAGAGTTGGACGCCCGGCTCCGTGGTCCAGAGCTCCATCTCGACGCCGGAATTCGCTCCCTGCGCCCATGACGCCAGCTTGAGCGGCCCGCGCGTCGGGGCAAGGCAGAAATTCTGGTCGTAGGGGAGTTGGCTGCCCTCACTCTCCATGCGCAGCGGCCGCGCCTGGCGGAAATCGAAGGGCGTGCCGTCGACCGGCTTCACCACGCCGGTCGGGATCAGGTCGCCATCGACCGGAAGATAGGCGCCGGCGTTCAGCATCAGCCGGTGGTCGAGGATGTCGCCGGCGCCGCCGTCATCCAGGTTGAAGTAGGAGTGCTGGGTGAGGTTGCACAGCGTCGGCTCCTCGCAGGTGGCGGTCATCTCGACGCTGAGCGTGCCGGGGATTTTCAGCCTGTAGGTGCAGGTCACGTCGAGCGCGCCGGGGAAGCCCATCGTGCCGTCGGGATCATGCAGCGTCAGCGTGACAAAATCCTTGCCATGCAGCGAAACCTCCCAAGCCCGGTGGGAAAAACCTTGCGAGCCGCCATGCAGCGTGTGCTTGTCGAGGAAGTTGCGCTCGGTCTGGTAGCGCTGGCCGGCGATGGTGAAGCGGCCATCGCGGATGCGGTTGGCATAGCGCCCGACGACGGCGCCGAAGAAGGCCGTGTCCGTCTCATAGGGTGCGAAACTGCTATAGCCGAGCACCAGCGGCGCATCGTGCCCGGCCAGGCGCAGATCCTGGATGATGGCGCCCAGCCCGATGATGTTGGCGGTGAGGCCGCCGCCGCGGATGCTGAAGCGGCGGATGGCCTCGCCCGCTTGCGTCGTGCCAAAAACCTCGCCGTCCTTCATCGCCATGTCCGAAACGCCAGTTGGTTGATCGATCCCGGCTGGCCGCCTTCGGCCGGCTTGGGTCTGTTGACAGTCAACAGGCCCTGCCCGATCAGAGGCCGAGGCCGCCGATGCAGACATATTTGGTGTCGAGATAGTCCTCGATGCCTTGATGTCCGCCTTCCTTGCCGAGGCCCGATTCCTTGACGCCGCCGAACGGCGCCTCAGGCGTGGTGATGAGGCCTTCATTGACGCCGACCATGCCGTATTTCAGCCCTTCCATGACCCGGAAGGCGCGGCCGAGATCGCCGGTGTAGAAATAGCAGGCGAGGCCGAATTCGGTGTCGTTGGCGAGTGCCACGGCTTCCTCTTCGGTTTGGAACTTGAACACCGGCGCGACCGGGCCAAAGATCTCTTCCTTCATGAAGCGCATCTTCGGCGTCGCATCGGCGATCACCGTCGGCTGGAAGAACGAACCGCCCAGCGCATGGCGCTTGCCGCCGGCGACGACCTTGCCGCCCTTGGCGGTAGCGTCGGCGATCAGTTCCTCGACCTTTTCCACCGCCTTCTCGTCGATCAGCGGCCCCTGCTGCACGCCGTCATCGAGGCCGGAACCGACCTTCAGCCCGTTGCTGGCGGCAGCGAGCTTTTCGACGAACTTGTCGTAGACGCCGGCTTGAACCAGGAAGCGATTGGTGCAGACGCAGGTCTGGCCGGAATTGCGGTATTTGGCGGTGATGGCGCCGGCGACGGCACGCTCGATGTCGGCGTCGTCGAAGACGAGGAACGGCGCGTTGCCGCCGAGCTCCATCGACACTTTCTTGACGGTGACGGACGACTTCTGGATCAGGATCTTGCCGACCTCGGTCGAGCCGGTGAAGGTGATCTTCTTGACCAGCGGGTTGGCGCAGATTTCGTCGCCGATCTCGCCGGCGGCGCCGGTCAGGATGTTGATGACACCCTTGGGGAAGCCGACTTCCTCGGCGAGCGCGCCCCAGGCGAGGCCTGAATAAGGCGTCTGCGAGGCCGGCTTGACCACCGCGGTGCAGCCGGCGGCAAGTGCTGGGCCGAGCTTGCGGGCCAGCATCGAGGACGGGAAATTCCACGGCGTGATGGCGGCGATGACGCCGACAGGCTCCTTGGTCACCAGGATGCGGCGGTCCGCCCAGGGCGACGGCACGACATCGCCATAGGTACGGCGGCCTTCTTCGGCGAACCACAATATGTAGGACGCGGCCGAACCGATCTCGCCCTTCGATTCGAACAGCGACTTGCCCTGCTCGATGGTGAGCAGTTCGGCCAGCACATCCTGATTGTCCATCATCGCGTCATGCAGCTTGCGCAACAGCTTCGAACGCTCGAGCGCGGTGGTCTTGCGCCATGTCTTGAAGGCGGCGTCGGCGGCTTCGATGGCGCGGCGCGTCTCGACCTTGCCCGACTTCGGCACGGTGCCGATCTTGAGGCCGGTGGCCGGATTGTTGACGTCGACCGTCTGGCCGCTATCGGCCTGCACCCACTCGCCATTGATGAGATTGGCCTGGCGCATGAAATGGCTGGTTTTCTGAAGCATGGTCTAGCCTCCGTTCGGCGCGCTGACGGGCCGCTATCTGGATTTCTTTAACGGGCGTGCGCACTGGCATCGATGCCGGCACGCCTGGAGCCACTGCTCTTTACCTAGGGCAAGCCCCGCAATCAATCGCAAGATGGCATATAGGGTTTGGGCCAGCCAAAGCGAGGCCGATTTGCGCCCCAAATTGCTATCCAAACACGTTGCTATCCAAACACGTGGACCACCACCGTCAGCCAAAAGGCCGTGGTGACGACAGCGCAGGCGGTGGCGATGGTCATCTGGTTCGATGCCAATGCCTGGCCGGTGTTGAACTGCGTCGCGATCAGGTAGGAATTGACCCCGGATGGCAGCGCGGCGGCCACGACCGCGACCTTCGCTGACAGCGGCGGCAGGCCGAACAGCCAGACCAGGCCGAGCGCGACGGCCGGCATCAGCATCAGCTTCAGCGCCGACAGCGCCAGCGCCGGCCGCACGTTGCCGGAGATGCCGAAACGGCACAGGCCAAGCCCCATGGCAAACAGCGCGACCGGTCCGGCGATATTGGCCAGCGCGTCGACCAGCCGGACGGCCAGCGCCGGCAATGGCAGGCCGGTGATACGCCATACCCATCCGGCCAGGATGCCGATGATCAGCGGATTGGAGAGCAGCTTTCGAAAGAAGCGCCGGATGATGCGCAGCGGATGCACATGCTCGTCACCGCGGCCAAAGATTTCAAACAGGATGATCGACGCCATGATCATCGTCGGCAGATGCACGGAAATCAGCAGCGACAGCACTTCGAACCCACTTGGCCCGAATGTGCCGAGGACGAATGGAATGCCGAGCAGGACGAGATTGGAAAAAGCCGACGACACGCCGCCGACGACCCCCGCACGCGCGTCGCGCCCGAACACCCGCGTGATGACCAGGTGGCCTGCGGCCCATGTGACTGCGGCCGCCGCGAAATAGGCTCCCCAGAACAACCAGGGCGCGGTGCCATGGAAATCGGCGTTGACCATGGTGCGGAACAGAAGCAGCGGCATCGCCACCCCGACGGCGAATTCGGCGATGGCCTCGCCCGCCTCGGCCTTCAGATAGCCGGTGAGCCCGGCCAGATAGCCGAGCGCGACAAGGCCGAAGACAAAAAGGACGGTTTCGATGAGTGGAGACATTTTTCTCCTGATAGGCGAGCCGGCATTGCAGCGCAATCGCCCCGCCTTGCGAAGCGGCCTGCCCTCGCCAACAACCGGGCTTGGTCATGCCTTGTTTTTCAGCCGGCTTTGCCGTCCCTATATGCGGTCACCGGAACCCACCTCCGGTGACCGGAAAAGGACGCCTGATGCTTCGATCTGTGCTGGCTCTATTGCTGCTCGTCATTCCCGCCGCGGCCCATGCGACCGAAGCCGGCTGGGCGCTGTTGCGCGACGGCGGACATGTCGTGCTGCTTCGCCATGCCATGGTCACAGGCACCACCGATCCGGCGAATTTCGACATCGAGAAATGCACCACCCAGGTCAATCTCTCGGTGCGCGGCAAGCAGCAGGCGCGCAAGATCGGCGCGCTGTTCGACGCCCGCGCAGCGCCGGTCGAGCGCGTGCTGTCCAGCCGCTATTGCCGCAGCCTCGACACGGCCCGCACGGCTTTCAGAGAAGAGCCCGAACCCTTCGCCCCGCTTGACCTGCTGAAGACCGACGCCAGCGAGAAAGCCGCCCAGCTCGAGGCGGTCATGAACGAGATCCGCGCCTATTCCGGCTCCGACAATGTGGTCATGGTCACCCATCTGGAAAACATAATGGCGCTCACCGGCATCTCGCCGCGCGAAGGCGAAGCCGTGATCGTCGAGCCGCAAGGCGACGGCCTGCGCGTGCTCGGCCGCGTCACCTTTTAATCTGCGCATTGGGTCACGGCTTCCCCTTCAATTTTCTCCGAAGGAAGGCGGAGAAGGGTCGAACCCGGTATTCCGCTTACTCGCGAACGGCTTTCAGTGCGAGCGTCGCCTGCTGGAGCTGCGTTAGTCAGTCGGAGGCTAATGGTATTTTTAATGGAACGCTAATATACATGGATGCTCGAACGGGCGGCGGCCTGCCAAACTTGAGGAATGCCATGCGAAGATTCATCTTCACGGCAATGTGTATCGCCGCCGCAACAGCCGCTAGCGCCCATGATTGGTACGAAGACAAGGTTGACCCGCAGACGAAATTCCGGTGTTGCGGTGGTTCTGATTGCCGTGCCATACCTCGGTCTTCGGTGCAGTCCAGGATCGACGGTGGTTACACTTACTTGCCGCATAATTTCAACATCCCACGGGACCGTGTGCAGGAATCCCCAGACGGCCAATACCATATCTGCGAGAATACCTATGTCGTAACTAATCAGCTGTATTGGCGCTGCTTTTTCGCACCTCGTGCCACGGTCTCTCTACTTCTCCCACGTTAAGGTAAATATTGCGCGTCGCTGCCGGGATCGACATCGGCAAGGTGCGCAGCTGTGGCAAATTCGGTCGCGCCGCCCGCTGCCCTGAACGGACGTTCGCGTTCGCTACACGGGAAAGCATTCTATAGCGGATTGTCCGGTCCTGGCGCACCTGGCTCGTTCCAGCAACCACTGCGGATGACGGCTAACTACCCGCTACCTAGCGTTAGATTTCGCACTTGCAGCCACGCATCGATACGGAGCTTCCATGCCTCGATCATGTGCGCGAACGCGTCCTCCGTCAGCTCGGACAGATACGATCTTCCTGCCGTGCTCAAGGCAATGAAAGTGTAGGCAATCGACGCCTCCGTGCCTCCGTCAGCGGTCGGGCGGCAGGCCACCTCGACAAATCCGAAACGCGAATCCGGCGTCACCCGGACATAGCGGATGCGATGCGCCAAGGGGTCCCAGTCCGTGCAGGCCCAGAGCGTGGTCTCATCACCGTGAGCGGTCCTGAAGACCATGCCCTGGCGCGTCTCCCCGTCTTGTGGATGCAGAAATTCCGGATCCCAGCCGTCCACCCACAGGGTCTCCCCAGTCGGCGTGAACAGCGGAAAGACGCGGTCGACCGGCCCCGAAAGCACGATGCTATGAGTGCGCTCAAGATGGTTCGTCACTCGTCCTCCCCGCTCGTTTCCGAAAAACGGTGGCTGTCTGCTGCACTGAGCTCCAGCCCGTAGATGCGCTTCAATTGGCCGATTGTTTCCAGGGTCGTCGGGGAAAACGGCGTCTGGCCTTCGAAGGCATGCAGCACGATGCCCTCGATGAGGTCACCCAGGCTCATGTCGCGATGCTCGGCCAAGGCCTTGAGCACCTTCACCAATCGTTTTTCCAGGCGCACCCCGGTCTGCACGCGTTCTATCATTCTCACATTTTACCATGGTACGTTGGTACCAACAACCACTTGCCCCGGGCCAATCGTAGGTGTTGCAAAAATACCACCGCTGAAAGAAGCCGCGTCCAGCCACAACTATGCAGCTTGCGACAACCGGTCGCAGCGGCTATAGGCGCGCTCCCGGTCACGAAAACCGAAGCGAGCACAAAGGTTGGAGCTTTTGCCTCCGCCCGCGCAGGCGGCATTGCCGACCTGTGTACGGCGCCGTTTCGGGGATTGGGATCGCGGATGTAGCTCAGCGGAAGAGCGCCGGACTTGGTCCGGAGGTCGGGGGTTCAATTCCCTTCATCTGCACTTCGGATAGCTCAGTTGGTTAGAGCATCAGATCGATAATCTGACTGTCGAAGGTTCAAATCCTTCTCCATTGGCCTCGAAAGCCAGCACCTTCAGGTGGTGTTATCTGAAACGGTCCGGGGACTGGAATGCGAAAGACCTGACGGACGGCCCACGCCCTTGGGCGCGGGCCGGACCCGAAAGTCTGACGCCATCGGCTCGCGGCCAGGCCCGCGGTGACGATCAAGGCGCACCAATGCCGGCAAGGGAGGTCAAGGCCTCCGGCGCCCGCTTCGGTGCCTCGCGATCCGCTCCCGAAGGCCCGCCACGGGCGGATGCCACCGGTCCCCGGATCATTCGTGCCCGGAGTGAAGCAAGAAGCGACGTGAAACGAGAAACGAAAGGACGATCGACGCATGATTTGACGCCTCGGAAGGGGCCATGCCCGACAGGAGTGAAGACCATGACGACCATTCTCGATAGGATTCTTGGGCGCGAGCGCGTCCTCGTAAGGGAAAACGAACGTGCCATCACGCTCTACAAGGGTGAGATCAAGGCTGTTCTGGTGCCGGGCGAGCATTGGCTCGCCAACCGGCGTCGGAGCCTTGAAGTGTCGCGGCACGATCTGAAGAACCCGGAATTCGTTTCGGCGTACGAGAAGGCGTTGTTCGACAAGCTCCCGGATGCGGCCGCGCGTCATTTCACCGTCGTTCGCACCGGGCGCACGGAAGTTGCAGTCATCGAGCGTGACGGCGGCCTCCATGCCGTTCTGGCGCCGGACCGCAAGCTCGTCCTGTGGACGGATGCCGGACCGTGGAAGGTGACGGTGATCGATACCGCCACTGACCTCGCGATCGATCCGGCTGTGATGCGCCGGCTCGGCCAGGCCCGAAAGGCGGAGCTGATGTCCGTCCATCCGGTCGTGGACGGGCAGGCCGGACTGCTGTTCGTCGACGGCGCCCTCGTGCGGACGCTGACGGCGGGCGTGCACGGCTTCTGGAACGTCGGGCGCATGGTGCAGATCAAGGTCGTCGACCTCAAGCGCCAGTCGCTCGACGTCGCCGGGCAGGAAGTGCTGACCAAGGATCGTGTCACGATCCGCGTCAACATCGCCGCCGAATACCGTGTCGTCGATGCGGTGCAGGCGGTGAGTGCTGTGAAGGACTTCTCCGAAGCCCTCTACCGCGCCCTGCAATACACCTTCCGCAAGACGCTTGGCGCGCTGACGCTCGATCAGATCCTCGAAAAGAAGGTGACGGTCGATGAGGAAGCCGCCGGGAAGGTCCGTGCCGACATGGCCGAGATCGGGATAGAGGTCAGCGATATCACCCTCAAGGATGTCATCCTGCCGGGCGAGATGCGCGAGATCCTCAACCAGGTGGTGTCGGCCGAGAAGCAGGCCGAGGCCAACGTCATCCGCCGTCGCGAGGAGACGAACGCCACGCGTTCGCTGCTCAACACGGCCAAGGTGATGGCCGAGAACCCGGTGATGCTGCGGCTGAAGGAGCTCGAAGCTCTGGAAACCATCGCCGGCAAGGTCGAGCGGCTGACCGTCCACAACGGAACGGGCGGGCTGCTGAACGACCTGGTCAAGCTCCGCGACAGCTGAGCGGAAGCAACATCATGGGAAGGGTCGCCGGGCCAACTGGCGGCTCTTCTTGCGTTTACGAAGTGGGTATCCCATCTGCGCCCGGCGTTCAGGTCTTTTCCTGCCCGGAAAAACCGATTAGACAGCGCCCAAACACATGCGGACAGATTCCGCCCGCAACCGAAGGAAAAGCCCTTGTCCACCACGTTCGACAAAGTCGCCAAGATCATCGCCGACACCAGTGAGATTGATATCGACACGATCACCCCTGAAAGCCACACTATCGACGATCTCGGCATCGACAGCCTCGACTTCCTCGACATCGTCTTTGCCATCGACAAGGAATTCGGCATCAAGGTGCCGCTGGAAAAGTGGACGCAAGAGGTCAATGACGGCAAGGCCTCGACCGACGAATACTTCGTCATGAAGAACCTGTGCGCCAAGATCGACGCACTGGTCATGGCCAAGAACGCCTAAAATGGTTCGTTTTCAAGCCTGACCCACAATAGCCGCCCATGAACGCCCACGACGTCGTCATATCAGGCATCGGCCTTGTCTCTTCGCTGGGAGAAGGC
Organism: Mesorhizobium sp. WSM4807; assembly: GCF_055811615.1. NCBI lineage: Bacteria > Pseudomonadati > Pseudomonadota > Alphaproteobacteria > Hyphomicrobiales > Phyllobacteriaceae > Mesorhizobium > Mesorhizobium sp. WSM4807. The sequence continues at coordinate 22,730 of NZ_JBVVQY010000017.1, forward strand.
CCGGATGCGCATTGGCGCAAACTCGTCCAGCCCGGCCTGGAACCGGTGCTCGAAGCCGCGCGCTTCTCGCCCTACACCGTCCACCCGCTGCCGGAGATCGACTGGAATCTGCAGATCGCCAAGCGCGGCGACCAGCGGCAGATGGAAACCTGGCAGCGGCTCGGCACCTACGCCGCCGGCATGGCGCTGGACGACGCCGGCATCAAGGGCAATGACGAACTCTGCACGACCATGGACATGGTGGTGGCTGCCGGCGGCGGCGAGCGCGACGAGGCGGTCGACGCCGATATTCTCGCCGCCTCGGAAAGCCGCAACGACCGCGACGTGCTGCTCAACGAGAAACTGACAACCGAATTGCGGCCGACGCTGTTTCTGGCGCAGCTTTCCAACCTGCTCGCCGGCAACATCTCGATCGTCCACAAGGTGACCGGCTCGTCGCGCACCTTCATGGGCGAGGAAGGCGCCGGCGTTGCCGCCGTCGAGACGGCCGCCGCGCGCATCCGCTCCGGCCAGTCGACGCATATACTGGTCGGCGGCGCGTTCCAGACCGAACATTCCGACATGCTGCTTGGCTACGAATTGGCCGGCTACCTGCATCGCGGCCCCTGGAGACCGGTCTGGCAGAGACAGGGCCTGGACGGCGGCGGCGTGGTGACTGGGTCAGGCGGCGCGTTTCTCGTCCTGGAACAGCGCGAACATGCGATCAGCCGCGGGCGAAAGATCTATGCCGAACTCGGCCCGGTCATATCCGGACGCGCAAAACGCCGGCAGGGCGAACTCGATGGCGAGATTGCCGCGCTGCTCAGGCAGGCGGCATTGCCGAACGGCGAGTTGCTGACGATTTCAGGCGCTTCGGGTGCCCATGCCGCTACTGCTGCCGAGAAATCGGCGCTCGACGCCAATCCGGCGATTGCCGCACGCGGCTTTTCGACGCTGACCGGCCACATGAAGGAAGCGCAGTTTCCCTTCGCCGTGGCGCTGGCGGCACTGGCTGTCGAACGCAAGGCCGCCTACCCGGCATTTGACGCCGCCACCGAAAAGCCGTTCGACGGCGTTCCCAGGACCGTCCTTGCAACGGCAATCGGCTATCACCAATTCGAAGGTTTGGCGTTGGTCAACGCCGCCTAGAGCATCGGACCGAAAAGTGTGAAGTGCGGTTTTCGGATGATTCCGATGCTCCAATAAAGGAACAGGTCCAGGACAAGTCATGGCCAATCTGAACGACCACATGGGCAGGCCGATCGTCGCCGTCACCGGTATCGGCGTGGTGACGTCGCTGGGCGTCGGCAAGGCCGACAATTGGGCAGCGCTCACCGCGGGCAAGTCCGGCATCCATCCGATCACCCGCTTTCCGGTTGACCATCTGAACACCCGCATCTCCGGCATGGTCGATTTCCTGCCGTCGAGCTCAAAGGGCGCCAGCCTTCTTACCTACGATCTCGCCGAGATCGCCGCGCAGGAAGCCGTGGCCGAAGCCGGCCTCGATTCGGGCGATTTCGGCGGGCCGCTTTTCCTCGCCTCGCCGCCGGTCGAACTCGACTGGAGCGAGCGCTTTTCGCTGTACAACTCCGACAACCACGACATCGGCGCCGAACGGCTGCTTCGCGTGGCGCGCGGCTTGAAGGAACTCGATGTTTTCGAGACCACCCAGTTCGGTTCGATCGCCGACCGGCTCGCCGACCGTTTCGGGACGCGCGGCCTGCCGATCACGCTGTCGACGGCCTGCGCCTCGGGCGCCACCTCGATCCAGCTCGGCGTGGAGGCGATCCGCCGCGGCGAATGCGACCGGGCGCTGTCGATCGGCGCCGACGGCTCGGCAACCGCCGAGGCGCTGATCCGTTTCTCGCTGCTTTCAGCGCTTTCCACGCACAACGACATCCCCGAAAAAGCGTCAAAACCCTTCTCCAAGGATCGCGACGGTTTTGTCCTCGCTGAGGGTTCTGGCGCGCTGGTATTGGAATCGCTAGAGGCGGCACTCGCCCGGGGCGCAAACATCCTCGGCATCCTGCGCGGCTGCGGCGAGAAGGCCGACGATTTCCACCGAACCCGCTCGAAGCCGGACGGCTCACCGGCGATCGCCGCCGTTCGCGCCGCCCTCGCCGATGCCGGCTTGCGCGAGGACGAGATCGATTATGTCAACGCCCACGGCACCTCGACGCCGGAAAACGACAAGATGGAGCATCTGTCGCTGTCGACCGTGTTCGGCGAGCGGATCGGCTCGATGCCGATCTCGTCGAACAAGTCGATGATCGGCCACACGCTGTCGGCCGCCGGCGCCGTCGAGGCCGCGTTTTCGCTGATGACCATGCGAGAAAGCGTCATTCCGCCGACCATCAATTACGACAATCCCGATCCGGCGATCGTGCTCGACGTGGTGCCGAACCAGAAGCGCAACGCCGAGGTCGGCACGGTGCTGTCGAACTCCTTCGGCTTCGGCGGCCAGAACACCTGCCTTGTCATGGCGCGGGAACCGGTCTAATGCATGTCGCCCAAAAGTGCGAAGCGGTTTTGGGACAACGACATGCATAAAAAACAAAAGCTTAAAGCGCGTCGGCTGAATCCTTTTCATCGCGCCGCGCTATAAGCGAGCCTTTTCCCGCTCAACAGAACCGACAGGCTCCATGCGCGCATTGCAACTTATCGAGGACCGCCGCCTGGAAACGGTGGACCTGCCGCCTCCGCCGCAGCCTGCGCTGGGCGAAGTGATGCTGCGCATCAAGGCCGTGGCGCTCAATCATATCGACGTCTGGGGCTGGCGCGGCATGGCCTTCGCCAAGCGCAAGCTGCCGCTGGTCGTCGGCGCCGAAGCTTCAGGCGAGGTCGAGGCGGTCGGCCCCGGCGTCTCCAACCTTGTGCCCGGGCAGCTTGTGTCGATCTACGGCGCGCGCACCTGCGGGTTTTGCCGCGCCTGCCGCGAAGGCCGCGACAACCTCTGCGAGCATGTCTCGGGCGTACACGGCTTCCATCTCGACGGCTTTGCGCAAGAGAAGATAAACCTTCCGGCGCGCCTGCTGGTCCCTGCCCCGCCCGGCGTGACGGACATTGGGGCGGCCGTCGCGCCCGTCACCTTCGGCACGGTCGAGCACATGCTGTTCGACAATGCCAGGCTGCAGCCCGGCGAAACCATCCTGATCCATGCCGGCGGCTCGGGTATCGGCTCCGCCGCGATCCAGCTGGCGAAGAAAATGGGCTGCACCGTGATCACCACGGTCGGCTCGAACGACAAGATTGACAGGGCGAAGGCGCTTGGCGCCGACCATGTCATCAACTATCGCGAGGACCGTTTCGAAGGCGTCGTGCGCAAGCTGACGAAGAAGAAGGGCGTCGACGTCGTCTTCGAGCATGTCGGCGCCGACACCTTTGCCGCCTCGATGCTGTGCCTGAAACGCGGTGGCCGCCTGGTGACCTGCGGCTCGACCTCGGGCGTGTCGACGCAGATCAATCTGATGCAATTGTTCCAGCAGCAGCTGAAGCTGCTCGGCTCCTTCGGCTGCCGCATGCAAAACATGGCCGACGCCATGCAGAAAATGGCGGCGGGGCTGGTTTCTCCGGTCATCGACACCGAAGTCGACTTCGACGGCATCGACGCCGCGCTGAAGCGCATGGAGGGCCGTGACGTGTTCGGCAAGATCATCCTGCGCATCGGCTGACCATGATGTTGCTGTCTAAAAACATCACGGTCTAGGAATGGTCGGCAACGCCTTCAAGAAGCTCCGCCGGGACTTGGCGTTCCGCCACGGCAGGCGGCTGCGCCAATTCAACTACTGGTTGCTTGCGCGCGTCGCGATGACGATAATTTGGCTGCTGCGTCTGCTGCCGGTCGACAGCGCGCTCAATTTCGCCGACCGCGCCGCCCGTCGCATTGGCCCGTGGGTGGGGCGCCACAACGTCGCCATCGCCAATCTGCGCAACGCCTATCCGGAAAAGAGCGACCGCGAGATCCAGGCCATCGCGTCCGACATGTGGGGCAACATGGCTCGGCTCGCCGCGGAATACATCTTTCTCGACGAGCTGTTCGACTACGATCCCGCCGCGACGAAACCCGGCCGCATCGAGGTCAAGGGGATCGAGCACTTCGTGCATATCGCCGAGGAACCGACGCCGCATATCATCTTCACCGGGCATCTCGGCAATTTCGAACTGCTTCCGGTCGCGGCAGCCACATTCGGCATGAACATCACGGCGCTGTTTCGCCCGCCCAACAACCCCTATCTTGCCGACTACATCCTCTCGACTCGACGCTCGACCATGGGGTCGCTTCTGCCCTCCTCCACCGGCGCTTCGTTCGCGCTGGCGGCAGTCCTGGAGAAAGGCGGCAATATCGGCGTGCTCGTCGACCAGAAATTCTCGAGCGGGCTCGAAACGACATTCTTCGGCCGCCCGTGCGAAAGCAACCGGGTTCTGGGCACTCTGGCGCGGCACTATGACTGCGATGTCTATCCGGCGCGCTGCGTGCGCTTGCCCGGCAACCGCTTCCGGCTCGAGATCGAGGACAGACTGAACTTGCCGCGCACCGCCGGCGGCAGTGTCGACGTCCACGGCACCACCCAGCTGCTCAACGACGTGGTCGAGCGCTGGGTGCGCGAGGATCCCGGCCAGTGGATGTGGTTCCACAAAAGGTGGGAGATCAGCGGCCCGCGCGGAAAGCATCGCCAGGCGAGACAGCGCGGCGAAGCCGCCTGAGCGGCAGGACGATGAGAGGCAGCGCAAGCGCGAATCGATTGCCCTGCAACTATGGGTAGTTTCGACTTGACAAGTGACGGCAGTTACGCTAGGAATTTAAGCACAATGTTGATCTGCGCCCCGCCCACTGAGGCGGGTTTTTTGTTTCGGCAGGATCGCTCGACCGCCGCCCTGTTCGGCCAATTGGGGAGAGGACAATGCGAGCCTCTTCTCAAGTTGCTCAATCGAGTTGCGACCAGCTTGCCGTCCATCATCATCGGGATGATTGCCAGCTTCTTTTCTTCCAGAAATTCCAGATCGGCGCTGCCTTGATTGAGGTCCATCAGCTGCTCGACTTTTCCATCCGGATGAATGCGAAAGAGCACCCCTGCGACCCAATCCGTGACCAGCCAATTCCCGGCTCCGTCCGATTCTAGACCATCTAGATTTCCAACAGGCTCGCCGGACCCGATGTCAGAGATAGCCTTCGTGTTCAGGTCAATCGCGATAAGGTGGCCAGGTGTCTTGGACGAAAAATCCGGCTGGATATCGCGACCCCAGCCGGCGACGAGGAGGCGACCGTCTTCGACGCGCAGACCGTTCGGATGCAGGAGATCCTCGCTCTCGAGCCAGACGGAGAGAGCTTGATTGTCCAGAACATAAATCCTGTTCGCCAGCATGTCGGAAGCAAAGACACGACCCGCCTCGTCGACAGCGGGATCATTGAGGAACTGAGCGCCTTCTGCAGGCCACGTTCCAGTGATCTGACCGCTATCGACGTCGACGGCCATAAGCCGATCGATGTCGGTGACGAAAAGCGTGTCGCCTTGCATCACCAATCCCTTGGGCGCGTTAAAGCCGGTCACCCACTCGGCTGCTTGCAACTTTCCGTCAGGCGAAACCTTCGAAAGGTATCCGACCCCATCCCTGACGGCGGGGTCGCCAGCAATGTTGGAGACGTAGAAGACATTCCGCTTGGCATCGAAAAATACGCTCTCGGGGGCCTTGAAGCCGTCAAGCGACCAGACCTCCTCGGCTTTCGCAGGTGAACCCGCCAATCCTAGTAGTAGAATCATAAATAAACTTGACTGCAGCCTGATCATCATAGCCTCCCTGTGTTGTTTATCTGACGCGTTCAGGTAAAGTGCAACCGCACATTGCATAGGTGGCTTTGCAACTCTTACGGTTGGCTGCTTCGATTGCTCTGACGAGTCTGTTTGCCAAGCAGCATCTGCTTAGCCTTGTGAGCTTTATAATTCCCCAGATGAATGCCAGTTCCAACATCCCTGGAAGTCGACGTCGGACACACCTCATCGGCGGTTTGTTCGACCTTGCCAACCTCGGCTCACATGATCGCCGAGCGATTGCCTACCTCTGGTTGCGATGCCGACGCGGGGCCGCCAACGACAGGTCGTGCTTCTGACTAAGGCTTGAATTGCCTCGACAACTCCGAGGCGGGCAGCGGCCCAGAGAGCTGGCACAGATGTTAAAGAGGCCGCTGATGCGCCCCTTCAGTGGTGTTCAGTTCGCCATGAGGGCAACTTAGGGCTGCTCGGGGTTCTCGTCGGCCCGTTCCTGCTCTCGCCGCTCAAGCTGCTTCTGAAGCTCCACCGCTAATGCGAAAAGCTTTGGTGGCAGAGTTTGGTCGGCCTCCATGCTCAATCGCTTGCGTAGCTCCCGACGATTATCTTCCGAACTGATCAATTCCCGGAAGGCATGATCCTCATTTCGAGTTGCCATAACGGTTACCTTTAGTTTTGTGCGTAACTCATCGATTACTGAAGAGTTCCGTAAAAGGTCCGAAATGTTTGCTAGGAGCTTCCGAGCGATATCAGCTAACTACGCTGGATTGAACGGAAAGCCACGAACAGGCCCAGGGCAGTAGCCGCCTCGACAATAGCCTCGGTTATCTCGTCTTGGATGCGACCAAATCAGGCGCAGCCTGCCGAATTTGGTTCAATGCCGCTTTAATCGAGACGGTGTACCCATAGTCTGCCCTATTGAGGATTGCGGTAATCGCCTGATCTAGAACTGGACTGACCCTTTGGGCGATGCTCATCCACTTCCCCCCCGGATAGCGATGGGGCAACAATAACGTGTCCGAAGCCAATGCGCGAAATTTCGGCTCACGACCCCAAGCGGTCATCTGCGGTGCAGGCGATGAACGTCTCAATTGAGCCCATTCCAGACCTTCCGGTGCATGCACAGCAAAGGGCCTTGCGGCGATACAATGCCTCCGACTTCTGCTATGGTGCATTCCTCGGGCATAGGTGGTCTTAAAGAACGCCGTCGTGGATCGCAAGCTTGCTGCCATTCTTGCTGCCGATGTGGTGGGCTACTCCGCGCTGATGGAGCGTGACGGCCAAGCAGGCGGCCGACGCGCGCATGTGGGCCGGGGTCCATTTTCGCTCCGATGTGGTTGCGGGCCAAAAGATCGGTGAGGGTGTGGCCGAGCAGGTCATAGCGTTCGCGGTTCCACCGCCCCAGCGGTGGGCGCGACGCTCGCCTTCGATTGGGGGCTCCTTGGGGCTAAGCACTACGGAGCCCTAGGTTCCGTAGTGCTTAGCCCAGAGCTATCGGAAAAGGTGGCCGAAGCGCACGGGGGAGAGTCGGATTGTCAACCGAGCATGTAGAGCGGCGACTTACGGCCATTCTAGCGGCCGACATCTCCGGCTACAGCCGGCTGATGGGCAACGACGAGGAAGGTACGCTCGCCCAGCTGAAGGCGCATCGGCGTGCTCTGGTCGACCGAAAGATCAACGAACACCGCGGGCGGATTGTCAAGACCACCGGCGATGGGATGCTGGTCGAATTCGCGAGTGTGGTCGAGGCCGTGCGCTGCGCCGTCGAGATCCAGCGCGGCATGGCGGAACGCAATGTCGCGGTGCCGGCAGGACAACGTATCGAGTTCCGCGTCGGCATCAATGTCGGCGACATCATCATCGAGGATGACGACATTTTCGGGGATGGCGTCAACGTGGCGGCTCGCTTGGAGGGGCTCGCGGAGCCTGGCGGCATCTGCGTCTCGGGCCGCGTGCAGGAAGACGTGCAAGGCAAGCTCGATATTGCCTTTGAGGATATCGGCGAACAGAAGCTCAAGAACATCGCTCGGCCGGTGCGCGCCTTTCGCGTGCGGCTCGACGCCACGGCCGCTCCGGCGCCCGCCGGCTGGCGCCGGGGATTGTTCGCCGCTCTGGCTCTGATGATTTTGCTTATTGTAGGCGCGCTGTGGGCCGGTCTTGGCTCTGAGTGGAAATTTCTCAGCATTCTGCGCTCTGGCGATCAATTCACAAAGAGTGCTGAAGTCAGCACGAAACCCGCGATCGCCATTCTCCCGTTCCTGAACCAGAGCGACGATTCGGCTCGTCAGTATTTCGCGGATGGATTGACGCAGGATATCATCAACGCACTGGGTCGGTTCTCCGCGCTGACCGTGATGTCGTGGAACGCTGTCTTCCCCTACAAGGGAAAGCCCGCAAGCCCGGAGGAGATCGGCCGCGGTCTCGCCGTCAGCTATCTGGTCGAAGGCAGCGTCCGCCAGACCGGCGACCGCGTGCGGGTCATCGCGCAACTCGTCGACACAAGGCAGGGACGGGTGATTTGGTCTGCACGCTTCGAGGAGGCGCTGGCGGACGTGTTCGCGCTGCAGGACAACATTGTCACTCGCATCGTCAGAGTCCTGGCGATTCGCGTGACCCAGATCGAACAAAATCGGGTGTTCGCGAAGCCAACCGAAAATCTCGCAGCCTATGATTACGTGCTGCGCGCCAGGCCGGCATTGCAGAGCCCGACACATGCAAACAATGTGGAGGCGCGCGCCCTGCTCAGACGCGCCATCGAGCTTGACCCGAACTACGCTGCTGCATATGCGGCACTTGCCGAAACCTATCACATTGCCAGCTCGATGGGCTGGGCGGAATCGCCAACCGCCTTCCTGAGCCGTGCCGAGGAACTGGCAATCAAGGCGCTGAGCCTTGATGATTCCGACGTGCGCGCGCGCATCACTCTCGGCCACATCCACCTCTTTCGTCAGAGATACAACCAGGCAGAGGTTGAGATCGAGCGCGCCATTGCGATCAATCCGAACGATGCTCACGGCCTCGCCGGGCGCGGCACCATCCTGTTGTGGCTGGGACAGACGGATGCGGCGATCGAGGCCTTGGAGCAGGCGCAGCGTATCGACCCCGATCTCAATGCGATCGATCGCTTTGCGCTGAGCCTGGCCTACTATCTGAAACGGCGTTACGACGCGGCGATCGAACAGGCGGAACTTAGTCTTCGAACAACCGCAGGCGCGAACTTCAGCCGTATCCTGCTGGCGGCCGCCTATGCACAAGACGATCGAGCGGAGGACGCCGCGCGTGTCGTGACGATGATACGCCGCATCGACCCAACCTTCGACCCGCAGGAGTTCGGAACCAAGTTTCTAAGCTCTGGCGATCTCGAACATCTGCGCGACGGATTCCGCAAGGCCCGCCTCTACCCCGTCACAGGCGACCTGCCACCGGCCGAGAGAATGAACCGCTAATGTCCTTGAAGTAGCGCGCGGTTCTGGTTGGCCTTCGCGATGTTCGCAGCAAGGTCCTGCTGGAAGAGCGCGGGTCCCATCGGGGCCGGTTTGCCGAAAATATAAAGCTTTCCGTCGCTGATCAGCCAGTTCTCCGGGTTGGCCTCGTCGAGCTCGCCCAGGGCCAGCGCCATTGCACAAAAATTTCCGAACTCTGGCGCGTAGCGAACAGGATCGGCCTTGAAAAGCTCGCGATGCTCGGCGTTCGCGAAGAGGTAGCGGTGCTCATCCCATTCGTACTCGATCTCCGGCAGCCCGCGCGTGGGGCTTCCGATGGTGAAATAGGCGACCGGGTCATAACCCTTGATCGCCAGCGGAACCGCTTCCGTGGCAAAAGAGGGCATCGAGGTCGCAAACAGGGCGGCTGTGACCGCCAGAACGAGGCGAATGGCATTTCGCCGAGAGACACTGTGCATGGCGAATTCCCTGATTTGACCGTTCCGAGCCGCTACCAGCCCCGCGGCAAGCGAAGCCGTCTGCGTCATTCCGTTCGGGCACTAATTATCGCTCTTGTAGCGCTCGGCCGCAACACGTTTCGGAGATTTTCGGAGTTCGAGTGTGGTGAGGCCAGCGCCCATTGCAGGGGCGCCAGGCTCCATTCTTCGTCTGCTTAGTCCGCATCGCGGTCATTCGTGCTCATCGCATTGAGGGACTGCTTCCCACCCTTACCCGACATCCGGCATTCTTCGAGTGAACGACCAATCTCGGGCCACAACCTCGATAGACTTAGAGCGGGTGGTTTTAGCCGCATTTCTGCGACGCCTGGAGAAAAGTGAACCTGATCGGTCAAAGCATTGCCTCATCGGCCGTAAGTGCATGCTCTCGCGTGCCGGAGACGATGATCTCCAGAACCTCATGCTCGTCGGTGTTTTTGATGTAGCGATCGCCGACGTTCTCGCCGCGCTTCAGCACCATCACGCGGTCGCCCACAGCGAAGATGTCAACGAGGCGGTGGGAGATGATGATCTGGGCAACGCCCTGCTTCTTCAGTTCCAGCATGGTTTCGAGCAGCCGCTCGGTCGCCATCACCGAGAGATTGGCGGTCGGCTCGTCGAGTATCACCACGCGCGGCTGGAAGGAGATAGCGCGGGCAATCGCCACCGATTGCTGGCGGCCGCCCGACAGGCTCTCGACCTTTTGATAGACGGAGTTCACGTCGACCTTGAGCCGCTTCAGCACACTGTCGGCTTCCGCGTACATTTTCCGCCGATTGACGAAAAGGCCCCTGAGCGGCCAACGGCCAAGAAAGATATTCTGACCGACATCCATATTCCCGCAAAGAGCGAAATCCTGGTAGATCATCTCGATGCCGGCGTCGCGGCTTTCGTGCGGGCTCTTGAAGTGCACCGGCTGCCCGGCGACGAAGACCTCGCCGGCGTCGCGCTGGTAGGCGCCGGTCAGGATCTTCATCAGCGTCGATTTGCCGGCCGAGTTGTCGCCGACGAGGCCCAGGATCTCGCCGGGATAGAGCACGAGGTCGACGTTGCGGAGCGCCTGCACCGCACCGAAGGCTTTTTCGATGCCCCGCATTTCTACGATCGGTGCAGGCGTGGTCGGGTCACGCATGGGTGGTCTCCGCCGTTTTTGTGCGCCGCGCGAGGCGCGCCCGCAGGCGGCCGAAGATGTTGGCCTGGCGCACCCAGATGTCGATCAGCACCGCCACGATCAGGATGCCGCCGATGAAGACGTTGATCCAGTGCTGCGGCATCGTGAAACCCTGAACGTTGAGCTGCAGCAGCGCCCGGATCAGGGTGATCACCGCCGCCCCGGCGAGCGCCCCGATCACGGTGCCGTAGCCGCCGAAGATCGAACCGCCGCCGATGATCACCGAAGCGATGGCGTCGAGCTCGCGGAACTGGCCGGCCACCGGGTTGAAGCTGCGGAAGTAGGCGACGTTGATGATCCCGGCCATTGTCGCGCAGAGCGCCGCCAGAATAAGCGCGAGAAAACGCACCCGGTTGGTATTGATTCCGGCATAAGCGGCGGCGCGAATATTGCCGCCGGTTGCATAGACCTTCTGCCCGAACGGCATGTAGGCGAGCACGACGCCGGCGATGAGGGCGACGAACAGCATCCAGATGGTCTGGACGCTCACCACCTCAGCGATCGAGCGCAGCAGCCCGTCCGGCAGCGAGATGCGGTAGTGCAGCAGGATGTCGTTCACCTTGCGGCCAAGCAGGTTGTAGCCCTCGGGCCAGCCGGTGAGCTGCTGCCCGGCTACGAACCAGGCGGCGAGGCCGCGGGCGATGTAGAACATGCCGAGCGTGGCGATGAAGGCCGGCAGCTTGAAGCCGACGGTGACGATCGCGTTGACGAGGCCGGCGCACATGCCCGCGAGCAGGCCCATCGCCACGGCGGTCACGGGGTCGGCGCCAAGGACCTTGAGGAAATAGGCGGCGGTGCTGCCGGCGAGAGCGAGCACCGCCCCGACGGAGAGATCGATATCGCCGGCGGCGATGACGTAGGTGAGTCCGATGGTGATCAGCGCAAGCTCGGTGTAGTTGAGCAAGATCGCGAAGCTGTTGGACAGGTTCCACCAGTAGTCCGGCCGGAGCGCGAGGCCGGTCAGCCACAGGAGCGCGGTCAGGATGATGGCGAGCGCGTCGCGCCGAGCGAGGAACTTGCCGAACCCGGTGGCCGACAGCGCCATGTCGGTCGCCATCGCCCCCTTGGTCTGCACCCCCTCGATCGCGATGCCGCCGATCTCGTAGGCCGGTGGCGGCGGCCGGTCGCGGAGCCAGGCCCAGAGGCGCCCTGCCACCTGGCGGCGGATGAGATAGGGCTCGATGAGCACCGCGACGACGAGCAGCAGCCCGAGGAACACCGGCACCGCGCCGACCGGTAGCGAGAAAACGGCATTGACCGTGATCTCCTCGTCGCCGATCTTGATGATGCGCGTGATCGGCCAGCCCTCGCGCAATACCTTGTCGAGCAGCACCACCAGCAGGGCGCCAAGGCAGGATCCGGCGACCCGGCCGCGGCCGCCGAGGATCGAGGCGCCGCCGATGATCACGGCGGCAATGACGGTCAGCTCACCGCTGACGCCGTAGAGGGGCGTCACGCCCTTGTCCTGGGCAGCTGACATCAAGCCGGCCAGCGCCGCGCAGAGCGAGGAGATCAGGAAGGCTCGGATGCGCACCCAGTTGGTCGGGATGCCGGCATAGGACGCCGCCTGCTCGTTGCCGCCGGTGGCGAAGGTCTCGTAGCCCCAGCGCGTCTTGGCAAGCACATAGGCGCCGATCACGGCGACAACGAGGAAGATCACGATCTGGTTGTTGAAGCCGAGGAGGTTGGTCTCGCCGAGGTGAAAAAAACCCGGATAGCCGGTCGCCTTGGCAGGGTAGTAGATCGCCTGGCCGTGAGTGAGCGCCAGCACGAAGCCGCGGCCGATGAAGAGGACGGTCAGCGTGGCGATGAACGCCGGCACCTTCAGGATGGTGACGAGCACGCCGTTGATCAGCCCGATCAGCGTGCCGAGCAGCAGGCAGAGGATCGCCGACGTGACGACGCCGAGGTCAAGGAAGTTCGGCGCGAACAGCCTGGCAAAGACGACGGCGACTAGGCCGTAAGTTGAACCGACTGAAAGATCGAGGTCCTTGTTGACGATGACGAAGGTCACTCCGACCGCGATGATGGCAACCCGCGAGGTGTCGCGGAGCAGCGAGTGAAACGCTCCTGTTGACCCGAAGAACGCGGGATTGACGAGAGCGCCGCCGAGATAGAGCAGCAAAAGCAAGGCAACGAGCCCCACCTCCCAGCCGCCGACAATCTGGGACGGCGCACGGCCGAGCGATGTGGTCGCGGTAAGCGCCATGGTCTCTTCTGGTCGATTTCCTGCTGCCGCATTGCGGGAGAGCCTGCGCCCTCCCGCAATGATTTCAGACGTTCCGAGTGGACTCAGTTCTCGAAGCGCTTGCCGACGTCCTCGACGGTCTCCTTCGTCACCAGTTGGGCGCGTGTGTCGAGGTTGGCCGCCGCGATGCCGCGATCGATCTCCAGATAGAGTTGCATGACCGGCCAGAAGCCCTGCAAGAAGGGCTGCTGCCCGAGCGCGCCGGTCAGATCGCCGCTCTTCATCGCATCCTGCTGGGCCGGGCCCAGGTCGAAACCGTAGGCGCAGATCTTGCCGGTCAGTCCGGTCTGAGCGACGGCCTTGGCAAGCGCCGGCGTGAACACGTTGTTGCCGGCGAACGCGCCAACGACGTCGCCGCGCGATTCGAACAGCGTCACGATGCCGTTCACCGGATCATTCGGATTGGTGTCTATACCGGTGTTCTCCGGACCCGCGTCGACCTTGAAGGCATCAAGCTTGCCGGCATCCTTCAAGCCCTTGACGATGGCGTTGAAAGCCGAAGTGACGCGATTGTTCACCTCGATGTTGCCCATTGCGGTCGACGACGGCAGGACGATCGAACCCTTCTCGATACCCTTGTCCGCGAGGCACTTGACGAGCGCCTCGCCGGCGATTGCGGCAGCGGACGCGTCCTGGCCGGTGTGGCCGATGCCGCTGCGGTTGAGGAGCGTGCCGTCAAAGGAATTGGTCGTAGCGACCGGTATGCCCTTCGCCTCGGCGGCCTTGACGATGTCGTTGTAGGCGCCGACCTGGGGCGTTGTCATGATCAGCCCGTCGATCGTCGGATCCTGCACGATCTGGTTCAGGATTTCGATCTCGCGGGCAGGGTCGTCGGTCGGCGATTCCGAGCCGAGCAGCAGGACCTTGGCGCCGATCAGGTTGCCGGCGACGGTCGCGCCGACGTAGACCGGATCGAAGAACCCATTGCCGGCAGTGTGTGTCACGATAGCGAAAGTGAGGTGACCATCGGCCGAATGGAAGTCCTTGGTAGCGGGGGCCTCCTTTGCGGCTTCTTCGAAGCTGTAGCCGCCGACCGCCTTGTCGACGCCGCCCGATTGTGCGTAGGCGTTCGATACGCCGAGCGATAACGCCGCGGCACACGCCGCGAGCGAGAAAATACGTTTCATGATTTTCCTCCCTTGCAACCAACGGTCGGAAGCCGTTCGGGCGCATTCATTCAGGATTCCGAATGCTTCCTCCCACCCCGTATATTCTGCCCAAAGCCTGCCCACGTAAATAGTGCTAGCGCGACGCGGTGTCAGACAGACGAGGAGACTTGGTGTATTATGATCCCTACCTGGGCCGCATTTCAAAAGGGAGCGACACAGAGAGCACCAAGAATAAAGTTTCACAAACGCGTAGGGAGGATACCGCGATGAATCTGCGACCAGACCCCACATTCTATGCGTCACCGAAGCTGGCTATGGAAGGGCCGCCGGAAACTCTGGCCTACACGTTGATGCTTAGCCCGGACTTCTCGCAACCCGACGGCCTGGCTGTGGTGAATGTCGATCCAAATTCGCCGGATTTCGGCAAGATCGTCCACACTGTGATCATGCCAAACAAGGGCGATGAGTTTCATCACTTCGGCTGGAATGCGTGTTCTTCGGCGCTATCACCACTGACTGGCCACGCCTTTCTGGAGCGTCGTTATCTGATCATTCCGGGCATGCGTTCGTCGCGCATCTACATAATTGATGTGAAGGGCGGGCCGACAGCCGCCAAGATTCACAAGATCATCGAACCCGCAGAAGTCTTTGCCAAGACGGGCTATTCACGCCCGCATACGATCCACTGCGGACCCGAGGGCATCTATGTCTCGACCCTGGGCGGCGGCGGCAAGGACGGTACCGACGGTCCTCCGGGCATTTTCATCATGGATTGCCAGACCTTCGATGTCATTGGCCGCTATGAGATAGATCGTGGCGCCCAGGACAAGCACTACGATTTCTGGTGGAACCTGCCGCGCGACTACATGGTCAGTTCCGAATGGGCCCTGCCGCCGCAGTTCGAAAACGGCATCGTCCCGGAGGATCTACTGTCCAACAAGTACGGCCACCGCATGCATTTCTGGGATCTGCGTGCGCGTAAGAACATTCAGACGATCGATCTGGGCGCCAATCACCAAATGGCGCTCGAAATCCGCCCGGCGCATGATCCAGTCCAGCAATACGGCTTCTGCGGCGTTGTGGTCGATACCACCAATCTCGAAGGCTCGATCTGGACTTGGTGGCGCGACGCAGATGGCAAGTTCCAGGCCAAGAAGACGGCGATCATCCCGCCTCAACCGGCCAATGCCGACGATCTGCCGGATCTTCTGAAGGGTTTCTCGGCGGTGCCCCCGCTGGTCACCGACATCGACCTCAGCCTCGACGACAAATATCTCTACGTGGCTTGTTGGGGTACGGGTGAAATGCATCAATACGATGTCAGCGACCCGATGAAGCCGGTTCTGGCGGGCAAGGTCGAACTGGGTGGGATCGTCAAGAAGACCAAGCACCCCTGTGGCAAGGTCTTCGGCTATGGGCCACAGATGGTCGAGATTAGCCGCGACGGCAAGCGTGTCTATTGGACCAATTCGCTCTATTCGACCTGGGACGATCAGTTCTATCCCGGCGAGCGCGGCGGGGCTATGGTGAAGGCCGATGTTGGCGCCAATGGTGGCCTGACGCTCGACACCAACTTCTTCGTCGAGTTCCCCAAAGGCTATCGAACGCACCAGATCCGACTTGAAGGCGGCGACTGCTCTACCGACAGTTTCTGCTACCCATCGGTCTAGGTGTCGCCCGAACTCCTTTCGACCACAGCCGGCCTCTGGTTTGCTGTGGTCGCCAGCGGGATTTACCATGGCGTAAACCCGGGTATGGGCTGGCCGCTTGCTGTTTCGGCCGCCCTGATGGAACGGCGAGCCTATGCGCTGCCGGGCGCACTCCTGGCGCTGGCGTTCGGGCATCTTGTCGCCATGACGGTGGTCCTCTTGCCCTTCGCGCTGATGACCGTGCTGGTTGATTGGCAAACCGAGATCCGCGTTGGCGCAGGTCTAATTGTCGTCGCGCTCGGAGTCTGGCTGCTCTTCAACCGGCGGCATCCTAGATTTCTGGCGCGCGTGCCGCCGTCGCGACTGGCGCTCTGGTCCTTTCTGGTCGCCGTCACGCATGGCGCCGGCCTGATGCTGGTGCCGATCTACCTCGGCCTGTGCGGCGTCGTTGAAACGGATGCTGGGCACCGTGCCGCGACCGCCCTCATTGCACGAACTGCAGCGCTCTCGATCGGTGTGGCAGCGGTCCACACCGGCGCGATGATCACTGCGGGCGGCGCTTTGGCCTTCGGCGTCTATCGGTGGCTGGGATTAAGGTTTCTTTCGAAAAGCTGGTTTGATCTAGATGTGATCTGGGCGCTAAGCCTAGTTCTGGTCGGGGCGATCGGCGTGTTTTCCGCGCTCTAGTTCGTCACCACGATCCGCGTGTTGCGGAAGCCGGCTTGCCGCACCATCGAATAGAAGGCGGCGGCATTCGCCGGGTGCAGCCGCACGCAGCCATGCGACGCCGGGCGCCCGAGAGATTTTACCGCGCCGGTGCCATGGATGGCGTAGCCGCCGCGGTAGAATACCGAATGAGGCATCGGCGACATGTCGTATTTGCGCGAATACCACATCCGTGCCGTTCGTTGCGGCCGGTAGCTGCCGCGCGGCGTGATATAGCCTTTGCGCGCCGTGGATACGCGCCATCGGTAAACCGCCTGACCGTATCTTACAGTCATCGTCTGCGACGACACGTCGATCCTTGCAACCAGCTTGGCTGCCCAGCCCTCGACCGATGAACCGAGCAGCGTCGTTGCCAGTGCCGCTGCCATGAAAACGGTTTTCATGCGATCAAACCCTTTGACTGCCCTTGCCTGCTTGCCTTCACGCAATTCTTCATCTTTTTAATCGCGGGTGAATGAGGTAACCACACACCTCTGACGAATTCACCAATCCAAAGCAGCGAATTTGAACGATTTCCCGCGATAGTTGCCGTGACGACACGTAACCACATAACTAGGGCGCGACCCGCCAACAGGCTTGCCAAAGCGCATCATTGGCTGCTCAATTCGCCGAATGAACGAAATGAATGAACGGCTCCTGAAAGCGGTCGGTGATCGGGTCGACGACCTGGTCGCGTTGACCGCGGACCTGATTCGCTTTCCGACCATCAATCCGCCCGGCGAAGCCTATCGGCCATGCGCCGAATACGTCGGAGCGCGGCTGAAGAAGCGCGGTTTCGAAGTCGAATTCATCCGCGCCGAAGGCACGCCCGGTGACACCGACCGCTACCCGCGCGTCAATGTCGTCGCCCGCTTCGATGGCCGCTCGCCCGGCGCCTGCTTGCATTTCAACTCGCATATCGACGTGGTCGAAGCCGGCGACGGCTGGAGCCTCGATCCCTTCGCCGGCATTGTCAGGGATGGCAAGGTCTATGGCCGCGGCGCCTGCGACATGAAGGGCGGCCTGGCCTCGTCGATCATCGCCGCCGAGGCCTTCATGGAGGTCTTCCCCGATTTTCCGGGCGCCATCGAAATATCGGGCACGGTCGACGAGGAGTCCGGCGGCTTCGGCGGCGTCGCCCATCTGGCAAAGCTCGGCTATTTCTCCAAGCCGAAGGTCGACCACGTCATCATCCCCGAGCCGTTGAACAAGGACCGCATCTGCCTTGGCCATCGCGGCGTCTGGTGGGCGGAGATCGAGACCAAGGGGGAGATTGCGCACGGCTCGATGCCGTTCCTCGGCGACAACGCGGTGCGCCATATGGGTGCCGTGCTAAAGGCCTTCGAGGACGATCTGTTTCCGGCGCTCGACCGCAAGGTCACGCGCATGCCGGTCGTGCCCGACGGGGCCAAGCGCTCGACCATGAACATCAACTCGATCCACGGCGGCCAGACCGAGGATTTCCGGCCTGGCCTGCCCTCGCCCAACGTCCCCGATTCCTGCCGGCTGACCATCGACCGCCGCTTCCTGCTCGAAGAGGACCTCGGCACGGTCAAAAGCGAGGTGACCGATATCCTCGACCGGCTGAAGCGCGAGCGCAAGAAATTCGACTACGAGATCCGCGATCTCATGGAGGTGCTGCCGCTGATGACCGAGCGCGATGCGCCGGTGGTCAAGGCGGTGGCGCAAGGCATCATGGCGATATTCGACCACGAGCCCGACTATGTGATTTCGCCCGGCACCTACGACCAGAAGCACATTGCCCGCATCGGTCACATCTACGACTGCATCGCCTATGGCCCGGGCATTCTCGACCTCGCCCACAGGCCCGACGAATGGGTGGGGATATCAGACATGGTCGAATCGGCCAAGGTGATGGCGATCGGGCTCAACGTGCTGCTTAGGGGCGCGGGCGCTCGGTAGTCGGTGATGGGCGAAAAAACATTCCTGCGGGCGCTGCCGGAAAACACGAAACGCAATTTACTCGTTGGTGAAATCACGCTTCTATCCACCGGGTTTTGAGCATGTTTTTGAGCATATCGGGAGTTGCACGATGAAATTGTGGAAAACCATTCTCACCGCCGCGGCCCTGGTGCTGTCTGCCGGAACATCGGCATTTGCCGCGCGGACCGATCTGGTCATCGGCATTACGCTCGAACCTCCGCATCTCGATCCGACCGCAGGTGCTGCGGCCGCGATCGACGAAGTGCTTTACGCCAATGTGTTCGAGGGGCTGACCCGCATCGGTCCGAACGGCGAGGTGCTGCCGGATCTGGCCGAAAGCTGGATGATTTCCGACGACGGCAAGGTCTACACATTCAAGCTGCATACCGGCGTCAAATTCCATGACGGCACCGACTTCAATGCCGACGACGTGAAATTCTCGCTCGGCCGCGCCCGTGCCGACAACTCCGTCAACGCACAAAAGGGCCTGTTCGCCGCCATCGATACGGTCGATGTGGTCGATCCGGCGACGGTCAAGATCACGCTGAAGAACCCGCAAAGTTCGTTCCTCTACAATATGGGCTGGGGCGACGCGGTCATCGTCGCGCCGGAGACAGCCGACACCAACAAGGAAAAGCCTGTCGGCACCGGCCCGTTCAGGTTCCAAAACTGGGCCAAGGGCTCGTCGATCACGCTGATCAAGTCCGACACTTACTGGGGCGCCCCGGTGTCCCTCGACAAGGCAGAGTTCCGCATTGTTCCCGATGCCGCTGCCGCTGTGCCGGCTTTGCTTTCCGGCGACATCCAGGCCTTTCCCTTCTTCCCCGATCCCGACAGTGTCGCCCAGATCAAGGACGACCCACGCTTCAAGGTGGTGATCGGCGCGACCGAGGGCGAAACCATTCTCTCGATCAACAACAAGAAGCCGCCTTTCGACAAGCTGCAGGTCAGGCAGGCGATTTCGTTTGCGCTCGACCGCAAGGCGATCATCGA
The DNA here is from genome assembly GCF_055811615.1 of Mesorhizobium sp. WSM4807. NCBI lineage: Bacteria > Pseudomonadati > Pseudomonadota > Alphaproteobacteria > Hyphomicrobiales > Phyllobacteriaceae > Mesorhizobium > Mesorhizobium sp. WSM4807. Next base: position 42,212 of record NZ_JBVVQY010000017.1, read on the forward strand.
CGGCGCCTCGGCCGGTCTGGGTGTGCCGATCGGCTCGCACATGTCGCCCGCCAACAAGGCCTATGTCGACCTCACCGGCCTCTATCCGCACAATGTCGAGAAAGCCAAGGAACTCTTGAAGGAAGCCGGCCTGGAGAACGGCTTCAAGGCGACGCTGAAACTGCCGCCGCCTCCCTATGCGCGGCTTGGCGGCGAGATCATAGCGTCGCAGCTTCGCGATGTCGGCATCGATCTGCAGATCGTGCCCGTGGAATGGGCGCAGTGGCTGGATCAGGTCTTCACCAAGAAGGACTACGACCTGACCATCGTCTCCCACACCGAGCCCAACGACATCGATATCTATTCGCGCAAGGATTATTACTTCAACTATGACAACCCGACCTTCGACAAGATCATCGCCGATCTGAGCCTCACCTCTGATGAGGCCAAGCGCATGACGCTGCTCGGCGAGGCGCAGAAGATACTGGCCGACGATGCCGTGGTCGGCTTCCTCTACGAATTGCCGAAAGCCGGCGTCTGGGACGCCAAGCTCGAGGGTTTTTGGGAAAACGCCCCGATCCAGGCCAACGACCTGACCAAGGTGAAGTGGACGGAGTGAGGGGGCGCAGCGGTCCTCCCCCATGACCGCCTATCTTCTCAGACGTCTCGTCATCGCGCTCATCACGCTGGTTCTGGCCTCGATGGTTGTCTTTGCCGTGCTGGAGGTCATTCCCGGTGACCCGGCGCGGCTGATGCTTGGCCTGAACGCCAGCGCCGACCAGGTCGAGTTGCTGCGCAACCAGATGGGGCTCAACGCGCCCCTTGCGCTGCGCTATCTGCGCTGGGCCGGCGGCTTGCTGAGCCTCGATTTCGGTCGCTCCTACACCTATTCGGTGCCGGTCATCGACCTGGTCCGCGAGCGCGTCGTCGTCTCGCTGCCGCTGGCGCTGATCGCGCTGGCGCTGTCCACCATCATTGCCATTCCGATCGGACTGTTCTCAGCCGGCCGGCACGGGCGGGCCGGCGACACGATTGCGATGGGCGCCGCCCAGCTTGGTGTCGCCGTGCCGAACTTCTGGTTTGCGCTGATGCTGATCTACCTCTTCGCCGTCTGGCTGCGGCTGGTGCCATCAGGCGGCTTTCCGGGCTGGAGCGCCGGCGTCTGGCCGGCGCTGAAATCGCTGATCCTGCCGGCGATCGCGCTCGCTCTGCCGCAAGCGGCGATCCTCGCCCGCGTCACCCGCTCGGCGCTGATCGAAGTGCTGAACGAGGACTACATCCGCACCGCCCGCGCCAAGGGCCTGCCCTTTCGCGCGGTGCTGTGGCGGCACGCGCTGCGCAACGCGATGATCCCGGTGCTGACCATTCTCGGCCTGCAGTTCGCCTTCCTGCTCGCCGGCACCATCATCATCGAGAACGTCTTTTACCTGCCCGGCCTTGGCCGGCTGGTGTTCCAGGCGATCACCCAGCGCGACCTGATCGTCGTCGAAAGCGTCGTCACGCTGCTGGTTGCCGCCATCATCGCGGTCAACCTGCTTGTCGATCTCTCCTATGCGGTCGTCGATCCGCGTCTGAGAAGCCGCCAATGACGCTGCGCTTCGACATCCCAGAGGAAAATTTTGCCGACATCCTCGTCAAGGCCTTCACCAACCGCTCGTTCCTCGCCGGCTTCGTCATCACCATATTGGTGGCAGCGGTCGCTATCGTCTCGTTCTTCTGGACGCCTTTTGACGTCACCAGGCTGATCATCGCCGACAAGACCCAGGCACCCTCGCCGGCACACTGGTTCGGCACCGACCATTTCGGTCGCGACATTCTTTCCATGATCATGGTCGGCGCCCGCAATTCGATCGCCGTGGCGCTGGTCGCTGTCGGCATAGGCATGGGCGTAGGCGTGCCGCTCGGCGCCTTCGCCGCGGCGCGCGGCGGCATCGTCGACGAAGCGGTGATGCGGCTGAACGATCTCGTCTTCGCCTTCCCTGCCCTGCTTTCGGCGATCATGATCACCGCCATCTTCGGGCCGGGCGCACTCAACGCCATCATCGCCATCGGCATTTTCAACATCCCGGTCTTCGCCCGCGTCGCCCGGGCCGGTGCGCTGGCGATCTGGCCGCGCGAATTCATCCTTGCCGCGCGCGCCGCCGGCAAAGGCAAAACGCTAATCACGCTGGAGCATGTGCTGCCCAACATCGTCACATTGCTCCTGGTGCAAGGCACCATTCAGTTCGCGCTCGGCATCCTGGCCGAAGCCGGGCTTTCCTACGTCGGGCTCGGCACACAGCCGCCAATGCCGAGTTGGGGGCGGATGCTGTTCGACGCGCAGACCCGCATGGTGGCGGCGCCGTGGATGGCGATCTTTCCAGGCATGGCGATCGTCGTCACCGTGCTTGGCCTGAACCTGCTCGGCGATGGGATTGCCGACATCCTCGACCCAAAATCGCGGCGGCAGCGATGAGCCTGCTCGAAATCCAGAGATTGTCGCTGAGCATCGGCGACACGCCGATCCTGAGGGATATCGAGCTCTCCGTCGCGCCCGGCGAGGTGATGGGGCTGGTCGGTGAATCCGGCTCGGGCAAGTCGATAACGGCGCTGACGGTGATGCGGCTTCTGCCCTGGGCGGCGCGCGCCACCGGGCGCGTCGTCTTCGACGGCATCGACATCCTTGCGGCCAGCGAAGACCAGATGTGCGCGCTGCGCGGCGACGATATCGGCATGGTTTTCCAGGAGCCGATGACGGCACTCAATCCGGTCAAGACCATTGGCGAGCAGGTCGCCGAAGGCATCCGCTGGCACACCAAGGCAAGCCGCGCCGACGCCGAGGACCGCGCGCGAAAAATGCTCGACCGGGTCGGCCTGCCGGCGGCACAGTTCCCGCTGTCGCGCTATCCACACGAGCTTTCCGGCGGTCAGCGCCAGCGCGTCGTCATCGCCATTGCCTGCGCGCTGAAACCCAAGCTGCTGATCGCCGACGAGCCGACGACGGCGCTCGACGTCGTGCTGCAGGCGCAGATCCTCGACCTGTTGCGCGACCTGGTCGCAGAGAACCGCATGGGCTTGCTCTTGATCTCGCACGATCTCGCGGTGGTGACCGAGATGGCGGATCGCATCACCATCCTGCGCCACGGCGAAGTGATGGAGGCCGGCGACACGGCGCGCACTTTGTCCGAGCAGCTCCATCCCTACACCCGGCAGCTGGCGCAGGCCTCGATGCATGTGCCGGCGCGTGCCAGGACGCACGAGGTCGGCCAAGACAACCCCCAGCTCCAGGCTGCCAAACCTCTTCTTCAGGTGGACAGCGTGACGCGGGACTATCCGGGACGGCGCAAATCGCTGCTGAAGCGCGCGGCCCCGATCCGCGCCGTCGACGATGTCTCGTTCTCGATTGATCCCGGGCAGTCTGTGGCGCTGGTCGGGCGTTCCGGTTGCGGCAAGTCCACGCTTGCCCGCATGGTCCTGGCGCTGGACGGGCCGACATCGGGAACGATCCGGTTTCGCGGTCAGGTCATCACCGGCAAGAGCGAGGCTGAGCTCAAGCCGGCGCGGCGCGACATGCAGGTGGTGTTCCAGGACCCCTACGGCTCCTTCGATCCGCGCCAGAAGGTCGAAAAACTGGTCGCCGAGCCACTGCATGTCCTCGAGAAGAAGCCGACGGATGCGGAACGGCGCGAGATGGTGGCAAAGGCCTTGCACGAGGTCGGCCTTAGTCCACGCGACATGGACAAATATCCGCACGAGTTTTCGGGTGGCCAGCGCCAGCGCCTGTCGATCGCCCGCGCCATCATCACCCGCCCCAAGCTGGTCGTCGCCGACGAGCCGGTCTCGGCGTTGGATGTCTCGATCCGCGCCCAAATTCTCGACCTGTTCGCCGAGCTGAACCAAAAGCTCGGCGTTGCCTATCTATTTATCACCCACGATCTGACCGTTGCCCGCGCCATCACCGATCAGGTGATGGTCATGCATGACGGCAAGATCGTCGAGCGCGGCAGGACGAGCGAGGTTCTCGACCATCCGCAGTCCGAAGCCGCCAAGGCGCTGGTCGCAGCCGCTCCCGATTTGCATCGGGCGATCGCGAAACGGCTGCAGGAACAGGGGTGAGCGGCTTCGTGGCACGGCTAATTCGTCGGGCGCACGGGCGGGAGAATGGCTATTGACAGCCAACAGTTCTGAAACGCGCGAAGGGCCTGAGCCTCCTCCACTGGGCCTGGGCGGCTCTGCTGCGCTGTTCGGGGCGGGTGCTCTGCTGCTGTTCCTGGTAACGCGGATAGCCGTCCCAACGTTCGTCTCCGCTAGCGGGGCTGAGACTGTGGTGATGTGGTTCTTGGCCGCAAGCATCATTCTTTTTGGCCCCCTGCTTCTCACGGCTGCCCTGCTATTGCATCGAGAGCGGCGTCAAGGAAGGCTGGTGTCGTTGGGCGCGCGGCTGTGGCTTCGCACTATGAATGGCGGCGACTGGCTCTGGGCTATTGGAGGGCTGGCGGCTGTCAGCGTGCTGACCGGCGGCATCGGCGCCGCGCTCCGGATGCTGCAAGACGGGAAGACTCTTCATCCCTCGTTCATGGCTTTCGAGCCGCTAGGTCCTGGGCGGTACTGGATTCTCGGCGCGTGGCTGCCGTTTTTTGTACTGAACATCGTTGGGGAAGAGTTTGTCTGGCGGGGTGTCGCGCTGCCGCGGCAAGAGGTTGCCTTCGGGGGGTGGGCTTGGCTGGTCAACGGGATAATGTGGTTACTGTTCCACGCTGCCTTCCCTTGGCAAGTCCTGTTGACGCTCGTGCCGATCACGTTGCTCCTGCCCTACGTTGTCCAGCGGCGTCGCAGTACATGGGCCGGGATCGTTATCCATGCCGGGTTCGGGGCGATGGGCTTCCTGGTCCTAGCATTCGGGCTCGCCTAAGCGGCGCTGCTCTCGTAATCGGTTACGACCCGACTCGCCTCCAAGGGGCGGCGACGCTTCCATGGCCCATCAAATCGTTATCACACGATGCCTCAGCCTTGCGGCTTCACCACATCGGCAGGGCTGATTTCGAGCAGGTCGAGCGTGCGCCGCAAGAGCTGCATCTCGCTCCCGGCAAGTTGCGAATCGGCCTTGGCGATCTCGGCCATGTGGCGGGCGAGCAGCTTGCGCCGTTCGATGTCGAGGTCGCGGAACTGAGCGATGGCTTGCGAGCTGTTGGTCTCGTAGCCGAATTCGTTGAGATATTCGATGACGCTGTCGATGCTGGTTTCGGGAATGCCGAAGGCGTCCCGGCAGATACGCCTGAAGGCGGTCATTTCGCTTTCGCTGACCGACCCATCGGCCAGGATCATGCGAAACAGCATGAGCAGTTCCGCCGACAGTACAGGATCGTCCGCGACCTTGCGCACGCCGGGGTCGCCTTCGAAGATCGAGCGTATCTGGTCCAGCAAAGCGAATGACATCAGCGTCCCTTTCCGATTCGTCAAATGCATGTCGCTCAAAAGTGCGCAGCGGTTTTGAGATAACGACATGCATAAAACAAAAGAGCCAAGCGCGTCGCGGCGCGCTTGGCATAGGTAGCGCGGAATCGGCCTTGCGCAAACGGGTCGGCTGTGGTTCGAACGCACCACATCTTCCCGCTGGCCAGAAGCCCTTCCCGCAACCATCCGATGTTCGATCTCGCCACCCAGACCGTCGTCATCCTCGGCGTCGCCGCCTTCGCTGCCGGCTTCGTCGATTCGATTGCCGGCGGCGGCGGCTTGATCACCATTCCAGCACTGCTGCTGGCGGGCTTCTCGCCGGTCGAGGCGCTGGGGACCAACAAGCTGCAGGGCATGTTCGGCTCAGGCTCGGCGACCATCCACTACGCCGCCAAGGGCCATGTCGATTTGCGCCGGCAATTGCCTTCGGCCCTGTTGGCGCTTGCCGGCAGTGCTCTCGGCGCCTTGCTGGCGACATTCGTGTCGGGCGACCTGTTGCGGGCTCTTCTGCCGATCCTGCTGATCGCCATCGCGCTTTTCTTCGCCCTCAAGCCAAACATGGGCGACGTCGACCGCGCCCGGCGCCTGTCGCCGTTCCTGTTTGGGCTGATCCTGGTGCCGATTGTCGGCTTCTATGACGGCCTGTTCGGGCCGGGGGCCGGTTCCTTCTACATGCTGGCCTTCGTCACCCTGGCCGGCTACGGCGTGCTCAAGGCGACGGCGCATACCAAGCTGCTCAACTTTGCCTCCAACATCGGCGGCTTCATCGTCTTCGCTGCTGCCGGGGTCGTCTACTGGAAGATCGGCCTGATGATGGGTGTCGCCCAGTTTCTCGGCGCCCGTGTCGGCGCCAGCCTCGCCATCCGCAATGGCGCAAAACTGATCAAACCGCTGCTGGTGATCGTCTGCCTGGCGCTGGCCAGCAAGCTGCTGGCCGATCCGGCGAACCCGCTGCGCACGCTGATTGGTGTGTGACGAGGCGACTGATACTATGCGGTTGTACGAATCATGTTGGAGGAGCCACACATGAATCTCAGTGCGCCTACGCAGCTTATTTTTATCATATCCCTTGTTATCGCCCTCATCGGCCTGCTCGCCGCTCTCGGCGTTTTTGCATTTATTCCCCTGGCCTCGGTGTGGATCGTCCTCATCGCTTATATAGTGCTTGCTGGCGGCTGCCTGGTTCGCGGCGCTTAAGCACTCAGACCTCAGGCAACTCGGA
>NZ_JBVVQY010000017.1:48855-140136 GCF_055811615.1 Mesorhizobium sp. WSM4807
CCCCCCCCCCCCCCCCCCCCCCCCCCCCCCCCCCCCCCCCCCCCCCCCCCCCCCATTTTTTTTTAATGATACGGCGACCACCGAGATCTACACTCGACTAGTCGTCGGCAGCGTCTTTTTTTTATAACACACAGTTAAACAACTCCCACCTCCGCCACCTCGGCGCGCCCGCCCACACGCGGGGCGCTTTTGATTCTGAGGGTTGGTCTGTTAGACTCCTTGGGCGGAAGGAAAGCCCATGCCCGCCGAGAGCGAAGACGGAAGCCGCCATGAAATTCCCGGCCTCGACCGGTTCGAGATGGTGCGGCGTGCGCCCGGCTCTCGGCTCCGCGGCTCCGTCACCGATCTATGCTTCTATCGCGAAACCGCACCGGGCCGCCTCCGCAACGTCGAATACGCATCGCTGACCGTGCCGCTGGTCATCAGCTTTGGCGAGCCCTTCGCCATCGGGCTCGGCAAGGAGCCGGGCGACAATGACCGCTTCGCCAATTTCGCCGCCGGCCTCTATGCCGGTCCGGTGGTGATCGAATCCTTCGGTGGCGCCTGCTGCGTCCAGGTCAATTTCACGCCGCTCGGCGCCCGACGCTTCTTCGGCCTTCCGATGAGCGAACTGACCGACCGCATGGTCGGCCTCGACGATGTGCTTGGCCCCGAAGGGATCGCTCTGCGCGAAAGACTTGGTAATGCGCGCGACTGGACCGCACGCTTTGCCATCGTCGAGGCGTTCGTCGCCGCACGGCTGACCGAGGCCCGGGAAACGCAGGCCGAAATCGCCTGGGCCTATGACCGGATCATAGTCTCGGGCGGCCGCATTCGCGTGTCGTCGCTCGCCGACAGGCTGGGCTGGAGCCGCAAGCATCTCTTGGGAAAATTCTCCAATGCGATCGGCGTCGGCCCCAAGACGCTGTCGCGCATCGTCCGCTTCAACCGGGCGCTCGGCCTGTCAAGGCAGGACAAATCCGATTGGGCTGATATCGCCGCCGATTGCGGCTATGCCGACCAGGCGCATCTGGTGCGCGAATTCCGCGACCTTGCCGGCGAAACGCCGACGACGCTTGCCGCCCGGCCATAGGTTCTGAAACGCCCCTTGCCACGCCCAGTGGGCGCACGGGTAACATTTCTTCAAGACGTGCGAACAGCTTTCGCCCAGACTGGGTTATCGACAATCCAATTGAAGGAGATCGCCATGACCATGTCAGTCGAACCGCCCAGGCTCTATCCCACCTTGCGCTACCGCAATGCCGCGAAAATGATCGACTGGCTGGGTGAAGCCTTCGGCTTTGCCGTTCATGCCCGCTACGGCGAAGGCGACATTGTTCATCACGCCGAACTGACTTTCGGCTCCTCGATGATCATGCTGGGCACTGCACGCGACGACAAGTTTGGCCAGATGATCGGTGCACCGGGCCCGGGTGGCGGCAGGTCGATCTATGTTGCCGTCGACGATGCCGATGCCGCTTATGCCAGAGCCAAAAAGGCCGGCGCCGAAATACTGGAAGAGCTCACCGACCGCGACTATGGCAGCCGCGAGTTCATCTGCCGCGATCCGGAAGGCAATGTCTGGTCGTTCGGCACCTACTGGCCGAAGGCCGGTGAAAAAGACTGAACTGGTAACGCTGCACAGGGAATGTGACGGTTGAGGGCCTGTTGGCGGCCAAGGTTTCATCGTTCGTTTCGGTGGGCTATCACAACATTCGGGGTTGACCGAAGTCTCCCCCAACTTCGTCATCCCTGGGCGAAGCAGGAGCGAAGCTCCGTCGCGGAGACCCTGGGATCCTGCCATGACAACCTCGCAAGGCGCGGTGACCCAGAACCGAGCACCCTCCGTCGAGTTCCTTCGCACCCCCCTCTGTCCCTCCAGCGTTCCGAAAGGTCCCGCACCGCAGGTAACGGCAGGATCCGCCAGGGCATGCGGTTCGTCAACGTAACATCTGACCTGTCAAAACTTCTGCGCCGGGGAGCTAACGCGCCAAACCAAAAATCGCGTCGCAGTCGAGGTGAGTCTCCAGCTCGGCTGCGACCTCGTCCAGTGCCCGTTCGACCTCGGCGCGATAGTCGATGCCGCCGCCCTTAACGCCAAGGTTTTCCAGAAATTTCGCCCGAAAAGCGTCAGCGGAAAACAGCCCGTGCAGATAGGTGCCCGACACCTTGCCGTCGGCCGAGATGGCGCCGTCAGCGGCGCCGTTGATGACGGCGGATGGTCGCAGCGTGTCCGGACCGGTGGTGCGGCCGAGATGAATCTCATAGCCTTCGAGCGGCAGGTCGAACTGGACCGAGCGCGCGCTGACATTGCGCACCGTCTTTTCCGGCTCCATCACCGTTTCGACGTCGAGCAGGCCGAGCCCTGCCGTCTCGGTAACGCTGCCCTCGATGCCGTCGGGATCGCGCACGACACGGCCGAGCATCTGGAAGCCGCCGCAAATGCCGACGACGTGGCCGCCGCGCTTGCGGTGGGCAAGCAGGTCGCGGTCCCAGCCATTCTCGCGGAATCTCAGGAGATCGCCGATCGTCGACTTCGAGCCGGGAATGACCACCAGCCCGGCATCCTCTGGCAAGTGCTGGCCGGGCGGCACGAACACCACCTCGACCTGAGGCTCGGCGTTGAGCGGGTCGAAATCGTCGAAATTGGCGATACGCGAAAGCATCGGCACGGCGACCTTCAGCGCGCGCTTCTCGCCGGACGCCAGGCGTTCGAGCACCACCGAATCTTCCGAGGGCAATCGCGCCGCCGCCTTCAGCCACGGCACGACGCCAAAGCAGCGCCAGCCGGTGAAGCTCTCGATCGCCTTGATGCCGTCATCGAACAGCGAGACATCGCCGCGGAACTTGTTGATGAGATAGCCGACGATCATGCGCCGGTCCTCTTCCGGCAGGATCAGATGCGTGCCGGCGACCGAGGCGATGACGCCACCGCGATCGATGTCGCCGACGAGGATCACCGGCACATTGGCGCGCGTGGCAAAGCCCATATTGGCAATGTCTCGGCTTCTGAGATTGATCTCGGCCGGCGAGCCGGCGCCCTCGACGATGACCAGATCGGCGCCCTCGCCGACCTTGGCCCAGGAGTCCAGCACGGCATCCATCAGCCGGCCCTTCAGCGCCTGGTAGTCGCGCGCCCGCGCCTCGCCGAATACCTTGCCCTGCACCACCACTTGCGCGCCGACATCGGTCTGCGGCTTGAGCAGAACCGGGTTCATGTGGACGGAGGGCACAACGCCACAGGCGATCGCCTGCAGCCATTGGGCGCGGCCAATCTCGCCGCCGGAGCTGTCGCCCGGAATGTCGGCGACGGCGGCGTTGTTCGACATATTCTGCGGCTTGAACGGTCGTACCTTCAGCCCACGGTTCCTCGCCGCGCGGCACAGGCCCGCGACCAGCACTGTCTTGCCGACATCGGAGCCCGTGCCCTGCAGCATGATCGCCTTGGCCATTAATTCCTGCCCTGTGAAATGCTGCCGGTGATAGTGGATTTCGCCGCCAGCGGCCCGCCGCGCCAGATGTAGAGCGCCAGCAGCGGCTCCTTGCCGGTGCGCATGGCGTGACTGATATCAGAGGCATGGTGGATCACCTCACCCGCCTCGCGCCTACGAAATTCGCCTTCGCCCATGCGCCATTCGGTGCCGCCGGTCAACGGAATGTAAATCTCCTCGGCGACGTGGTGGTGGTCGGGATAGACGATATCAGGTCCGAGGATCAGCAGACCGGCCGCGACCTTGTCGTTGACGAAATGGCCACGCGTGCCGAAGACTTCCAGCCAGCCATAGTTGTCGATGAATGTCTTGCCGAAATCCGCCTCGCTGTAGGTCTGCCCCCAGCACAGATCGCGACGCTCCGCAAGCAACTGGACCAGCGACCTGGCGCCTGCCGGAGCAAGCTCGACGATACGGTCGAGCTGGCGCAGGCAAGCAAGCGGATGCGGCTCGAGCGGACGCGCCGGCATGGCCCAGCCGATCCGGGCCACCGCATCGCGCACCAGCGCATCATCGAACCTTTCGAGGTAGGCATGAAAACACTCGAGCAGTTCATCGAAATTTGTGGTCACGCCTTGCTCCGCACACGCATTCGCGCACCGCCGCTCCACAGATGGTTGGATGGAGATGGTCGGCTTGCGCGGCGGCATCATTGGTCTAGATTGGACGGCGCGCAAAGCCAAAAAGCGACAGGCCAGCAAGCCGAAGAACATCAGGGAGCACGCGATGGACGCCGCTGTCGATGCGGGCACCAGCCAGTTCGAACTCAACGAGGACCAGCGCGCCATCCAGGAGATGGCCGAGGCCTTCGCCGCCGACCGCGTCGCGCCGAACGCGCTCGACTGGGACCGCAACAAGCATTTTCCGGCCGACGTGATCCGCGAGACAGGCCCGCTCGGCCTTGGCGGCATCTATGTCCGTGACGATGTCGGCGGCTCGGGGCTCGGCCGGCTGGACGCCGTGCTGATCTTCGAGGCGCTTTCGCGCGCCGATCCGGCCTTTTCATCCTTCATCTCAATCCACAACATGGTGGCTTCGATGATCGACCGCTTCGGCAGCGACGAGCAGCGCCAGCGCTTCCTGCCGAAGCTGACCTCGATGGAATGGCTGGCCAGCTATTGCCTGACCGAGCCGGGTTCGGGATCGGATGCGGCAGCGCTGAAGACGCGCGCGGTGAAGAGCGGCGGTGACTATGTGCTGAACGGCGTCAAACAGTTCATTTCGGGCGCCGGCGACAGCGACATCTACATCGTCATGGCGCGCACCGGCGCCGACGGGCCGAAGGGCATTTCCACCTTCGTCGTGCCGAAGGATGCGCCGGGCCTTTCCTTCGGCGCCAACGAGCACAAGATGGGCTGGCACATGCAGTCAACTCGCCAGGTCGTCTTCGAGGACTGCAAGGTGCCGGCGCAAAACCTGCTCTCGGCCGAAGGCGCCGGCTTCGGCATCGCCATGGCCGGGCTCGACGGCGGCCGGCTCAACATCGCCGCCTGTTCGCTGGGCGGGGCGCAATCGGCGCTCGACAAGGCACTGTCCTACACCGCCGAGCGCAAGGCCTTCGGGTCGAAGATCAACCAGTTCCAGGCGCTGCAGTTCAAGCTCGCCGACATGGAGACGGAGCTGCAAGCAGCACGAATCTTTCTCTACGCCGCCGCCTCGAAGCTCGATCGCAAGGCCGCGGATGCCTCGAAATGGTCGGCGATGGCCAAGCGCTTCGTCACCGACATCGGCTTCAACGTCGCCAACGATGCGCTGCAACTGCATGGCGGCTACGGCTATCTGCACGACTACGGCATCGAGAAGCTGGTCCGGGACCTGCGCGTCCACCAGATCCTCGAAGGCACCAATGAGATCATGCGCGTCATCATCGCACGTGCGCTGCTTGGGCGGCAGTAGGGCAGTAGGGCAGTAGAAATGACCGGCAGGATCAATTCTTACAAGGACCTTACTGTATGGCAGCAGGGGATATATCTGGCGCATGATCAAGCTTATCAGATGCTACCTAGGCATCGGAAAAATGCTTCGCCAACTTATCAGCAACTGGCGCCGAATAGGCTGCCCTACTGCCCTACTGCCCTACTCCCTAACCTAACCACGGAGTGCCATTATGACCACCATCGCCTTCATCGGCCTCGGCAACATGGGCAACCCGATGGCCGCCAATCTCGTCAAGGCGGGATATGCAGTGCACGGCTTCGACCTGATGCCGGAAAATCTCGTCATCGCCAGGGACCATGGCGTCGTCGTCATGGCCAATGCCGTTGCCGCGGTGAAGGAGGCCGATGTGGTCATCACCATGCTGCCGGCCGGCAAACATGTCCTGTCGGTCCACGAGGACATCGCGCCCAAGGCGAAAAAAGGCGCGCTGTTCATCGATTCCTCGACGATCGACGTCGAATCGGCACGAAAAGCCCACGCCATTGCCGCCAAACATAAGCTGCTGTCGATCGACGCGCCGGTTTCCGGCGGCACCGGCGGCGCCGCAGCCGGCACGTTGACCTTCATGGCCGGAGGCTCGAAGGAAGCCTTCGCCAAAGCCGAGCCAATCCTCAAGCCGATGGCCGGCCGTATCGTCCATTGCGGCGACGACGGCGCCGGACAGGCGGCAAAGATCTGCAACAACATGATATTAGGCATTTCGATGATCGGTGTCGCCGAAGCCTTCGTTCTGGCCGAAAAGCTCGGCCTGTCGCATCAGGCGCTGTTCGACGTCGCCTCGACATCCTCCGGCCAATGCTGGTCACTGACCACCTACTGCCCGGTGCCCGGACCGGTGCCGACATCGCCGGCCAACAATGGCTACAGGCCGGGGTTTGCCGCAGCACTGATGCTGAAGGACCTGAAACTGTCGCAGGAAGCCGCGCAAAGCGCCGGTGCGGTGACGCCGCTGGGCGCCGAGGCCGCCCAGCTTTATGCGTTGTTCAATGCCCAGGGCCATGCCGGCGCCGATTTTTCCGGCATCATAAATTTCCTGCGCGGTACCCCGGCCTAATGCATGTCGCTCAAAAGCATGCCCTTGGGCGCGACCCAGGGCTTGACCCGAGGGTGCGCAGCGATTTTGGGACAACGACATGGATAAAAACAAGAACTTAAAGCGCGTCGTATGAGTCCCATCAGACGCGCCGCGCTTTAAGCCTTGAACTCGACTGGGCTTTTCGATTTCCCGGCAAAGAGAAACATCGCAAATTTAGATTTGCTTAAACTCTCGATAACCCCCCGGTAACGATGTGCCTGTAAAACGGAATGCGAGGCGGCATATCGCATCCGCCCGGCGCTCCGGATCAGGTCTCGCGTACCGGAGCCCGTAAGTTTCGCAAGTGTCCTGGTAGCGAAGCGCCATGCGTATCTGGCAAAGCCGCGTTCCCGATGGAGCGCGGTTTTTGCGTTTCGCAATCTTCAAGGACAGTGACGATCGCCCTGGCGCGTCCCCGGATGATCGTCGGCCTCGTGGCGGCGGTCCTGACTTACGACCCACAGGTGGTCGCTCCAATGCTCCCCAGCGCGAGGGTTCGGTGAGCGATCTGAGATTACCTAACTCCCGAAGCTCGTCAGTCCAGTCGACAGGACTATCGACAGCGTCACGAAGTGGCAGCAGATCAAGGAAGACGCCAAGAACGACGCCGACCACATCCGCGCCGACGTAGAGATCAAGCGGCTTGAGCGGACCTCATGAAACCTTCTGATTTCTAAGCCGTTATCGCCGGTATGTCCGGGGCTAAATTCAAGCCGAAATCGGTCTCCAAATCACGCGATGCCGAGAAGTCGCGCCAGGAGAAGCAATCGACTGTCGAAGTCGCGTCTGAGATCGTCGGCGCGGCCCCACCGCCGCTGGACCTGGTCGAACCCGATCCGGAGCTGACCCCTGAGGAGGCCGAGCAGGAGCGCAAGAGATATTTGCTGAGGCGTTTCTGGATCAGCGCGCGCGGTTACTGGGGCCGCGGAGGCGATAGGCTCGCTTGGCCGTACACGATCGGGTTATTGGTCCTGATCGTCATCAATGTCGGCTTCCAGTATGGGATCAATGTCTGGAATCGCGCAATTTTCGACGCCCTTGAGCAACGCAATGCTCGCACCGTCTATGTCCTGAGCGCCGTTTTTGTGCCGCTCGTGCTCGGAAGCGGAAGCCTTGTCGTTGCACAGGTCTTCCTTCGCATGACGATTCAGCGCCGCTGGCGTTCCTGGCTCACCACCGCGGTCATCGCGCGTTGGCTTGCAAGCGGGCGCTACTTTCAGTTGAATCTCGTCGGCGGCGACCACCAGAACCCCGAAGCCCGCATCACGGAGGATTTGCGGATTGCCACCGAATCCCCGGTCGACTTCATCGCCGGTGTCATCAACGCGTTTCTGTCGGCCTCGACCTTCATCGTGGTGCTCTGGACGATCGGCGGGGCCCTGACCCTGACGATCGCGGGTTCGACGGTGACCATTCCCGGCTTTCTCGTCATCACCGCGGTATTGTATGCCGCGATCACATCCACCTCGATGGCGATCATTGGCCGCCATTTCGTCCACCTCTCCGAGGAAAAAAATCAGGCGGAGGCCGAATTCCGCTACACGCTGACGCGCGTGCGGGAAAACGGCGAGAGTATCGCATTGCTCGGCGGCGAGGAGGAGGAGCGTAGCGGCATCGACAAGACGTTCGCCCATGTGCTCAGGCAATGGGCGCTCCTTACAGGTCAGCACATGCGCACAGCGCTGGTATCGCAGGGGGCGAGTCTGTTTGCGCCTGTCGTGCCGGTTTTGCTTTGCGCTCCAAAGTTTCTCGAAGGCAGCATGACACTTGGACAGGTAATGCAGGCTGCCTCTGCCTTTGCCATCGTGCAGGGCGCGTTCGGATGGCTGGTCGACAATTACCCCCGTCTCGCCAATTGGAACGCCTGTGCACGGCGCATCGCCTCGCTGATGACGTCGCTCGACGGGCTCGAGCGCGCGGAACAGAGCAACACTCTGGGACGCATAAAGCGCGACGAAACTGCAGGCGATGCGATGCTCAGCCTGAACAATCTGTCCGTGTCGCTCGACGACGGCACCGCCGTGGTCAAGGAAACCAAGGTCGTAATCGGATTAGGCGAGCGGGTGCTCGTCGCCGGCGAATCCGGCTCAGGCAAGAGTACGCTGGTGCGGGCCGTCGCAGGTCTGTGGCCGTGGGGTGGCGGCAGCGTCAACATCCACGCCGACAGACGGCTGTTCATGTTGCCGCAACGGCCCTATGTCCCCACCGGGACGCTTCGCCGCGCAGTCGCCTATCCAGGCGCCGCCGATCGCTGGGCGCTGGACAAGATCAAGGCTGCCCTCGACAAAGTCGGACTCGATTATCTGAACGACAAGATCGAGGACGACGCGCCATGGGACCAGACCTTGTCGGGTGGCGAAAAGCAGCGGCTCGCCTTCGCGCGTCTTCTGCTGCACAGCCCCGATATCATCGTGCTGGATGAAGCAACGTCAGCACTCGATGAAAAAAGCCAGGACAAGATGATGGAGATGATCGTTCACGAATTGCCGAAGGTCACCATCATGAGCGTGGCGCATCGCGCCGAGTTGGAAGCCTTTCATAGCCGAAAGATCACATTGGAGCGGCGCGAGGGCGGCGCAAAGCTTGTCAGCGATATCGATCTCGTCCAGCGCAAGAGAAGATGGAACTTGCTTGTGCGATTTATGGGGCGCCGGCGCGCCGTACCGAAGCGCAGCACGACCTTGAGCAAAGCGGCACTGCCCGAGACAAAAAAGTAAAGTCCGCCGGTCGGGCCTGGTGACAAAGGCAGCAAGGAAGAGGTCGCGTCGAGCGCACTGTGAACTAAGTGGCCCAAGAAAAAGTTCCTGGGCGTCTCTGCCGGCGCTTAAGCCGATGGCAGTGTCAGCTACGCACGCTCAAATGAAGCATCAGATGATGCTCATAATGGCCGGCGCCATTTCTTACGATGGGGTCCTCTGAGGTTATCGCCTGGATGTTTTGATCATCGGCGATCCTGTAGAGCGACACGCCATAGCCGCCACTCGGATCCATTACGGGGCCGTGTGCGACGATCAGCCCACGATCGAGCAGATCGTCCAAAAAGGCTCCATGCTGCTTCATCCACTCTCGCTCTTCGTCAGTCATGGTCGCGAGAAAGTCGGTGCGCGGCGGAATATACTTGCACAGGTAACACTTCATTTTGAGCTCCGATTTAAATCCATTTGCCTGCTTGCCTTGGCGATCGCGCCGCCGCCGGCCTTCGCATTCATTTTTTTATGGAACGTCGACGAGCGATCAGATACTATCATTTTAGGAGTAAGTAACTATCAAAAAGATATCAACATGAAGGATCTTTCGAACCAACCCTGTCTGATCGCTCGCAGTCTTGCCTTGGTAGGGGATGCATGGAGCATGCTGATCATGCGCGATGCGCATGCCGGGCTCAGTCGTTTCGACGAATTCCGCAAGAGCCTCGGTATAGCCCCGACGATGCTGACCAGCCGGTTGGCAGCCCTGACGGAGGAAGGGCTGCTGGAGAGACGGCGATACTCCGAGCGGCCGCCGCGCGATGAATACGTGTTGACGCAGGCTGGTCAGGATCTGCTTCCAGTGCTGTTCTCACTCGTCGCTTGGGGAGGCAAGCACCGCGGTGGAGGCAATTTCACCCGGTTCTTTGACGCAGAGACAGGATCCGAAATCGACCCGATTAGCATCGACCGTTCGACCGGAGCGCCGATCGGCACCCGTCCCATTCAGATTGTTATGCCCAAGTCCACAACCAACGAGTAAGTAGCGCGGTCTATCGGCCCTTCGGATCACTTGTTGAAGTCGACGAGACACGCCCCGCCGGCACCAGTCGATGTAGACCTTGTCCACGTCCTCGACCATTTGCTCGGCAATCGCTGCCACGATGGCTTCGTAGCGGCCCTTGGTGAGCGGCTCTTCCGGCTGGTACTCGTAGGATAAGGTGTCGACCTGGGGCAGGACCGACACGGCGCGCACCAGATTGATGTGGCCGTCCATGACCATCGAATATTTCAGGGTGCAGGAGACCTGATTGCCGCCCTCACGGCCGATCCTCGCCTGGCGAGCTTCGGCAGAATGCGGCATTCCGGGCGTCCGGTTGCAGGACGCCCCGGCGATCGTTCTATCTTATTGCTTGCGCAAATCCGCTTGCGCCAGATCAAGCGCCTTGGCGATACGGTCGCAGGCCATGTCGATCGTCTCACGCGTCCAGATCAGCGGCGGCGACAGGATCATCGTGTCGCCGGTGGCGCGCAGCATCATGCCTTGGGCAATCGCGTGGTCGCGGACAATCACGGCCGCGCTCCCGGCCGGCAGGAAGCGCTCCTTGGTCGCCTTGTCCCTAACAATCTCGATCGCCCCCATCAGCCCGATCGAGCGCACCTCGCCGACCAGATCGTGACCGCCGATGTGCTCCTGCAGCGCCTTGGCGAAATAGGGTCCGGTGTCGTTCTTGACCCGATCGACCAAAGCTTCCCGCTCGATGATCTCGAGGTTCTTCAGCGCCACGGCGCAGGCCACGGGGTGGCCGGCATAAGTATAGCCGTGATTGAACTCGCCGCCCTTCTCGACCAGCGTCGCGGCGATGCGGTCACCGACCAGCAGCGCCGACAGCGGCTGATAACCGGAGGTCAGCGCCTTGGCGGTTGTGATGGTATCGGGCTCGATGCCGAAGGTCTGAGCCGCGAACCACTCGCCGGTGCGGCCGTAGCCGGTGATGACCTCGTCCAGCATCAGGAGGACATCGTATTTGCGGCAGATGCGCTGCACTTCCGGCCAATAGCTCATCGGCGGTATCTTCACGCCGCCTGCCCCCATCACCGGCTCGCCGATGAAGGCGGCGACCTTGTCGGCGCCGGCTTCGAGGATGGCGTCCTCGACGGCCTTGGCCGCGCGCAGGCCGAAATCATGGTCGCTTTCGCCGGGCAGAGCCAACTCGTAGGCATAAGGCATCATCACATGGACGATGTTGGGAACCGCGCCGTTGAGCTGCTTGTGCATCGGCTCCATGCCGCCCAGCGACGCACCGGCGATGGTCGAGCCGTGATAGGCTGTCTTGCGCGAGATGATGCGGTTCTTCTCCGGCTTGCCTTCCAATGCCCAATAGTGGCGGACAAGGCGCAGCGCCGTGTCGTTGGCCTCCGAACCGGACGAGCCGAAGAACACCTGGTTGACGTGCTTCGGCGCCAGTTCCGCCAGCTTTTTGGCCAGCAGCACCGGCGTCGGGGTCGAGCATTTGAAGAAGGAGTTGTAGTAAGGCAGTTCCTTCATCTGGGCGTAAGCCGCGTCGGCCAGCTCATCGCGGCCGTAACCGATGTTGACGCACCACAGCCCGGCCATACCGTCGAGGATTTCCGTCCCTTCGGAATCGTAGATGAACGGACCGTTGGCGCGGGTGATGATGCGTGAGCCGGCCTCGCGCATCTCCTTGTGGTCGGTAAACGGATGAAGGTGATGCGCAGCATCGATCTGCTGAAGCTGCTTCAGCGAATAATTCTGATAGGTCATGTCTGATCTTTCCTCTTGAACCAATCCGGCAATTGCAGATCAATCCAGCAATTGCAGCGGGGGCGGATTCGTCAGAGGAAGGCGGGCGGCGAATAGCCGATGCGGGCGCAAAGCCGCAAAAGCTCGGCGCGAAGCGTGCGCGGCGACGGCGTCACCGCCACCCCAAATGCGCAACATGTCCTCATCCGAGCCATGGGCTTCACCTTAGGCGGTCTGATGCGATCAGTTCAAGCCGTTCCGTTCAGCGCCCGTTGCAGGAAGACATACTTCATCGCCGCCTGTGCCGCTTGCGGCCGGCGATCGCCGCGCCCGCCATGGCCGCCCTCGGTCTCTTCGAAGAATAGCGTCTTCGTGTGGCCGACAGCCTGCAGCCGCCCGGCCATCTTGCGCGCATGGCCGGGATGGACCCGGTCGTCGGCGGTCGAGGTGGTCAGCAGCACAGGCGGATAGGCAGCATCGGCCTCGACATGCTGATAAGGCGAGTAAGCGGCAAGCCACTCGGCCTCTTCAGGCTTCGCTGGATCGCCATACTCGGCCATCCAGGATGCTCCAGGCGGCAGCTCGGTATAGCGCAGCATGTCGAGCAGCGGCACGTCGATGATCACCGCACCGAAAAGCTCCGGATGCTGGGTCAGCGAAACGCCGGTCAGCAGCCCGCCATTCGAGCCGCCCTGGATGCCGAGCGTGGCCGGCGTGGCGATACCGCGTTTCACCAGGTCTTGCGCGACCGCTATAAAATCGTCGAAGGCATTCTGGCGATTGGACTTGAGCGCGGCCTGGTGCCAGTTCGGGCCGAACTCGCCGCCGCCGCGGATATTGGCCTGCACATAGGCATTGCCTTTTTCCAGCCACAGCCGGCCGCGCACGCCGGCATAGCCGGGCAACAGCGGCACTTCGAAGCCGCCATAGCCGTACAGCAGCGTCGGCACCGGCCCGTTCTGATCGCGCCGTCTGACGACGAAGTAAGGGATCTCTGTGCCGTCTTTCGAGCGTGCCTCGAACTGTTCCGAGACAAGAGACGACGCATCGAAACGCGCCGGCTGCGATTTGACCGTTGTCAGCGTCGCAGCATTGTCATCCGACCAGATGATCGAGCTCGGCGTCAGGAAATCGGTGAAGGAGAAGGAGACGCTGGAGCCGAAACGCTCGGCGTGGCTGATGCCGACATTGCCGTTTTCAGGTAAGGCTACCGGCTCCAGTGACCAGCCGCTGCCGCTGCGGTCGCAGGCGACGACCTTGCCGCGCACATTGTCCATCAGGTTGATGAACAACCGGTCTTGCGTGCGGGCGACGCCGGCGATCGAAACACGATCTGCCGGTTCGAGCACGGTTTCGACAGGTCCCAGCGCATTGGTTTCGATCCAGCGCGCGAAATCCAGCGAATAGAGGCCGTCGGGTCGGCACAGCGTACCATCCGGCGCCGTCCACGAGCTACGCACCACAAAGACAAACTGATCCCTGAACAGCGCCGTGTCGGTGACGTCGTCCGGCAGCGGGATGCGCCTGTTTTCGCCGGAAGGCAGCCGCAGGAAGCTGTGCGAGGCAAAGAAGTCGAGCGTCCGGGTCAGGAACAGATGCCGCTTGTCACCGTCGAATTCGAGGGAACCGCCGGCGGCGAGATCCTGCTTCTGCGCCTCGAAGATCGGCGTCGCATCCTCCAGCCTGGTGCCGCGCTGCCACAGCTTGACCACGCGCGGATAACCGGACTGGGTTTTTTCGTCCTCCTCGAAGGCGGCCGAAACGATAACGGTGTCCTTGTCCAGCCAGCTGAAGCCCGACTTCGAGGCGGGCGCACGAAAGCCGCCCTCGACAAAGGACTTGGTTTCGATGTCGAATTCGCGCACCTCGCTGGCGTCGCCGCCATCCGGCGACAGGCTGAGCAGGCAGCGGCTGAAGTCGGGGTAAAGCCGGCTGGCGCCGCTGAACACCCATTTCACGCCCTCTTTCGCGGACAGACTGTCGAAGTCGATGATCGTCTCCCAATCCGGCTTCTCGGTCTTGTAGGAAGCGACCGTGGTGCGCCGCCAGAGGCCGAGCACATTGGTCTTGTCCTGCCAGAAATTATAGACGTGACCGTTGAGCGCGGACCCGACCGCAATGTTGTCTTCGGCGGTCATCAGGTCGAGTGCGGTTTGGAAGTAGGCCTGGTAGGACGGATCGCCCTGCAATTCACCTGTTGTAGCCTCGTTCTGACGGTGAACCCAGTCGAGCGCTTCCTTGCCTGTCCTGTCCTCCAGCCAGAGAAAGGGATCTTCGGTCTTGCCAACTGGACCCTGCTGCTTCTGTGCGATCGACTTTGTCATGTGGTCTCCGAAAAATTGGTCAAGTTCGGTGCCGCAAACATCGGCATGGCGCTATCAACATTCAATTGGAACACGTAAAAACGACGGATCTCCGCAGTTGCGATAGCCAAGCCTTCAGTGCGGACGGCAAGGGAAACTTCATGCAACGTCTCTACATCGCGAGTGAGAGATTTGGCCCTTCCGATGGTACCGAATGGAGGAACTACATCGAGTGGTCAGGCCTCAGCCAGTTGACCGAGGTCGTCACGCTCGACGGAATGCTGTGCCCGTTCGCGCTCCCAGAGACCAAGGAGAGCCACTGGCCGCATATTGTTCAAGAAGACAATATGCTCAATTTCTTCTTGGACTTGGATTTCCTTCTTTCGGAACTGGCCGATACGGGCGACCTCAACATCCTTGGCGTGATCCGGAGGCCAACGGTCGATGTGCGCTCGCTTGATTGGGACGGGTTTGCCTTCATGGGCTACGAGTTGCTGGACAAGGACGTCAGCATCAGCGCATTGACCAATTGCGGCGGATTCCCCGACGTGTTTGCAAATGCAGAACTTTCCAGTGTCGGGCTGATAGATGACTTTGATCGCGCGGCCGAAATTCGGGATTTGCTGCATGAAATGCACCCCGAAGAACATCATGCCGACTGTGACCTCTGGGCTGTTTTCAGACGGCAAGGCAATTAAGCGACTGCACTGCGCCGATAGATGCCTCACGCCGTCCGCCGACGCAAAACCGTGGCAATCGCCAACGCCAGGCAAATCGCGCCAAGCGTGATCGGCAGGCCGTCCGCACCGAGAATATCCATGGCGCCGCCCGCCAGCGGCGGCACGGCGATGCCGCCGACGCCCCACATCAGCGAGAAGGCGGCGTTGCCGGCGACCAGTGCCGAGCCGGTGAACCGCTCGCCAAGCTCGATGATCGACATCGTGTAGATGCCGTACGAAACCGCACCCCAGATAAAGACGCATGGCCAGATCAGCGGCGTCTCGATGAGAACCGGCAACAGCACGCATCCGAGCAGCGTTAGCGATACACAGGTAAATCGGACCAGACGCGCCGTCAGCCGTTCCGCCAGCAGGCCGAGCGGCACCTGCATGGCGATATTGCCGGCGATCATCATCGACAGCAGCGCCGACATGCGGGTTTCCTCGATGCTGTAATGCGCTCCGAAGACCGGCAGCAGTGCTAGCACCGCCTGTTCGAAACCGGCGGCCACTACAACCGCCGACAACAGCAGCCATGCCATCGGCATGAACCCCATGACCGAAACCCGGTGCCCGGCTTCATCGACCTTCGGCAGCCGTCGCAGCACCAGCGCCAGGCAGGCGCCGCAAAAGACGAATGCGGCGATGCCGACGAGAAACGGCGGCCATCCTTCGGTGCCGACGGCAAGCAGGCACAGCGGGCCGGCGGCGAAACCTGCCGAAATGACTGTGGAATAGATCCCCATCACGCGACCGCGGCGCGCCGGTGGCGCCAGCGCGATCACCCAGATCTCGCTCAGCACGTAGAGCGGATTGGTCACCACGCCGATCAGGAAGCGCAGCGGAAACCATAGATAGACATTTTGCGTCCAGCCGATCAGCGCCAGCATGATAGCGGAAAGTGCCGCGCAGGTGAGTGCCGTGCGCCCTGCCCCGAACCGGCGCGCCAGCGCCGGGATGAGCGGCGACGAGACGATAAAGCCGACCGGCGTCATTGCCGCGGAGAGACCGATCATGGCCGGCGAGACGCCCTGGCGCTGCAGGATGAAGCTCAGCAGCGGATAGCTCAGCCCTTGCGCGATGGCGAACACCGAAACGGTGGCGATCACGCCGGTGATCGCCGCCCACTGCATTGTCTCGTCGCTGTTCTGTTCCGCCAGGTCCATGATCCGCACCAATAAGAACCTGCACGATTAGCGTTTCGGCGGCGTGCCGGGAAGCACCGGCGGCGAAAACCGCTTGCGCCAGCCAGAGCATGACTTGTTCAAGAGTCCCCGGCGCCATTCAGACCACTACGGAAAATACCGGGCAATCGCCCCCTTCCTGCCCTCCGCGTAAGGCTTCAGCCACTTGTCGTCGATGGAGAGCCCATCATTGTCCGACGGTCCTTCTCCAATCGTTCTGCGCCAGGCGCGGAACTTGTAGTGGTCGAACACGTCGAGCATATGCACCGCAAAGGCCGCAGCGAACGTCTTGTCGCCTTCTACAATCACCATGTTCTCGTCGTTTTCATAGGACGCCTTGTAGCCAAGGTTGTGGCTGCCGGCGATGACGGTCGCGTTGTCGGCCATCGGATCGATGATGACGATCTTGTCGTGCACGATCGCATGGCCGACGGTCAGCACTTCCGCCTGGAAATCCCGCGCAACGGAGGCCCCCGTCAGGTTGGCCGCCCTGACGATGGAGACGTTCGGCGCCTCCCAGACCTTCTCAGGAAAGACGAATGGCGATTTGCCGTCCTTGTTCGATTTGTTGGTGACCGGATCCCTGGTCGGGGCAACATAGTTGGGCATGGCGGTGTGATCGCTGATTGCGCCTTGCACGATCAGCTTTGGATTCGCCGTCGCCGCCGCGACCGCCTGATCGACGACCGAATTGTTGCCAAGCCGCGAAGGATTGAACACGAGAAAGAGCACCGCCTCCTTCGCCGCCTTAATCCGTGCGAAAACGTCTTCGAGATCGACAGGCCGCACCGAGATGTCCTTTTTGCTGCGGTCGGGATCGTTTGGCGAGAACCAGATCGTGGTCCTATTGACATGGTTCGGTGTGCGATTCTTCAGGCGAAACGGCTTGCCTTGCTTCTGCGCCACACGTCCGGCGGCGCTATCGCTCGCCGGCGGCGGGAACACGTCGGCCTTCATCCGCTCCCAATAGGCATCGAACACTTTGGCCATGGCAGGGTCGTCGCGGATGAAGGCGTTGTTGGACTGTCCGCAAATGCCCGTCGACGTCCAATTGGTGCTGCCAGTCATCACCGCTTGCGGATTGCCCTGGGCGTCGCGGTAGACGGCAAACTTGTTGTGGCCGATATGGTTGTTGTTGAACAGACGATCGGTCAGCACGACGCCGGCGTCCCGCAGCCGCTTTCTGAAGGGCGCGTTGCCCGCGTCCCACGCCTTCGTTTGTTCATCCCTGCCCGAATTCGAAAGAATGACGTCGACGAGATCCTTGGCGTCGATGATAGTGTCGCACAACTCGTCATCGCCAAGTTCATAGAGGGCAAGCCTGACAGTGCCGCCCTCGGCCTTGGCCCGTTTCATCAGGCTGGTGAGCACATCCGGAACCTCGCCGTGAAGATAGGCGCGTATCTTGCTGCCGGGACGCTGAAGCTCGGCCCTGATCTTATCGCGCTGCCCGACCTTGATGCCGGCATCTTCCAGGGCGCGCGACAACCATTGCGTCGAGAGTACGCCGTTGGTGAAGGCGAGCCTCGCCTTGCCGAACATCGATCCCAGGAAGATGGTCGGGCTGACGGCACCTTGTCCGAGATAGCCGAGCGGCCGAGCCGCTCCGGTATAGGCTTTCTCGGGGCGCACCGGCACCGGATCGAGGCCGGGGCGCATGTCGCCGACCGGACGCACCCGGTAGGCGACCATTTCGCCATCCGGCCTGATTTCAAGGCTGTCACGGCGCCGCCGCACCGTAAGATCGCGCCAGAATGTCTTCTGCACCGGCCAGACGCCGGTATCCTGCGGAATCCAGTCCTTGTTGCGTTGCCCATTGAAAGGCACCCAGGACGCCAGACAGCGTTCCTCGCCGGTGCCGGGATAGATGCGGACGATTTCGAAGCCGAGACAGCCGTCGATCATTCCGTCAATATCCCAGGCAATGAAGGCGACTTCATTGTTGGTCGCAGCACGCACGCTGACAACATCCGACATGGAGACAGTCTCCCTCAGGACCGGTTTCATTCAATGTACTTATTTCATATGACGTGATCGCAACGTGACACGTTTCACAGTTCGGGCCAGACCTGGTTTCGCCTGGTCGTCCGGCTGGCGAACGTCCATGTCGCTTCCCTCGTCCTAGTGGTCGCCGCCTCCGCAATGGCGGGGCGGCCGGCGGTCCATTATGCCGCCGCACTGTCGCAGCGTACGAGGACTATCATGACCGCCGCCCTTCATCCCGCCGAGCCGGCATTGGCAAACGACCGCGCCCGTCGCGGCGGTCGCGCGGGAAAGCGCGCCGGCGGATCGGCGGCGTTCGAGCAGCCGCCTTTCCGTCAGCTGAAAATCCCGCTGACGCCGACCAAGCTGGTCTCCGACGACGAGCTGGAATCGATCCATCTCGCCTCGCTGCGTGTTCTCAGGGAAATCGGCGTCGACGTGTTGCACGACGAGGCAAGGCGCATCATGAAGGCGCATGGCGCGGATGTCCGCGAAGGCAGCGAGCGGGTGCGCTTCGACAGCGACATGATCCTCGAGCTGGTTTCCCGCTGCCCGTCGGAATTCACCATCCATGCTCGTAATCCGGCGCACAATGTCCGCTTCGGCGGCGACAACCTGATCATCTCGATGATGGCGTCGGCGCCCAATTGTTCCGACATCGATCGCGGCCGCCGGCCGGGCAACCAGCAGGACTACCGCAACTTCCTCAAGCTTGCGCAGATGCACAACATCCTCAATTGCACGGGCGGTTATCCGGTCGAGCCGATCGATATCCATCCGTCCGTCCGCCACCTCGAATGCATCCGCGATCTGAGCGTGCTCACCGACAAGGTGTTCCACATCTATTCGCTCGGCAAGGAGCGCAATGTCGACGGCATCGAGATCACCAGGATCGCGCGCGGCATCAGCGACGAACAGCTTCTTGAAGAGCCGTCGGTGTTCACCATCATCAACACCAATTCGCCGCTCAAGCTCGACGTGCCGATGATGGAAGGTATCATCCAGATGTCGAGCAAGGGCCAGGTCGTCATCGTGACGCCGTTCACCCTGTCGGGCGCCATGGCGCCGGTGACCATCGCCGGCGCGCTGGTGCAGCAGAATGCCGAAGCGCTGTCCGGCATTGCCTTCGCCCAGATGGTGCGCAAGGGTGCGCCCGTCGGCTATGGCGGCTTCACTTCCAACGTCGACATGAAGTCCGGCGCGCCGGCCTTCGGCACGCCGGAATACATGAAGGCGCAATTGGTCGGCGGCCAGCTCGCCCGCCGCTACAACATCCCCTACCGCACCTCCAACACCTGCGCCGCCAACACGGTCGACGCGCAGGCGGCCTATGAAAGCGTGTTCTCGCTGTGGGGCGCCATCCAGGGCGGCGGCAATCTGATGATGCATGCGGCCGGCTGGCTGGAAGGCGGCCTGCGCTGCTCCTACGAGAAGACCATCCTGGACATCGATCTGCTGCAGATGGTGGCCGAGTTCCTGACCCCGCTCGACCTCTCCGAGGAGGCCCTCGGCTTCGACGCCATCCAGTCCGTCGGTCCGGGCGGCCACTTCTTCGGCACCCAGCA
The DNA here is from genome assembly GCF_055811615.1 of Mesorhizobium sp. WSM4807. Lineage (NCBI taxonomy): Bacteria > Pseudomonadati > Pseudomonadota > Alphaproteobacteria > Hyphomicrobiales > Phyllobacteriaceae > Mesorhizobium > Mesorhizobium sp. WSM4807. The sequence goes on from NZ_JBVVQY010000017.1 coordinate 68,544, forward strand.
TACCCAGGACCGCTACAAGCACGCTTTCTATTCGCCTATCATCTCCGACTGGCGCAATTTCGAGACCTGGGCGGAAGCCGGATCGCCGACGGCTATCGAAAAAGCCAACCGGGTGTGGAAGGAGCGGCTGGCTACTTATGAAGAGCCCTACATGGACCCGGCTATCCGCGAGGAGATCAACGCCTTCGTCGACAAACGCCGGTCCGAAGGCGGCGCGCCGACCGATTTTTGACCATCTGTATTGGTTTGATGAACAGTCGACCCCCACTCCGTCGAGCTTCGCTCGACACCTTTCCTCCGTTCGACGGGGTAGAGGAAGGGCGTGAGATTATTCCAGCCGGCGCCCTTCTCCGCTTTGTTTTCAGGCCCCGCTCACTCGATTCAATCTCTTCAAAAACGGAACTATCTTCATGAAATCTCATGCAAAAGCGGTTGTCATCGGCGGCGGCGTCGTCGGCTGCTCGGTGCTCTACCATCTGGCCAAGGCCGGCTGGACCGACATCATGCTGATCGAGCGCTCGGAGCTCACCTCCGGCTCGTCCTGGCATGCGGCGGGCGGCTTCCACACGCTCAACGGCGATCCCAACGTCGCCAAGCTGCAGGCCTACACGGTGCAGCTCTATAAGGAGATCGAGGAGCTTTCCGGCCAGTCCTGTTCGCTGCACCTGACCGGCGGCGTGATGATGGCCGACACGCCCGAGCGCATGGACTTCCTGCGCCTTGCCCACGCCAAGGGCCGCTATCTCGGCATGGACACCGAGCTGATCACGCCGTCCGAGGCCAAGGCGATGTTCCCGCTGATGGACGAGACGAATTTCGTCGGCGCCATGTGGGATCCGGTCGAAGGTCATCTCGACCCTTCCGGAACCACCCACGCCTATGCCAAGGCCGCCAGGAAGCTCGGCGCCGAGATCGTGCTGCGCAACCGCGTCGTAGAGCTGACGCAGGAGGTCGACGGCACCTGGAACGTCGTTACCGAGCAGGGCACGGTCAAGGCTGATCACGTCGTCAACTGCGGCGGCCTGTGGGCGCGCGAGATCGGCCGCATGGTCGGGGTCGAGCTGCCGCTGCTTGCCATGGAGCATATGTACCTTTTGACCGAGCCGATGCCGGAGGTCGAGGAATTCAACAAGTCGACCGGCTGCGAAATGATCGGCGTTATGGACTTCAAGGGCGAGATCTACACCCGCCAGGAACGCAACGGCATCCTGCTCGGCACCTATGAAAAAGCCTGCAAGCCGTGGTCTCCGGTCGACACGCCGTGGGATTTCGGCCACGAATTGCTGCAGCCCGACATCGACCGCATCGCGCCGTCGCTGGAGATCGGCTTCAAGCATTTCCCCGGCATCGAGAAGGCCGGCATCAAGCAGATCATCAACGGCCCCTTCACCTTCGCGCTCGACGGCAATCCGCTGGTTGGCCCGGTGCAGGGCCTGACCAATTTCTGGTGCGCCTGCGCCGTCATGGCCGGTTTCTCGCAGGGCGGCGGCGTCGGGCTGGCATTGTCGAACTGGATGGTCCATGGCGATCCCGGCTTCGACGTTTGGGGCATGGACGTCGCCCGCTTCGGCGAATGGGCGACGCTGCGCTACACCAATGCCAAGGTGCGCGAAAACTATTCGCGCCGCTTTTCCATCCGCTTTCCCAACGAGGAATTGCCGGCCGCGCGCCCGGCGCAAACGACGCCACTCTATGACACGATGCTGGCCAACAACGCCGTCATGGGCGATAGCTGGGGCCTCGAAACCCCGCTCTGGTTCGCGCCGAAAGGCGCCGAGCCGAAGGACATCGTTTCCTTCCATCGCTCCAACGATTTCGGGCCGATCGGCGAGGAAGTGCGTGCGACACGCGAGAAGGTCGGCGTCACCGAGATCGCCAACTTCGCCAAATACGAAGTCTCCGGGCCGGGATCGGAAAATTTCCTCAACCGGCTGATGACCAACCGCATGCCGAGGACCGGCCGCATCGTGCTGACCCCGATGCTGAACGAGTTCGGCAGGCTGATCGGCGACTTCACCATCGCCAAGGCGGGTGAAGAGCGCTTCATGATCTGGAGCTCGTCGGCGGCGCAGAAGTATCATATGCGCTGGTTCGAGAAGCACCTGCCGAAGGATGGTAGCGTGCGCATTCACCGCTTTGACCAGACGCTTGTCGGTCTCTCAATCGCCGGGCCGAGATCGCGCGACCTGCTGCAGAAACTGGTCGATGTCGACATTTCGACCAAGGCTTTCCGCTTCATGGATTTCCGCGAGATGGCGGTCGGCGGCGCGCCCTGCATGGTCAATCGCATCACCTATACCGGCGATCTCGGTTACGAGATCTGGATGGCGCCGGCCTACCAGCGTCTGGTCTACAAGGCGATCAAGGACGCCGGCGAAGAGTTTGGCGTCGTCGATTTCGGCATGCGCGCCCTGCTCTCGATGCGCCTGGAAAAGAACTTTCCGACATGGTTCCGCGAACTGCGTCCGATCTACGGGCCGTTCGAAGGCGCGATGGACCGCTTCGTCAAGCTGGAGAAGAACGACTTCATCGGACGCGAAGCGGCGGCCAGAGAGCAGGCGGAAGGGCCAAAACTGCGCCGTGTCTCCTTCATCGTCGATGCCGCGGATGCCGACGTCATGGGCGACGAACCGATCTGGGCCAAGGTCGGCGGCAAGGACTACGGCACGGTGGAAAAGCCGCACGGCTATGGTGCGCCGCGTTTCGATACGGACGGCAAGGAAGTGCGCGGCTCCAGGGCCGCGGAAGGCGCTTCGGCCGTGCGCGGCATCGTCGACGGCGACTGGCGCGTGGTCGGCTGGGTCACCTCCGGCGGCTATGCCCATTACGTCCGGAAATCGATGGCGCAAGGCTATGTGCCGGCGGCCTTGGCCGGGGACGAGAGCGCCGGACTGTTCGAGATCGAAATCCTCGGAAGCCGACGCCCGGCCCGCATCAATGTCGAGCCGCCTTTCGACCCGAGCGGCGAGAAGATGCGGACTTAGAGCACCGGACCCAAATGCCAGCCCTCGCGCTTGACCCGGGGGTGGGACCGATTTGGGGAAATCCGATGCTAGAACAAAGATGCTAGAACAAAAGTGAGAGCGACGGTGCGATTCGACTTGCCTGCCCGCCGCTCCGGCAGCGATCAGGGCTGCCACATTGTGCGGGGCATGGTCTTCATGCTAGCGGAGCCGGCGGCAACTGGCACGAGCGATGAGAACTCGTTGAAGTATTCTATGAAATGGGACGAATGGCTTGCCGAGAGCAGGATCGGCCCCTTCCCGGCGGCGATCGTCATGGTCGCTGCTTACTTGGCCTTGCAAACCGTCATATTGTCTGTGCTGGCCACTTGGGCAGGAACTGGCGTCGGCGTCGATGACGCGGAGCAACTGATTTATCTTCCATATCTTTGGGCTGGATATGGCGGCTCGCAACCGCCTCTATACACATGGATCAACTGGCTGGCCGCGCAAATTTTCGGCACCAATATTTTCACGCTGAAGCTCGTCAAGTACTCCGTGCTGTTCCTCGCCGCCTGCAGTGTGTTCGCCGCCATGCGGCGGTTCGGCTACACGAAAGCGACGGCAGCGGCGGCCATGCTCGGACTTTTCACAATCCCGCAAATCGCCTGGGAATCACAGCGGGCCTTGTCGCATTCGGTCGCCGTTGTCGGCTTCTGCGCGCTGCTCCTGCTCGCGATGGCTAATCTGATCGAGCGGCGAAGCGTAATCGCCTATGCGGTGTTTGGCTTGGCAACGGCTGCGGCAATTCTTGCCAAATACAACGACGTATTCCTGGTGGCAGCGCTTGTTGCGGCGGTGTTGTCGCTGCGCGAGCTGCGCGGCGCGATCCTCGATCCGAAATTCGCAATCAGTGTTGCCGTCGCGATATTGGTGCTGGCGCCAACCACATATTGGAGCCTCATGCATCCTGCCGATTTGCTGGCGAGAGGCGAGAAGTTCGGAATAGACCTACAGCAGGGGCGCATGATGGCCGCGGTCACCGGCGCCGGCAAGTTTATCACGGGGACCTTCAATTTCGCTGTCCTGCCGGGGCTCGTTTGCGCGCTGGCTTTGGCGCTGACGGGGTTTCGTTTCTCCGAGCGTCACCCCAAAGCTCCGGCCAGGGAAGTTCTCTTGTGGCGTACCTTGGCGCTCGGCTTGGCCATGCTGGCGATACTTGTGCTGGCCACCGGCGTGACCGAGGTCAAGGCCCGTTGGCTGGTGCCGGTCCTGGTCATCTTGCCGCTGGCGATGGCCGCCTATATGGAACGGCTCTTACCACGCGGCAGGGACGCCCAGCTCCTGGTGATCGCGGCCGGAGCGATCATCGCCGTTCTGCTCGCGCCCGCCACTTGGTACTTCCAGATAAACGGGACCAGTGGTCTCTCGCGGATGATCCGGGTGGATTACGCGGCCCTCTATCGCCAGCTGACTGCAGACGGGCCGGTGAAAACCGCAATATCCGACGGTGCATGGGTCGGAAATCTGCGGTTGGTCGACGAAAAATTGGTCGCGCTTGACCAGGAAGTGCCGAATTTCGACAGGCTGGTGCAAGAGCCGGCCGCACTCGTCTGGCTTGACCGCGACGATCCGCGGCCGGTGATTTTGGAGCAGCTCAAAAAAGCCGGCTATGAGCCGGACGGCCAACCAAGGCAAATCATGGTTCCGCTATTGCCTAGCACCGACAAGTCTGCCCGGCCCGGCGCGTATATAAGATTGAAGCGAACGGCTGCGGAAAAATCCACAGCGCCCGAGGAAGGCGTCAGCAAAGGAGCCGAGGGTGGACAGGAACCCGACTGATCGGCCTCCTCGTCACCGCAGGATCATGCCGTTCGAGCCGGACGAAGCGGGCTCCATCGATGCGTTGCGCCTGAAGTCGCGGCGGAAGGCCGCTGAGCTCAACCAGCATGTGCTTGGCTATGGCGCACTGGCGGAAGCCGAGTGGAAGGCCGCCGGCATTGCTGCTCCCAACCTGCCCGCCATGCGTCAGTACCGGCTCGACCGCATCCGCACCGAACTGAAGCGCCGCGGCTATGCGGGAGCCCTGCTCTACGATCCGATCAACATCCGCTACGCGACCGACTCGACCAATATGCAGCTCTGGGTCGCGCACAATCCGACAAGGCATTGTTTCGTTGCCACCGAAGGCCCGGTGGTGCTGTTCGACTATTTTTCCTGCGAGCACCTTTCCGACCATTCCGGCGTCATCGATGAGGTGCGGCCGGCAGTGTCGTGGACGTATCTCTACAGCGGCGAACTGACCGAGCAAAAAGTCCGCCGCTGGGCGGCCGGCATCGCCGATCTGGTGAGGGAGCATGGCGGCGGTATCAGCCGCATCGCCGTCGACCACATCAATCCCGAGGGCGTCGAAGAACTCGCCCGCCTCGGCATTTCGATCGGCAATGGCGAAGCGCTGATGGAAAATGCACGTCTGATCAAATCGCCCGACGAAATCCTGGCCATGCGCCGGTCGATCGTCGCTTGCCAGGCGGCGATGGGCGAGATGGAAGCAGCATTGAGGCCAGGCATTTCCGAAAACGAACTGTGGGCCGAACTCCACCGCGGCAACATCGCGCGTGGCGGCGAATGGGTCGAAACCCGGCTCCTGACGTCCGGCCCGCGCACCAATCCCTGGTTCCAGGAATGCTCGTCGCGAACGATCGAAGCCGGCGATCTCGTCGCTTTCGATACCGACCTGATCGGCCCCTACGGTTTCTGCGCCGACCTGTCGCGCACCTGGCTCTGCGGCGACACCGAGCCGTCCAACGAGCAACGCGACCTGTTTCGCATCGCCGCCGACCAGATCGCCCACAACATCTGCCTGATGCAGCCGGGCATGTCCTTCCGCGACCTTGTCGAACGCTCGGCGGTGCCGCCTGGAGATTGTTTCCCGGCGCGCTACGGCGTGCTCTATCACGGCGTCGGCCTGGCCGACGAATACCCGACGCTGCCGCATGCGATCGACTGGACTGAAGACACGCCCGACGGCGTGCTTGTGTCAGGCATGGTGCTTTGCGTCGAAAGCTATATCGGCCGGCTTGGCGGACGCGAGGGTGTCAAGATCGAGGAACAGATCCTGATCACCGAAACCGGCAACGAGCAGCTTTCGACCTATCCGCTCGACGAGCGGCTGCTCGGCGGCTGACTGTTTTTATGCGATCGCCGCGACTGCCTCACGCAGCGCCACCACGATCTTTTCCGGTGTCGCTCTGGCAGTGATGAACGGCAGGCCCTTGCGCCGCCTTGTCCAGCCAACGGCCGCTACCTTCTGTGCCGCAGGCTCGAAGCGCCGCGCCAGCGCCCAGCTCTGGCAGTCGATGGCCGCGACATCGGCCTTGCCCTCGGCAATGGCGACGATCGAGGCGCGGTGGCCACCGCTTTCGCTGCGCTCAGAGAAGATGTTCAGGCTTTCGCCCAGCGCCTCCAGGTCACGCGTCAGCCCGACGAAGCCCGACATCGAATCGGAGTGGTTGAAGGTGAAGCGCATGTTGCGCAGCAGGTCGAGAGAAACAAGAGGGCTGCCGTCATCAGGTGCTCGAACAGACGGCGAGCCGTCCGCGCGCATCACGATGGCGCTCGAATAGAGTTCGCCCTGCCCGCCCTCGTATGCGTCGTAGCTCGGCTGGCCGACCACCTGGACATGCTCCGACAGGCCGAGTTCCATCGGCCCCCAGCAGGTCTGTGCGAACAGCAGCGCCGGATGCAGCCAAAGCCCGTGAAAATCCAGTTCGTCCGGCGGCAGCGTCGCCGGATCGGGCGCGATCACCTTTCCGGCGTCACGGATGCCGCCGTCTACAGGCCACAGATCGGCATTGACGCGAGCGATGGTCTGCGGCGCGTCGATGCCTCTTTGCCGGAAGGCATCACGCAGCCGTGCCCATTGGGCATCGACCTCGCTCCGCATTTCGGGCCAGTCATACATCGGCAAGGCGGCAACGAAATTGCTCATGCCAGGATTTTGGTCGTTACGCTGAGAGACTGACGAGACCATTGACGCGTACCTAGGCATCGCCGCCGGCGATGCCGCAAAATTTCATTCTTTCGGCGGCTCGGCGGGCACCGGCGCACTGCCAAGCCCATTGAGGCTGCGCGCCCTGACGCGCGGCTTGAACGCCCGGCCCGGTTCCGGCGTGCGCCGCAGCACCGGGTGGACGACCGGCTCCTTCGCCTTGAACGCATAAGCCTTGAGCAGCGCGAAATAGTTTGGATAGGCGTAGCCATTGTTCATCCGTAGCCACTCGTCCCGGCGCTCGCGAAACAACTTCGGCAGCCGGTACCAAGCCACCGTCGGGCTCTTGTGATGCACGAAATGCAAATTGTTGTTGAGGAACAGCAACGACAGCGGCGAACGCTCGACAATCACCGTGCGGCCTTCCGGATGCTCCGACCATTGATGCTCGGCGAAGGTACGGATCGAGATCAGCGACTGGCCGAGCCACACCGGCACTAGCACGTAGAGCCACAGCGGGATGCCGAAGCCGAACTGCACGACCGGCAGCACCACGGCGAGGCCGATGGCGTGCAGCAGCCATGCCTTGCGGATCACCTTGTCGCCGGCAAGCATCTGCTTGGCATCGTCGATGAAGAAGCCGGTGCACGACAGCCACGGGCCGAGAATAAGGCGGCCGATCATGGTGTTGTTGATTTTCAGCAGGAACTTCATCGCCGGCGGCAATTCGTCATGGTGCCACAGCGCCTTGTAGTAGCTTTCAGGATCGTCAAGCGGATCGGTCAACCGTTCGTCGGCATGGTGGCGCAGATGAATGGTCTTGAACCGGCGGAACGGCCAGACGAGGCCGATCGGCAGGAAGACGATAGCTTCGTTGAGCTGCGCATTGCGGGTCGGATGGCCGTGCAGGACTTCGTGCGCCAGCGAGGATTGCAGCGCAGCCATCAAGGCCAGAACGACGAGCGCCAGCAGCGGATAGGACGGCCACACGAACAGGCCGGCCGCGAGCCATGTGCCGTAACAGCAGAACGCGAGAAACACGGTCGGCCATTCGATGGCCGGTGCATTGCGTCGTCTGTTATTCATGCTCGTCATGGATCGACCACTGCCCTTCCAGTCGCCGGAACCGTTTTTGATTCCTGACAGTATTGTGTCAGGAGCGTTGACATGCTGCAACGCGACAAAGCGCACAAAATGTTGCGATTGCGCATTTTCAGCCGCATATGTTATTTATTGTAAACGAGCTGGCGGATTCATTTACGCCTGAGGTGCCACTTTGGCGAACTCGGCGGAATTTTTTCCTCCCAATGGCCGGAATGACGATATGGACAAACGCGACCTGTCGACGATCTTTCGGGAGCGCCTGAAAATGCTCCTGACACGATCCGACTTGAACCAATCCGCCTTCGCGACGGCGGTGGGCATCGATCGCTCGGCGCTTTCGCAGCTGCTGTCCGGCGCCTCGACACGCCTTCCCCGCGCCGAAACGCTGCTCAACATCGCCGCCGAATTCAAGGTGTCGCTCGACTGGCTGCTTGGCCTCAGCCAGGACGAAGGCGTCACCGGTGAAATCCGCGAGAGCCTGGAGATCGAGGAAGCGCCCGACGGCTTCGACCGCACGCTGCTGGCCAGGTGGCATGCCGAGGCTGCGGGCACGAAGATCCGTTACGTGCCCGCCGGCATTCCCGATCTTCTGCGCACCGAGGCGCTTGTCGACTACGAGGCTGGTATTGCCAACAAGAGCCGCGAGGCGCAGGCCGGTGAGACGCAGTACCGCATCGACTACAACCGGCGGCCGGAAACCGACATGGAAGTCTGCATGCCGCGCCACACGCTGGAGATCTTTGCGCGCGGACTGGGCGTCTGGGACCGTTTCCCTGAGGCCGACCGCCACCAGCAGCTTCTTCACATGGCGACGCTGCTCGACGACCTTTATCCCACCTTCCGCCTGTTTCTCTATGACGGCCGGATGCGCTACTCGATCCCCTACACTATCTTTGGGCCTTATCGCGCCGCCATCTATGTCGGCGACATGTATCTGGTGCTGAACGCGACCCAGCCGGTCCGCACGCTGACCAGCCATTTCGACAATCTGATCCGCGCCGCCGACATCAACGCACATGAGGCGGCCAGCTTCACGCAAAGGCTGGCGGAAATGCGATTTTAACGGCTTGTTTACCGCGCCGACATTGACGCCATATAAAGATTTCTTTATATCCTTATCTTGGCCAGCAGGTTCCGCAAAAGTGCCTCGCGGTTTTGCGACGAGAACCTGCGGCAATACAAAAACCTAAGCAGACGCAGCGGACGAGCGAAGTCTGCTTGGAATTCCCGGAAGGCGTATTTCCAATGACCAATCCAATTGACGCGCTGCTTGCCGAAAAGGGCGTTCTGCTTGCCGATGGCGCCACCGGTACCAATCTGTTCGCCATGGGGCTCGAGGCCGGCGAGGCTCCAGAGTTGCTGAACGAGACGGCTCCCGACACCATCACCAGTCTGCACCAGAACTTCGTCGACGCCGGCGCCGACATCATTCTCACCAACTCCTTCGGCGGCACCCGCCACCGGCTGAAGCTGCACCATGCGCAGGACCGCGTGCACGCGCTGAACAAGCGCGCCGCCGAGATCGCCCGCGCTGTCGCCGATAAAGCCGGCCGCAAGGTCATCGTGGCGGGCTCGGTCGGCCCGACCGGCGAGTTGCTGGTGCCGCTCGGCGCCATGACCTATGACGAGGCGGTCGAGGCGTTTGCCGAACAGATCGAGGGCCTGAAGACCGGCGGCGCCGAAGTCGCCTGGATCGAGACCATGTCGGCGCCGGACGAAATCCGCGCCGCAGCCGAAGCCGCGATCCGCGTCGGCCTGCCCTACACCTATACCGGCTCCTTCGACACCGCTGGCCGCACCATGATGGGGCTGTTGCCGAAGGACATCCATGGCGTCGCCGATGGGCTGCCGCAGGCGCCGCTCGGTGTCGGCGCCAATTGCGGTGTCGGCGCCTCCGACATCCTCGCTTCGCTGCTCGACATGACCGAGGCGAAGCCGGAGGCGACGGTGATCGTCAAGGGCAATTGCGGCATTCCGGAATTCCGCGGCGCCGAAATCCATTATTCCGGCACCCCCGAACTGATGGCCGACTATGTCAGGCTGGCCGTCGATGCCGGCGCAAAGATCGTCGGTGGCTGCTGCGGCACCTCGTTTGCCCACCTGGCCGCCATGCGCAAGGCGCTCGATGCGCACACCAAATCGGATCGCCCGACCGTCGAGAAAATCGTCGAGCGCATCGGCCCGATGCGCAACAAGCAGGCGACAGTCAACACCGTCGAGACCAGCGAAGCCCGCCGCGAGCGCCGGCGTAGCCGCGCCTGACAAATGTTGAAAAAGGCCGGCAAGGTTTTCCTTGCCGGCCTGTCTCACCCGCCCGTGTGTCGGTTTCCCGTATCAGGACGATTCCATCTGAGGAAACCGGCCGTCATCACCATTACCGGTTACCGCCGAGCGCCGAGGCAAGGCGCACCAGCGAGAGGAACTCGGACCGGTACCCAAACGGGTCGGCTCCCCGGGCGGCAGTGGCAATCTCCAGGATCTTGTCGTAACCGAACTTCGCGGTTGCATCCTCGTCGCGCAGCTTCTGGCTGAAGGCCGCGACGGCAACGGAGAAACGCTGGTCGGTGCTGGCCTGGTCGAAATCAGCCACTTCATTGGCCGATGTCACCGGCGTGGTGATCAGCTTCGAGGCATCCTCATTCGGCAACTTGTAGCGGATCTTCACGAACGCATATTCGTCGGCATTGGCGACGCCGCCATTGTTCACTGCAGCCTGGCCGTAGCGCAGCGGATCGATTTGCTCGCCGCCGTTGCCTTTCGGCGTGATCTCGTAGATCGCAGTGACCGAATGGCCGGAGCCGATCTCGCCGGCATCGACGCGGTCGTTGTTGAAATCCTCGCGATTCAAGGCGCGGGTCTCGTAGCCGATCAGCCGGTATTCCGAGACTTTTTGCGGGTTGAACTCGACCTGGATCTTCACGTCCTTGGCGATGGTGAACAGCGTCGAAGACGCATCCTCGACCAGCACCTTCTCCGCCTCGGCCAAAGTGTCGATATAGGCGGCGGTGCCGTTGCCGTTCTGGGCGATGGTCTGCATCATCTGATCGTTCAGATTGCCGCGACCGAAACCGAACACCGACAGGAACACGCCGGTCTTACGCTCCTTTTCGATCAATCGCTTCAGATCGTCGTCGTCGGTCTGGCCGACATTGAAGTCGCCGTCCGTGGCGAGCATCACGCGATTGATCCCGTCGTTGACAAAGGATTTCTGCGCCAGCCTGTAGGCTTCCTTGATACCCGCCTCGCCGGCCGTGCTGCCGCCGGGCGCCAGCGTGTCGATGGCATTGAGAATCTTGTCCTTCTCCGAAACCTTCGTCGGCTCCAGGACAGTGCCGGCATCGCCCGCATAGGTGACGATCGAAACCGTGTCGTCGGGCTTTAATTTGTTGACCAGAAGCCGGAAGGCGGACTGCAAGAGCGGCAACTTATCCTGCTCGTTCATCGAACCCGACACGTCGATCAGGAAGACCAGATTGGCCTTGGGCTGCTCGGCCGGCTTCGCGTCGAAACCTTTGATGGCGACGTGCATCAGCCTGGTGTGCCCGTTCCACGGCGTCGGCATGACGCTGACGGTTGAATTGAACGGCGTCGAGGCAACGTCCGGATCTTTCCAGTCATAGGGGAAGTAGTTGATCATCTCCTCGACGCGGACCGTGTCGGGCTGCGGCACGACACCTTCCCTGAGCGAACGCCGCACGAAGGAATAGGAGGCCGTATCGACATCGATCGAGAAGGTCGAGACCGGGTCTTCGAGCGCGGCGCGCACCGGATTGCTCTTGAAATCCTCGATGCGGTCGCGGTTTTGCTCCGGCAGCGGCATCTGGTCAGCCGGGGCGGTCGAAGGCTGAGCCATCAACTTGGCCACAGTACCGGGCACACCGCCAACCCGCGCGGCGCCATCGGCTGCAGGAGCCGCGGTACTCGAACCGCCAGCCAGCGCCTCGCGAGGCGAGGGCTCGGGCGCATTGCGAGCCAGCATATCCTGCTGCACCAGGCCACCCATCGCGTTCGATTCTGACTTCGGCGGCGATGCCGGCGCAAGCGCCTCGGCTGCGACGCGGCTTTCGGCGTCGACATCGGCTTTCTTCTGCTTGTCGGCCTCGGCTACGGTGAGCGGCCTCACCGTTGGCGGCGCATTAGCCGCTGGTTTATCGGCCAGCGTTTCGGTGATCTTCTCGTCCCCACCGGAAGGGAATGGCTGCTCCTGCAGCATGTAGATCGTAGCGTATCCGGCGATCGGCAGGGCGACGAGCCCGGCAATGGCCGGGGTGGCGAAGAGTTTCTTTTGCATGATTTCGCTCCAGAGCTTTTGTGCTCGCTCTGTGAGACGAAGCCCGTTCGCTGATCCTTGGGCGGCGGGTGAAGTTTTTTCGTCCAGGTCGTAGGCCCGCATGGCGGCCTCGAAGGCACGCGTCTTCGCGTCTGTGCCCGGTGCCGGCGTTGCAATGTCGCGCAGCCTGTTGAGTTCGTTGTCGTCGACCATGATCACACTTCCCCGGCTGAAAGCAGGAGCGTCTTCAACCGTTTCTTCGCTTCGTGGATGTGCCAGGAAACCGTCGTCTCCGAGATGCCCATCGCCTCGGCCGCGGCTGCGTGGCTCAGCCCTTCGCCATAGACGAGCAGCACCGCGTCGCGCTGCTTGTCCGGCAGCATCCGCACCGCCGCCCAAAGCGCCGCGGCCGGATCTTCGGGCTCGACCGGAGCTTCTCCCGAGATCCGCTCGTAAGCGCCGTAGGCTTCGGTCTTGGTCGTCTCGCGGACGGTCTTGCGCATCATGTCGCGCGCTGCATTCAGCGTCATGGCGTAGAGCCAGGTGGTGAAGGCGCCGTTGCCATGATAATCGCGGATCGCCCGGCCAAGCCGGACGCAGACTTCTTGGGCGATATCCTCGGCGTCGGCCTTTTTCCCGCACCAGCGATAGGCGGCGCGATAGACGAAATCATAGTGCCTTTCGAGCAATGTGCCGAAAGCCCCCCTGTCTCCGCCCTTCGCCCGCCCGATCAACTCGGCGTCGGAGGCTTCGCTTTCATCCAGCATCAGCGCCATCATTTGCCTGTTGGACGAAGGCTAATGGCGATTCCTTGGGATGATGGAAAGAATTTTCTGTCAGCCGTCAGACGACGACCACGGTCGCGCGACATCCACGCAGGCCACCAGGGCAAGTCGCAATGAGGCAGCTTCATTGCAAGACTTCGTGCGGCATTCGGCGGTGCTACACACCCGCGAAAGCGGCCATGTGGAAGGCCTGAACCTGTGGCGGATAGCGATAGGCCGCGCCGTAGGGACAGGCGTTGCGGTCGAGGCAGCCGCCGGTTCGGCAAGGCGCGCCGTTTTGCCCACGCACATGTGCCAGACAGGTTTTGTGCGCGAAACCATCCGCAGAATAAGCGTCGACCGGACAGGATTTCAGGCAGGGTTTCTCCAGACATGCATCACAAGGGTGAATCACGTCGCGGGGTTCTGGAAACGCAATCTCGTCCTCGAACAGCAGCGCGCCGCGATAGGCGTGCCAGAGCCCATATTGCGGATGCATGAGGATGCCGAGCGGCGACGGCCGCAAGCCCTCCGCCCGCATCGCCCATTGCTGGAACGGCAGATACGGCCTGTCAGAAGGCGAAACCGCCCGCGCCCCGAATGTCTCAGCCACTGCGCCGATTACTTCTCGCGACCATGTGTCCAGCGGATTGGCGATGGTCCCCGATTGGCTTTCTTTCCAGCGCAGGAAATGCGGCCATGGCGCGGCGCCCGCCTGCCCGGCCAGCAACACGGATCTGGCGGCAGCGCCGGAGAGACCGGAAGGGGCTTGCTCACCGTCTGCGAAATTGAAGCCACCGCGGGGGGTAAGCCCGTGAGCGGTCAAGGCCTTGTCAACGCCTTCATAACGAGGTCGGGACTCGTGCGATGGCAACCAAAAAGACGTCACATCAGACATGGTGGCCTTATAAAACTCGTAAGCTGCGTGACTCTCGTTTCGGATCGTGAGGGCGGGAACACCCCCAGACCACATGGCTCCAACCTTTCCCCCGATCATCGACAATCGTCAGCGAGCACCTAAAACCGTTTTCGTCATCCGAGCAGGTAGGGGTCCGAGGCAGATCAAATTCTAACTCAATGGAACAAGTTTGAAGTTTCAAACCGCGAGCCGCGGCCTGGGCCTCAATCATGGAACGATACCGTCCTATCATCGAAGCGAAGCCTGGCAATATCGCAGAAGACTGTTCTGAGAGGTCCATTCGAATTTTGGACGTCGAACTGTTTCGTGCCAATGAGTGGAGTTTGCCAACGCCCCAGTAGCCATCAACCTCGTTGTTACGTCTCACGAACGATCTGGCGATATCGATCGCGACACCCTTGAATACCTTCCTTCGAGCCATTCCTGTCTCCGGGCAAGCGATGTCCGAAGACATCGGACGGGCGGACGCAAATCACCCCTTCTTGTCCGGCTCGGAGAAGGCGCTCCGCCAGACTTCCTCGTGGATGATGTTGGCGACTTTAGCCCCGCCTGACTCGGGCTCCTTTCAGGTGAAGGCGTCGGCCATCGATGCCTTCTTGCTGGCGATGAACTCCTTCAGCCCATCGTCGATGCCCTGATCGAGATGCGGCGCCTCATAGCTTTCCAGCCAGCGGCGGGCGAGTTCGTTGGCGCGCTGCGGTGCGGTTTTTTCGCCCTCGGCCAGCCACTGCTCGTAGGAATTGTTGTCGGCAATATTGGAACGGTAGAAGGCGGTCTGGAAATTGGCCTGGGTGTGGTCGCAGCCGAGATAATGGCTGCCCGGACCGACCTGGCGGATGGCGTCCATCGCCTGGCCGTTTTCCGACAGGTCGACGCCTTCGGAGAACTTCTGCGTCATGCCGAGCTGGTCGATGTCCATCATGAATTTTTCGTAGCAGGAGGCGAGCCCGCCCTCGAGCCAGCCGGCCGAGTGCAGCACGAAGTTGGTGCCGGCGAGGATCGTCGAGTTCAGTGTGTTGGCGCTCTCATAAGCCGCCTGCGCGTCCGGTATCTTCGAAGCACACAGCGAGCCGCCGGTGCGGAACGGCAGGCCAAGCCGGCGGGCGAGTTGCGCCGCACCATAAGAGACGAGCGACGGCTCCGGCGTGCCGAAGGTCGGCGCGCCCGACTGCATCGAAATCGACGAGGCGAAGGTGCCGAACAGCACCGGCGCGCCCGGCCGGATCAGCTGCGTGAACGACGCGCCGGCCAGCACTTCGGCCAGAACCTGGGTCAGCGTGCCGGCGACCGTCACCGGGCTCATTGCGCCGGCGAGAATGAACGGCGTGACGATACAAGCCTGGTTGTGGCGCGAATAGACTTTCAGCGCGCCCAGCATGGTCTCGTCGAACACCATCGGCGAGTTGGCGTTGATCAGGCTAGTCAGCACCGTGTTGTTCTCGACGAAATCGTCGCCGAACACGATCTTGGCCATAGCAACCGTGTCTTCGGCGCGCTCCGGCGCGGTGACCGAGCCCATAAACGGCTTATCCGAATATTTGATGTGGCTGTAGATCATGTCGAGATGGCGCTTGTTGACCGGCACGTCGACCGGCTCGCACACCGTGCCGCCCGAATGGTGGATCGACGGCGCCATAAAGGCGAGCTTCACGAAATTCTGGAAATCCTCGATCGTCGCATAGCGCCTGACGCCATCGAGGTCGCGCACGAAGGGCGGGCCGTAGACCGGCGCGAAGACCGTGGCGTTGCCGCCGATCTGCACCGAACGTTCTGCATTGCGGGCATGCTGGGTATAGACGGACGGCGCGGTTTTCAAAAGTGAGCGGCAGAGCCCCTTCGGGAAATGCACGCGCTCGCCCTTGACGTCGGCGCCGGCTTCTTTCCACAGTTGCAGCGCCTCGGCGTCGTCGCGAAAGATGATGCCGATCTCCTCGAGCACCGTGTCGGTGTTCTTCTCGATCAGCGCCAGCCCTTCCTCGTCCAGCACCTCATAGACGTTGATCTTGCGCTTGATGTAGGTGAGCTGGGTGCCGGGGCCGCCACCCGAGCGCGCCGCCCGCCGGGCAGCGGCGCCACCGCTGGCGGCGCGTCCGCGCCGCGCGTTTGACGCTTCCTGGTCGACCGCCGTGTTCTCACTCATGATCGTTCTTCCCTGACTTTGTTCTGGCGCAATTGTTACGGCCGCATATCGCGGCTTCTGGCCGGATCGTAGTCATGCACCCTATTCGAAACGGCCCGCCAGCGCCAACGCCTGTCGCAAAATCGACAAGAATTCCAATAGATTTGCAGTCGCTTTCCTTTTGCGGGAAGTCGCAAATCAGCTATGGACGCAAGCCTGTAGCGGGTTAGGTATTGACGTGATATTTGAGGCCCCGCAACTGTATCCGTGCGGCAAGGAGCTGGATTAAAAATGGCCGACGACGAGATCATCCTTTCCGAGCTTTCCGACGACGAGCTCGTGCAGCAGATGCACGACGATCTTTATGACGGGCTGAAGGAAGAGATCGAGGAAGGCACCAACATCCTCCTCGAGCGCGGCTGGGCGCCTTACAAGGTGCTGACCGAGGCGCTGGTCGAAGGCATGCGCATCGTCGGCGAGGATTTTCGCGACGGCATCCTGTTCGTGCCGGAAGTGCTGTTGTCGGCCAACGCGATGAAGGCGGGCATGTTCATCCTGCGTCCGCTGCTCGTCGCCACCGGCGCGCCAAAACAGGGCAAGATGGTGATCGGCACCGTCAAGGGCGACATCCACGACATCGGCAAGAACCTTGTCGGCATGATGATGGAGGGCGCCGGCTTCGACGTCATCGACCTCGGCATCAACAATGCGGTGGAAAAATATCTCGATGCCATTGAGCAGCACCAGCCCGACATCATCGGCATGTCGGCGCTGCTGACGACGACCATGCCTTACATGAAGGTGGTCATCGATACGATGAAGGAAAAGGGCATCCGTGACGACTATGTCGTGCTGGTCGGCGGCGCGCCGCTCAACGAGGAGTTCGGCAAGGCAGTCGGCGCCGACGCCTATTGCCGCGACGCTGCCGTGGCGGTCGAGACCGCCAAGGACTTCATGAAACGGAAGCACAACGTCCGCGCTTCGGCCTGAGCTTTTAGCCAATTCCCCGCAGGGACTGGCCCGGTGCCGTCGGCCCCGGGCCCAATCGCCACTGGATTTCTCGATCGGCATAGGCATTCCCGTCGGCATGGCGCTGGCCGGCTAACTCTTGGAAACGCGGTACTTCCGCGATCACGCCATACACACGGACCTAACCTCTGGTAGCTTATTCGTGCGGCGGACCCCAACGCCGCCCGGCCGGCGCCCTACAAGGCACTCTACCCCAACGCCCCCCAAAGCGGCGCCGGCCACCCCTTATCTGCATCGCACTGACAAGGAGAAGCCCGCGCTCCTCCTCTGAGCGCGGGCCGATCGGGCTGCGGCCCGATCTGCAGTGGGGGCTAAGCGGGGGAATAGGCCCACTGCTCCCAGACAACTGTTAGAAACCCCTAATGTTCCGCTTGATCAGCACCGCAAAACGGAGGCGGGATGCCGGTCACTCTTCCTCCCGTTAGGCACCAAATTGACTCTAGGCTCATCCGGTTTGATGACTAAGGGAACGGATCATGACCATTTTACTAAATTAGAAATGTTGCATGAAATGACTATAGTTCGGCCCAACCGGCGAACGGACCCAATTGCCCGCTGGCTAGGCCCGGCGGCCAGCTTGTCGCCCCCGATTGGCTGTCGGGCCGTCTATCAAACGCACGGTAGCGACCAAACGTAAGACGAGATCGAATCAACACCCCGCAACCAGCAGGCAAGCGCCACGGGACGCCTGCCAACGACGAGGAAAGCTACCTCGAGTTCTACCCCGTTTGTGGCCCAAACGTTCGACAAGCGGAATCTTGCCGAGGTGCTGCATCTCCCCGACCGTGAGCCGCTGCCGACCGAACAATAGCTTCCCCCAGCCTCTCGACATGCGGGCAAAATGCGGCTCCTCATAGTCCGCTGGCCTGGCTTGCCCTTCGGATGTCCAGCATCAGGAACATGCTGACGAACAGTGTTCGTTCGAATGATGTTATTCCGTTGCCTTGAGCGTAAGTTTTTGGTCAGCCAGCACAGCGCCTCCTCTTAAGCTAGCTGGTCAAGGCCCAGCGGCCTCCAGCTGCCAGTCCCCCTCGCAACCAAGCCGCTGGGCCGTTCCCGCTAGAGCGAAGCGCGTTGTCTCGTATATCAGCAACTTCTTGACGTGGTGGCGATCACAGCCACAGTGCGAAGGCGGTTAAGCGAGGGACGGTGTAAGCGTCTCCATCCCCTCCTACGGATTCCCGCATTCCATCCGCGATTCTACAAAGGTCAAGCGCGGCCAGCATATTGGGCTGGTTACGGTGGGTTTGGATAAGGTCAGGCGGGTGGAGAAATACCGGCCGCAGGAGCGCAAGAGGCCGCTGCGTGACATGGTGCGCTAGCATGGAAGTCCAACAGAACATCCGCAGCGCCGGGGCCGCCCCTCAGACTGGTTCGTATGGCTATTGAACAGACCTGCCGGCCCGGCTTGCTTCCGAGCGCGGAAGCAGTTTTGTTGCTATTCGGTTCCGAGCCTGTCCATGAAGGCGAAGCCCTTGCCAAAGCCATCATTGAGACGGTTGAAAGGCTGGCCCGATGATTCGCCTTGAATCAGTGCCGCGACGAGGAGCGAGCAATCGAGCTCCTCCGGAAACGAAACATTCAAGTCACTCTGAGTTGCCATGCGAAGCGATTTCAATCTTGCCGTCTTTGCGGCGCGTTCGGCGCGCTCAGCCTCAGCGATTACCTTCGCGGAGCGCCTAACTGTGCTATTTCCCAGCCAACACATCTATTCGATCCAACAGAATTCCGATGCGCCGGTCATGCCCTGACTCTTTGAGATTGTCGCCGTTCATTGTGATGAAGTCGGTTTCGATCGGTGAGGTTAAAACCTGCACTCCCGCCATGCGCGGGCCGATCGCCTTGGAAATAGCCGTTGGCTTGGCGCGCGCCGCCTAAAGCCGACCCTTGGGCGCGCGTCTGACTCCAATCGGCAACAAACGCATTGTTGACTCTGGGACTGGGAGGAGTGGAAAAATCGCGCTACGATAATCGGTCTGGCAAGTGGCGAAAGCGCGCTAAACACCGCCGACACTGGCGACCTTCGCGCGATGCGACTTGGTGGGCGTCGATTGCTGCGGCAAGCGCAATCCTGATCGGCCTGATCGCCCTCAAAGGCGGATCTCCCTAGGCGCACTGCAAACGTTCATTTTGCCATCACGCTAGGTGCCATAGCCACCACGCCAGCACCATCGCGATGGCAGATGTAACGCCAATGATCGCGACAAAACGAGCGCGCTGCACTGAAGCTGTAGGGTGGCGCCTTTTAGTTCCTTCATAGGCGCTGTAAATGCGGCGACCATCCTCTTCAATGCGGTCGCTGTTTGGGTACGCCCTCTTGGGCTTTTGTCGCGGTCGAAGTATTCCCATAGCACCAGCCCCTCCCTCGAGCCGATACTATCCTGTTGCTGCTTGCTCGTCACGGCGTTGCAAGAAATAGCCGTTGGAATGCCAGGATATTTAGATATTTCGCCCGCGCGGCTGGGGATGGCAGACCAAGGAGGAGACCATAGCATAAGTACGACGGCCCGTACTTATGCTATGCCAGGCCAAGGCGGCGCGCGACGCTGGCATGTCTTGACATCAACAAGCAACAGCGCCCCGCAGCGAACATACCCGGTGAAACTTTGGACGGGAAGTTGAGCGCGGCAAGCCTCGCTCGGAGCGTTCGGGCGGGTTGAAGCGCCTATTCTGACTCTTTCGCCTCTTCCTTTTTCAGGATCGGCGTTTCGGCAGTTGTCGGCGTATTCGCGACGCTTGCGACTTTGGTCTGCTGATCTACGCTTGCAGCTTTGGTTTGCGGATCTACGGAAGCCGTCGTTTTAGTGTGGCCAACACATTCCGCTGCGGCGCCGGACACCGAAAGGCCCAGAGCGGCGACAACTAAGAGAGCGGTCTTCATCCTATGGCTCCTAGCTTCGTTGTTGAGGGTATCAGAAAAGATTAACGGCATATCCCCCGCTCGAAAAGTCAACTTTTCGTGGCCGCCGGATCCGCGCCTTGCAGCACGACTTTCTTGTTCCCAGATGTTACAAGGACTTAATGCGCATCGCTTGAACTATCTTGAGAGCAATGCGCTTGGCGAGACTGCGGATCAGGGGTTCTCGACCGTGTCCTCAACCGCGTTGGCTGTCGATTTGACGTCCCTGCCGACGCCACGGATGGTGTTGGCGCACGCCGAAAGTGCCAGGGCGCAAGCGAGAATGGCGATCGGTGCAATGCGTAGCGGTTTCATGAATGGTATCTCCCTCAACAGATAGATTCGTGGGACAGCAAGGAAAATCGGTTAGACTGGTTCTATGAGCATTGCGCGAAAGCTACAACCCGACCAAGGCGACAGGCTGCTTGTCATCGCCTGCGGGATGATTGCGCGCGAAGTTCTGGCCGTCAAGGAGCAGCTGGGGCTCGACCATCTCGACCTGACCTGCCTGCCGGCGGAGTTCCATTTCTACCCGGACCGCATCGCGCCGGCCATGGACAAGGCAATTGAGAAGGCCAAGGCGGACGGCTATAGAAACATCTTCGTCGGCTATGCCGATTGCGGCACCGGCGGCCTGCTTGACCGCGTCTGCGAGAAGCACGGCGTCGAGCGCATGGCCGGTCCGCACTGCTTTGCCTTCTACCAAGGCATGGACGCCTATGCGAAGGTCGCCGACGACGACATGATGTCGTTCTACATGACCGATTTCCTGTGCCGGCAGTTCGACGCCTTCTTCATGAAGCCGCTCGGCCTCGACAGGCATCCCGAGCTGATCAAGGACTATTTCGGCAATTACGAGAAGCTGGTCTATATCGCCCAGACCGACGACCCGGAACTCGACAAGGTCGCCGAGAAAGCCGCAAGAATGCTCGGCCTCGCCTATGAGCGCCGCTCGACCGGCTATGGCGACCTGACGACGGAGCTGGCCAGCGCCGCGGCACACGGCTGACCGTTCGATCAGGCGGCGCCATCTTCCGCTGCAAGTCCGGCGAGCACAGCGGCAAAGCTCGTCTTGCAGACGAAGCCCAGCCTGTCCCGCGCCCGCGAGGCGTCGTAGACACGGTCGATCGAGGAAAACATCGTCCAGCCCTTTCGCGCATAGAGCGCCGGAAATTCCGGAAAATGGCGGGCGACGACGGGCGGCGCGTCAGCGATCAATGCCTCGCAATCATCAGGCCGGAACGGCGTTGGCGCCGAGATGATGAAGATGTCGAAGCCTAGTTGTCGCGCCTTCTCCAGCGCCGCGACATGAGCCTCGGCGGCATCTTCCACGGTCAGCCGGCGGAACAACAGTTCATTGGCCTTGGTGTTGGCGTCCGACTGCTCGATCGCATGCGCCATGTCGTCTGCTTCGGGAAAGAACCGGGCAGTGCGCAGCACGATCACCGGCAGTCCGGACTGGATGTGATAGAGGCGGCAAAGATGCTCGGCCGAAAGCTTGGTGACGCCGTAGATGTTGCGCGGCTCGGGCGACATGTCTTCCGTCAGCCAGGCGGCCTTGCGCGTACCGCCGGTCAAGCCGGCGCGTATGGCTTTCGAGATCATCAGCGAGGTCGTCGACGTGAAGATGAAGCGCTGAACGCCTGATACCACCGCCGCGTCGAGCAGGTTGAGCGTGCCGCGCACATTCGTCTCGATGAAATCCTCATTACGTTGGTGTTCGATGTCAGGCTTGTGCAGCGCGCCGCTGTGGATGATCGCCTCGATGCGGTTTTCCCTGACCGTCCGCATGACCAGATCACGGTCGGCGACCGAGCCGATCACCTGCGTTTGCGCCGACGGGGCGGGATCGAGGCCGATGACGCCATGGCCAAGAGCCCGCAGGCGCGGCGCTAGCGCGCTGCTCAGCCAGCCTGACGATCCCGTAAGCAAGATCCGCATCGGCGAAACCACGATTTCTAAGCTGTTCGCTGTTAAGCACGGATGACAGGTCGCCGCGAACGGATAAGTTGTATGCCAAACGAGAAAACAGGCTGTTCCAGCTTTCGACCAGGAAACGCACCGATGATCGCTCGCCTCCTGATTGCCGCAGGCGTTGTCTGCTTCGCCCTGCCCGCGCTCGCCGATGGCGAGGTGCAGAAGCTGATCACGCCCGCCGACAAGGTGCGGCTCGACAAATATGACGAGACGCGCAAGGCAGCCCTTGACGAAGCCAGGGCTGGCGACGCCGCCGATGTCAAGCAGCTCGACGCCTTGCTGGCAAAGCCGCTGGTCGCGTTTTCCGACAAGGACCTGATCGGCAACTGGCAGTGCCGCACCATCAAGGCCGGCGGGCTGAGCCCGCTCGTCATCTATGGCTGGTTCAAGTGCAAGGTGAGCGACGATGGTTCGGGCTGGATGCTGGAAAAACTCACCGGTTCGCAGCGCACCAAGGGCCGTATCTTCGACGACGGCGACAAGCGCTCGATCTATCTCGGCTCCCTTTCTGTCAACGACGATCCTGCAAAACCCTATGGCGGCGGCCCACAAAGCGATCAGGTCGGCTATACCTTTCGCAACAGCGCCAACGAATGGCGCATCGAGTTCCCGGCGCCCTATTATGAATCGAAGCTCGACATCCTTGAATTCAAGCGCTGAGCCCGCGATCCCTGGCTTGCGGCGTGCTGCGGCAGGTGTGCGGCAAGCCTGAGGCAGGCGATACGATTTCAAGCTACGCGCTGCGGCAGGCGGCATTCTCACGCGATAGCATCGAGGCGGTCAGGGATGCGCAGCCGGCAAGTTTGCCACATCATATCCCGGCCTGCCCTCGAAACAGTGGTCATCCGACGATCTGGTTCTATTTCTGGACCGGCGTAAAAACCGGCGTCTGTACACCGATTTACCGGACAGCGCCCCGGCGATAAGCTTGGCCCCCATGAGCGAAATCGACCACCGCACCATCATCGCCAGCCTTTCGGCCGAGGATCGTCGCGACCTCACCGTTAAACTGGACAGGCCCGGTATTGTCCGGTTGGCCGTTCACGGCGGGCTGGTTGTGGTGCTGGGTGCGCTGATCGCGGCCAGCATTCCGTTCTGGCCGATTCTCATGCTGCCGCAGGGGATCCTGATCGTCTTTTTCTTCATGCTGTTGCATGAGACCATCCACGAAACGGCATTCAGGACGCCATGGCTCAATCGCGCCATCGCCGCCGTGACCGGCTTCCTGATCCTGCTGCCGCCGGCATGGTTCCGCTATTTCCATTTCGCACACCACCGTCACACGCACGATCCGAACAATGATCCCGAACTGATGGCTCCGAAACCGGAGACCATCGGCCAGTATGTGCGCTATCTCTCCGGGATCCCCTATTGGAGCGGCATGGCGCGCGTGATCGTCGTCAACGCCGCCGGCCGCAACCGCGACGGCTTCGTGCCTGACAAGGGCCGCGACAAGGTGATTTCGCAAGCACGTTGTTTTCTGATCGCCTATGCGGTGCTGCTGGCGGCCTCGCTGGCCGTGCAGTCGGCGCTGCTGCTGTGGGTCTGGATTGTGCCGGTGCTGGTCGGCCAGCCGTTTTTGCGGGCCTATCTGTTGGCCGAGCACGCGCTCTGCCCGCATGTCGCCAACATGCTCGAAAACACCCGCACCACCTTTACCACACGGCTGGTACGCTTCGTGGCGTGGAACATGCCTTACCACTCCGAGCACCATTCCTATCCGGCCGTTCCCTTTCACCGCCTGCCGCGTTTCCACCAGATTGTCGCTGAACATCTGCGCACGACCGAGCGAGGCTATATCCGCTTCCACAGGAAGCTTGTCGGCAGCTTCGATCGTCGCGCCGGCTGATCCATACCAAGCCAAATACCGAAAACTTTCATCTTTCCCTTGCGGCCTCCAATTGCGTCGCTTTTGAATGCGCGCGCGTCGTCCCATAACAAGCAGCCCAACAGCGCTTCCGGCAATGCTCGGAACCACTGCATCGGCCCGAAGATCGATCTCCGGAAAGCACGATGCAGTTGCGTCAAAGTGGTAGAGCGTCCTTTGTCCATCCGATTGGACGGACGGCGCTCTACGGGAGCAGGAATTCATGGCCGATCTGATCGTCGTCTACTGGCGCGACATCCCCGCCCAGGTCATCGTCAAGAAAGGCCGGCAGAACGCCAAGCGCGAACTGCCGCTGCGCTTTACCGAGGCGATCGACATGTGCGCGATGCGCACCGGCGCCGGCGGCACCGACGACTACCTGGCCGAATGGCGCAAGGCCGACCCCGTGCCGGTCAGCGACGATCTTGAAGGCGAGGCTGAAAAAGCCTTTCAGGACATCGACGCGAAATACGACCGCGAGCGGCTGGTCGCTCTGGTCAAGGCGGGCGGAAAAGAAGATGTCTGAAACGACCCCGGCGATTACCCAGGCCACTCTGGTCAAGAAAGCAGCGCCGAAATCCGACTACAAGCCGGCCGACGTGTCGCCGCAGCGGCGCGTGCAGCGCTCCTTCGCTGTCCGGCTGTGGTCCGTCCGCCACTCGCGACTGCTCGAATGGTTCTACGCCAGGTTCTCCGACATGTTTTTGCTCCTCCATCCGCTGTGGAAGGGCATCGGTTACGGCCGCGTCGAAGGTCCGATCAAATTCGTCGAAAAACGCGTCAAGGGTTTTATGTTCGACTGCCGCATGTGCGGCCAGTGCATCCTTTCTTCTACCGGCATGTCGTGCCCGATGAATTGCCCCAAGCAATTGCGCAATGGCCCTTGCGGCGGTGTGCGCGCCAACGGCAATTGCGAAGTCGAGCCTGATATGCCGTGCGTCTGGGTCAAGGCCTGGGAAGGTTCGCGAAATATGGTGCATGGCGACAAGATCCTCGACGTGCAGAAGCCGGTCGACCAGTCGCTGCGCGAGACCTCGGCATGGCTGCGGGTGACCGCACAGGCCGCCGCCGCGCGCGAGGCCGCGCGCAACGCTCCGAACACCGGGGCACCGGCATGATCGGCCGCCAGCCCGACGAGAACCCGGCCGGCATCCATCTGCCGCTCGATCCGCTGCCCGGCCACACCTCGCGCGGCCGGCTGGAGCGCGTCCTGAGGCGCGGCGAGTTCGCCGTGACGACCGAGCTCAACCCGCCCGACAGCGCCGATCCGGAAGACGTCTACAACCGCGCCAAAATCTTCGACGGCTGGGTTGACGCCATCAACGCCGTCGACGCGTCGGGCGCCAACTGCCACATGTCGTCGGTCGGCATCTGTGCGCTGCTGACCCGCATGGGTTATGCCCCGATCATGCAGATCGCCTGCCGCGACAGGAATCGCATCGCCATCCAGGGCGACGTGCTGGGCGGGGCGGCGATGGGCGTCGCCAACATGCTGTGCCTGACCGGCGACGGCGTGCAGGCCGGCGACCAGCCAGGCGCCAAGCCGGTATTCGATCTCGACTGCATGTCGCTCCTGGAAACCTGCCGCATCATGCGCGACAACGGCAAGTTCCTCTCCGGCCGCAAGCTGACGACGCCGCCTCAGCTTTTCCTCGGTGCGGCGGTCAACCCTTTCGCGCCGCCGATCGATTTCCGCCCCTACCGGCTGGGCAAGAAGATCGCCGCCGGCGCACAGTTCGTGCAGAGCCAGTACTGCTTCGACGTGCCGATGTTCCGCACCTACATGCAGCAGGTCCGCGATCTCGGTTTCACGGAAAAATGCTTCATCCTGT
Source organism: Mesorhizobium sp. WSM4807 (assembly GCF_055811615.1). Classification (NCBI taxonomy): domain Bacteria; kingdom Pseudomonadati; phylum Pseudomonadota; class Alphaproteobacteria; order Hyphomicrobiales; family Phyllobacteriaceae; genus Mesorhizobium; species Mesorhizobium sp. WSM4807. The sequence goes on from NZ_JBVVQY010000017.1 coordinate 94,257, forward strand.
GTGGCGTCGGGCCGCTGGCCTCGGCCAAGACGGCCAAATGGATCCGCTCCAACGTGCCGGGCATTCATATCCCCGATTCGATCGTCAAGCGGCTGGAAGGCGCCCAGGACCAGAAGAAGGAAGGCAAGCAGCTCTGCATCGACATCATCAACGAGGTGAAAGAGATTCCCGGCGTCTCCGGCGTCCATGTCATGGCCTATCGCCAGGAGGAGTACGTCGCCGAGATCGTCGATGAATCGGGCGTCCTGAAGGGCCGCCAGCCCTGGAAACGCGAAATCCGCCGCGACGACCAGCTCGTCGCCGAGCGGCTCGACCACATATTGCACGACGAGATCACCGAAACGCAGGTCGACATGGTCAAGACCGCGCATTGACGGCGCGGACGGTCACCATTCGCTTGATCGAAATCAGAAACGATATAAAGAAGTCTTTATATCACGAGGGAGAGATTTCATGACCCGGACGATCGTCGCCTCGGCGACACGAGAAATCATTATCGGCTTCGACCAGCCCTTCTGCGTGATCGGTGAGCGCATCAATCCAACCGGGCGCAAGAAGCTCGCGGCCGAGATGATCACAGGCAATTTCGATACCGTCATCAGGGACGCGCTGGAACAGGCCGCCTGCGGCGCGACCATGCTCGACGTCAATGCCGGCGTCACCTCGGTCAATCCGAACGAGACCGAACCCGGCCTGCTGGTGCAGACGCTGGAGATCGTGCAGGGCCTGGTCGACCTGCCGCTGTCGATCGACAGTTCGGTGACCGCGGCGATCGAGGCGGCGCTCAAGGTCGCCAAGGGCCGGCCGCTGGTCAATTCCGTCACCGGCGAGGAAGAGAAGCTCGAAGCCATCCTGCCGCTGGTCAAGAAATACAATGTTCCGGTGGTTGCCATCTCCAATGACGAGACAGGCATTTCGATGGATCCGGACGTGCGTTTCGCCGTCGCCAAGAAGATCGTCGAGCGCTGCGCCGATTTCGGCATTCCGGCGCATGATGTGGTCGTCGACCCGCTGGTCATGCCGATCGGCGCGCTGGGCGACGCCGGCCGCCAGGTCTTTGCCCTCCTGCGCCGGCTGCGTGAGGAGCTCAAGGTCAATACCACCTGCGGCCTGTCAAACATCTCGTTCGGCCTGCCGCATCGCCACGGCATTAATGCCGCCTTCATCCCGATGGTGATCGGCGCCGGCATGACCTCGGCGATCATGAACCCGGTGCGGCCGCAAGAGATGGAGGCGGTGCGCGGCGCCAACGTGCTGAACGGCACCGACGAGAACTGCACCAACTGGATCAGGACCTACAAGGACTACAAGTCGGCCGAAGGCGGCCAGGCGATCGCGGCGCCCACACAAGTCAATGCGCCGGGCGAAGGCAATGGCAATGGCGGCCGCCGTCGCGGTGGCCGTGAAGCCCGTATGGCCCGAGGATAAGCGCGCAATCGTGAACTCTCCTGCCAACATCACCGATCCGCTCGTGCTGTTCATGCCGTCCGGCAAGCGCGGGCGGTTTCCGGTCGGCACGCCGGTGCTCGATGCGGCACGCCAGCTCGGCGTCTATGTCGAGAGCGTGTGCGGCGGACGCGCCACTTGCGGGCGCTGCCAGGTCGAGGTGCAGGAAGGCAATTTCGCCAAGCACAAGATCGTCTCCTCCAACGACCACATCTCGCCCAAAGGCGCCAAGGAAGAGCGCTACGAACGCGTGCGCGGCCTTCCCGAACGGCGCCGCCTGTCCTGCTCGGCGCAGATCCTCGGCGACCTTGTCGTCGACGTGCCGCAGGATACGGTCATCAACGCACAGACCATCCGCAAGGACGCCGACACCAGGGTCATCGCCCGCGATTCGGCAATCCACATGTGCTATGTCGAGATCGAAGAGCCCGACATGCACAATCCATCAGGCGATCTCGATCGCCTGAAGATCGCGCTGATGAAGGACTGGGGGCTCAAGAGCCTCGATTTCGATTTCCATCTTCTGCCACAGGTGCAAGGCATCTTGCGCAAAGGCAACTGGACCGCGACCGCCGCCATCCACAAGGATGCCGAAAGCGAGACCGCGCGGGTCATCTCCTTGTGGCCCGGTCTCAAGAACGAGGCTTACGGGCTTGCCTGCGATATCGGCTCGACTACCATCGCCATGCATCTGGTGTCGCTGCTGTCGGGCCGCGTCGCCGCCTCGTCGGGCACGTCGAACCCGCAGATCCGCTTCGGCGAGGATCTGATGAGCCGCGTTTCCTATGTGATGATGAACCCCGACGGTCGCGAGGGCATGACAGTCGCGGTGCGCGAGGCGATCTCTGGTCTCGTCGACAAGGTCTGCGCAGAAGGCAACGTCCAGCGCAACGACATCCTGGATTCCGTCTTCGTCGGCAATCCGATCATGCACCACCTGTTCCTCGGCATCGATCCGACCGAACTCGGCGGCGCGCCTTTCGCGCTGGCCGTCTCGGGTGCCGTGCACATCAAGGCGTCGGATATCGGCCTCAAGCTCAACCAGGGCGCCAGGCTCTATATGCTGCCTTGCATCGCCGGCCATGTCGGCGCCGACGCGGCTGCGGTGACGCTGTCGGAAGGCCCGCACCGCCAGGACGAGATGATGCTGATCGTCGATGTCGGCACCAATGCGGAGATCGTGCTCGGCAATCGTCAGCGGGTCGTGGCGGCCTCCTCGCCCACTGGCCCGGCCTTTGAGGGCGCGGAAATCTCGGGCGGCCAGCGCGCCGCTCCCGGCGCCATCGAGCGCGTCCGCATCGATCCCGACACGCTGGAACCGAAATTCCGCGTCATCGGCTCGGAACTGTGGTCCGACGAACCCGGCTTCCTCGACAGCGTGCAGGCAACCGGCGTCACCGGTATCTGCGGCTCCGGCATCATCGAGGTGGTCGCCGAAATGTATCTGGCCGGCATCATCTCCGAGGACGGTGTCGTCGATGGCGGGCTCTCCGCCCGCTCGCCGCGGGTCACCGCGAATGGCCGCACCTTCTCTTACGTGCTGAAGGAGGGTGAACCCAGGATCACCATCACCCAGACCGATGTGCGCGCCATCCAGCTCGCCAAGGCGGCCCTCTACGCCGGCACCAAGCTGTTGATGGAAAAGCAGCATACTGATCACGTCGATCGCATCCACTTCGCCGGCGCCTTTGGCTCCTTCATCGATCCGAAATACGCAATGGTGCTGGGACTGATCCCCGACTGCGATCTCGACAAGGTCTCGGCCGTCGGCAACGCCGCCGGTGCCGGCGCGCGCATGGCACTCTTGAACCGCGGCTATCGCCGCGAGATCGAGGAAACGGTGAGCCGGATCGAGAAGATCGAGACCGCGCTGGAGCCGAGATTCCAGGAGCATTTCGTCTATGCCATGGCGCTGCCGAACAAGGTCGACCCGTTCCCGAAACTATCGGCGGCGGTGAAACTGCCACCGCGCAAGACCGTCAGCGAGGACGGCATTGCCGGCGATGCCGCCCCGCGGCGGCGTTCGCGCGAAGGCCACGCGGCCCGGCGCGGCCGGGGGTAGCATCCCGCTGCTAAAAGCTGCACTTCGCCCTCATTCTCGTTTGCATGCAAATGTTTCCGGATCAGCCCAAACTGAAACAAGGCGCTGTTTTCGTGAAATCCACCAGAAACATGCACGGCGCATTTAACCGGCATCGAACGGCAGGCAGGAAATAACTTTCAGCCGCCGCAGCACTCCAAGGGAGATGAAGATGTCGATGTTCGAAAGCCTCGGCCGCTATGGTCTGGCCATCAAGCATGCACACAACAGGAACAGCTCCGTCCGGGCCATGAACAGCCTGCCGCCCGAAATTCAGAGGGACATCGGCTGGCCCGTGTCGCCGCGCAACGACCCGCAGGCCACCTTGTCGGCCCTGCTTCTCGGTTCAGCGCGCTGATGACCTTCGCTGACAAATTTAAGCGACTGGCCAAGCGCCGAAGCCGTCATGCGGCTCCGGCAGCAAGCGACAGTCGGCTGCGCGCTGCACTGCTGCCTCCGCGATGAGCGCTGCGGCGGCACATGGGCAATGACCACCGCCGGTCTTGCTTATGGCTGAATCACACAACCGTGTTGAAACCGTGCAAATCTTGACATTCTGGGCGAAGGCACGATCTTCGATAGCGAGGGGTTCTCTTAGTCGGCTCAGCCGAAGTCCGTGTGTCCGCATGCCCAGTATCAAAAGCCACGTCGTTTCCTTCGTGCTCAGGTATAGCCGCAAGAAAGCCTTTTCCAGCCCGGAAAACCTGCAGCGCTGGATCGCCTATGCGCGCAAGACGGAGAACCACCAGCCGCCCGCCTCGCTGCGATCACGTTTCGAGATCACGACGCGCAGCGTTGACGGCTTTCCCGTCTACGAAATCGCGCCCAAGGCCGGCGAGCGAAAGCGTATCCTCTACCTGCATGGCGGCGCCTATGTCTTTCAAATCACGTCCTATCACTGGGGGCTGATCGCCGATATGGCCGACCGGCTGGGCTTCGGCATCACCGTGCCGATCTACCCCATTGCTCCCGAACACGATTTCCACGCCATGTTCGGCATGGTCGGCGAGGTCTACCGCCAGATGCTCGACGAGGCTGAAGCGCAGGACATCGTCTTCATGGGCGATTCCGCCGGCGGCAACATGGCCGTGGTGCTGACCATGATGGCCGCGGAAGAAGCCCTGCCCTTGCCGTCGCGCCATGTGCTGATTTCGCCAGGCCTCGACATGTCGCTCGCCAACCCCGAAGTGTTCGAGGCGGAACGCAATGATCCCTGGCTGGGCATTCCGGGTGGCCTCGAGGCAATCCGACTTTACAGCGCCGGCATAAATCCCAGCGACTGGCGCATCAGTCCGCTTTACGGTGACCTCTCGGTGTTGCCGAAAACGCTGCTTCTGACCGGTTCGCGCGATATGCTAACCCCTGACAATCTGATCTTCGCGCAAAAGGCCGGTGCCGCCGGTGTCGATATAGAGGTCGTCTACGAGGAAGGCATGTTCCATGTCTGGCCGCTGATCGACATGCCAGAAGCGCGTCGCGCGCGAGACAGCATCGTGGCGTTTTTAACCAGCAAAACCGAGAGCTATCACGCCAAAGCCGGCGAATTGGCGCTGCAAAGGACAGATCGCGACGTCACCGCTCACAACCTGGCTGCGCCGTTGAGGTCCTGAATCAAAATTTCCCGGTTTCCCTGAACACTTCGAAGGTCGCACGGATGTGGTCGGCGACCGCCTTCACCGGCGCGCTGGCGTCCGGCGCCACGACCATGGCCAGATTGTAGGTGCCGATATCCGGCATGCCGTCCTTCGGGCAAAGCTCGACCATGTCGCTGCCGAGGAACGATTTCGGCAGCGGCGCCACCGCGAGGTCGGACATGATTGCGGCGCGCTGGCCGGCCGTGTGCGCGCTCATATAGGCGACGCGATAGTTGCGGCCCTCGCGGCCGAGCGCTTCGAGCGCCCCGGCCCGCCAGGCGCAGCCCTCTTCCCACAAGGACACCGGCAGCGGTTCGCGCAGATGCGCGCAGCCACCCTTGGCGCCGGCCCAGACGATCGGTTCGGTGAGCAGCACTTCGGCGCCGAGCGCGCTGGTCTTGTAGGAATTGGTGAGCAGCGTGATATCGAGCGCCCGGTCGTCCATGCGCCGGCGCAGATTGCTGCTCTGGTCGATGGTGACGTCGACCGCGATCGAAGGATGCGACTGTGCAAAACGCTTCAGCACATGCGGCAGCACGCGCTCGCCATAATCGTCCGGCGAGCCGAGCCGCACCACTCCGACGATATCGGGGATGATGAACTTCGATACCACCTCGCGGTTGATCGACAACAGCCGGCGGGCGTAGCCGAGCAGCATCTCGCCATCCGTGGTCAGCGTCACCGAGCGCGCATCGCGCGCGAACACGGAGCGGCCAAGAATGTCCTCCAGCTTTTTGATCTGCATGGAAACAGCCGACGGCGTGCGGAAGACGGCATTGGCCGCGGTGGTGAAACTGCCGGTTTCGGCGATAGCCACGAAGGTGCGCAAGACGTCGAGATCGAGCAGCGGCAACGGATGATTGAGTGGGGCGTTCATTGGGATCGACCTTCAATTTTTCTGATGCAAACTATCATTCCATTTCGTTTGATTGAACATCACTTTGGGAGGATAGTCAACTCCATCGAAGGCAGACGTATCGAAAGCGCCTTGAAATGGCCCATGACACGGATCTGCAATCGACACGAAATGAAGCTGAAACAAACCTGAAGTAGCGCTTCGTATGCGGAGCGACCGGCAAACTCCCGGCTCAACGTAAAGGAGAATGAAAATGTCCATCCTGTCATCCATCGGCCGCATCGCGACCGAATTCAGCGCGGCTCGCGCCCGCTACCAGACCGAACGCGCCATCCGCTCTCTGCCGATCGAACTGCAGAAGGATATCGGCTGGCCCGAAGCCGCCGACACCAAGACCGGCACTCGCCATGGCGTTGGATCCTGGGCTGGTGGAGCAAAATAGATCGTGTGTATTCAAAACTGAAGGCCTGCCGCGCAGATCATGTCCGGCAGGCCTTTTTATTTGTAATCAAATGTTTTTTGGAGCCATGTCACCGCCGCATGGCGCATATGAACAGGCTGCATAGAGCCCACATTTCGAGCTAACGCCTTATAAGTAATCACAAATCTTGCCAGTTGCCAAAATTTGTCGCATTCCGTGTCGCTTTTCATATCAAGTGGTTCGCTTTTGCGATTTAGTTTCCCCGCACGTAAGCCTATATCAGCGCCAGCCAACGAGCTGCCCCACTCCATCAAGCGAAGGCGACCCGTCTGAGCAACCGAATGGAGATGATGATGAAGCTTTTTGCCCGCCTTTTTGCTCGCCGTGAAATGAACCTGACGACCGCGCTCGAGCGCCAGCGCCTTGCCAACACCATGCCTGGCCAGACCGGCGCCGTGGCCGCCGCGCGGCTCGGCTTCGTCGCCTGATCTGACAAGCTCGCAAGCGGCGCTCCCTGCTGCTGCTTCGAAGTTGATCACAGCGCCGCTTCGGTTTTGCCGAGGCGGCGTTTTTTTGTCATGCGCCGACCACATGCCGCATATTTTGCTCAATCCGGCGGCATGTTGGGACCGTCAACGCATAGCGATTGCCCATTTGCGACCCGTGTCGCAAATAAAGTCTTTCCGTCGCCGCCTAGCCAATTGACAGGAAAGGTTTTTCCTGATGTCGCTATGCTGATCGCGACATCCTGTTCGCGCCATTGCAGCGTGAGGGCTACCCTGTGAACGTCGTAAATCATCCGGTCAGGCGATCGTTTGTATTCTTCCTGGTCCCCGATTTCACCATGATCGCATTTGCGACGGCGCTCGATCCGTTGCGCTCGGCCAACCGGATGCTCGGCTACGAGGCCTACCGCTGGCGGCTCGCCAGCATCGACGGCAAGCCGGTGCGAGCCTCGAACGGCGTCGAATGCGCCGTCAACACTTCGCTGGAGGACGAACGCAAGAAGATGTCCGGCCCCGAACGGCCGAACATGGCGGTCGTCTGCAGCGGCATCAATGTCGAGCGCTACCAGAACAGATCGGCCTTTGCCTGGCTGCGCGAGGAATACAACCGCGGCGTCGCCATCGGCGGCCTGTGCACTGGCGCGCATATACTGGCTTCCGCCGGCCTGTTGTCCAACAAGCGCTGCGCCATTCATTGGGAAAACCTGCCGGGCTTTTCCGAGGCGTTCCCGAAGGCCAATGTCTTTGCCGACCTCTTCGAGATCGACCAGAACATCTATACCTGCGCCGGCGGCACCGCGGCGCTCGATATGATGCTGAAGCTGATCGGCGACGATTTCGACGACAACCTCGTCAACCGGGTCTGCGAGCAGGTTTTGACTGACCGCGTACGCAGCCCGACCGATCGCCAGCGCCTGCCGCTGCGCGCACGCCTTGGCGTACAGAACTCCAAGGTGCTGACCATCATAGAATTGATGGAGGCAAACCTGTCCGAGCCGCTGTCGCTGATCGAGATCGCCGATCACGTTGACCTGTCGCGCCGGCAGATCGAGCGCCTGTTCCGCACCGAGATGGGACGATCCCCTGCCCGCTATTATCTGGAAATCCGCGTCGACCGGGCCCGGCACTTGCTGATCCAGTCATCGATGCCGGTGGTCGAAGTGGCGGTCGCCTGCGGCTTCGTCTCCGCCTCGCATTTCTCCAAATGCTACCGCGAGCTCTATGCGCGCTCGCCGCAGCAGGAGCGCGTCGATCGCAAGCAGTTGCTGGTCGCGTAGACGCCATGCCTCCCGGCGAGGAGTGCTCGCCAAGTCTAGAGGGTCCGATACTCTAGCGACTGTCGAACATCCAGCTTCGGTCGCGCCACATTTTCTCGCCGACCAGGCAGTCGGTGGCCGGCTTGTCTTGCGCCAGCACGACCGGCGGATGCGCCGCTTCTTCCGCCGCCCATCGCGGTGAGTCAGGCCCGGCAAGCTCGAGCACCAGCTTGCGGCGGATCGCTTCGGGAAACTGCGTCCACTCATTGACCGGGATCATGAACGCGCCGGGCCCACCGATGACGCAGTCGGTGTAGTAGCGGTCGAGATAGTTGACGTCGTAGACGCTGGTGAAGCCGCTCCGGGTCATCAGCGGCAGGCCATTGATGGTGATGCCTTGCTTGACCAGCCCGTCGCGGGTGATGTCGACGGGAGCACCTTGATTGTTGGGGCCATCGCCCGAAATGTCGATGACGCGCTTGACGCCTTGAAAGCCGCTTTCGGCGAAGAGATCGCTGCCGAATTGCAAGGCACCGGAAATCGAGGTGCGCCGGGCGCTGTTGGGCATATGGGCGGAGAGTTGCTCGACCACCCGCTCGGCGTCGGCACGATTGGCGATTACCGTCCACGGCACGATGACATGCTGCCAGGTCGTGCCGGCCCATTCGACATAGGTGACGGCAATCTTGCCATAGGCGCCATCGGCGATGGCCTGCAAGACCGTGTCGTGCGTCAGCGCCGCGACATAGCCGCGACGCTGGATTTCGAGTTCGGCCGGCGACATCGAAAGCGAAACGTCGACGGCTAGAACCAGCTCGATGTCGACAGGCTCGGCGGCGCGGGATTCCGGCGTCAGCCAAGGCACCAGCGCAAGCGCGGCGGTAGCAGAGAGGAGATGTCTTGCGTGGGGAAAAGCAGACATGCGGTAAGGTAAGCGAGAATCGTCGTGTCATAAAGCGAAAAGCCCGGCGCCGGGCTAGGTCTTTGCGTTCACGTTTTTGCGAACCCGCCCCTTACCCTCCTGCGGGAGGACCCGTAGACAGTCAACGCTTAGCTGCGTGGATTGAGGTTCTCCGGATCGTAGAGCGGTCTGTAGCCGACGGCGGCCACTTCGACCGGGTATTTCTCGCCGAAATATTCGACAGTCAGCTTGCGGCCCTCCTGGCAATACGCCCAGGGCAGATAGGCGAGCGCAATGTTCTTGCCGATGGTCGGGCCGTAGGCGATCGAGGTTGTGAAAGACCGGCGGCCGAGTTCGTCGACCAGCGTCTCACCCGTTTGCGGGTCCATCACCGGCATCGTGCCGACGGGATGACGGGCAACGCCCCTGGAATCGATATTATCCGTCATGACAAGCGTGCAAAGCATGGCCGGCTGATGCGCGCGGGCGCGATATTCCAGATGCTTTGCCTTGCCGCTGAAATCAGCCTCCTTCACCTTCGGGCGGGCAAGATCGGCCTCCAGCAGATTGTACTCGGTCAGAAGGTCGGCATTCTGCAGGCGCAGGCTCTTCTCCATGCGGCGGCTGTTGGCATAGGTCTCGACGCCAAAGGCCATTACGCCGGTCGAACGCAACGCGTCCCATACGGCCAGGCCGTCTTCGTATCGCATATGCAGTTCCCAGCCCCGCTCGCCGACATAGGAGATGCGGAAAGCGGTCACGTCCTTTCCGGCGATCCTGACAGGCTTGATTGCCGCAAAGGCAAAGTTCTCCGGCGTCAGGCCATCCGGGTCCTCGACGACCTTCTGCAAAGTCGAGCGCGCGTTCGGACCCCAGATGCCGATGGTCACGTATTTTTCGGTCACGTCGGTGACGGTGACGTCGAACCCTTTGCCTTCTGCCGTCCGCCGCATGTACTGGAAGTCGCGCGGGCCGGCATCTGCGCCGTCGATGACCCGGCAGCGGTCGGCCATGCGGATGACCGTCAGGTCGGCGCGCACCATGCCGTGATCGTCGAGGAAATGGGTGTAGATGCCTTTGCCGATATTGCCGTCGCCGCCGATCTTGGCCGCGCACAGCCATTCCATCAGCGCGACATGATCCGGGCCTTCCACATCGTACATCGCGAAGTGCGACAGGTTGACAATGCCGCAATCCTCGCTCATCGCGAGATGCTCGGCATTGGAGACGCGCCAGAAATGGCGGTTGTCCCACTCGTTTTCGCGCACCGGCACCCGGTTGCCGTATTTCTCGAGCAGGTGCTCGTTGGCGGCATAGCCATGGGCGCGCTCCCAGCCGCCGAGCTCCATGAAATAGCCGCCGAGTTCCTTTTCGCGCTCCCAGAAAGGCGAGCGGCGCACGTCGCGGGCCTTGGAGAAGGGCTCGCGCGGATGCACCGCCGGATTGTAGACCTTCATTGCCGTTTCGGTGCAGCGGTCCCAGATGAACTGCTCTTGCGTCTGGTGCGGATAGAAGCGCGAATAGTCGATGGCATGATGGTCAATCGACGTCCGGCCGTCCGTCATCCAGTCGGCGATGAGCTTGCCCATGCCGGGGCCGTCCTTGACCCAGATCGCGACGGCATACCAGAGGCCCCGCACCTTCTGGCTCTCGCCCATGGAGGGGCCGCCGTCTGCCGTCACCTGCAGAAGCCCGTTGAAGGAATGACTCTCATTGTAGCCCAGTTCGCCCAGGATCGGCGTCAGTTCCATGGCCCGCTCGAGCGGGGCGAGGATCTGTTCCATGTCGAGGTCGCGCTGCGAGGGCGAAAGACGGGCCTGGTCCTTCTCCAGAAGGTCGCGCGGATGGCAAAGGCGCGGATTGGTCTCTTCGTAGTAGCCCCACTCGATCTGCCCGCCTTCGGCGGTCTTGGGATCGCCGGTGTCGCGCATGTAAGCCGAGTTGCCTTGGTCGCGCAGCAGCGGCCAGCCGATCTCCTTGCCGGTGCCGGCGAACTCGGTGTACGGCCCGAAGAAGGTGAGCGGATGGTCGATCGGCATCACCGGCAGGTCCTCGCCCACCATTTCCGCGATCAACCGGCCCCAGATACCCGCGCAAACAATCACATAGTCGGCTTCGATGGTGCCGCGATCGGTCACCACGCCCTTGATGCGACCGTTCTCGACGATAAGCGACCTGGCCGGTGTGTTGGCGAAGGATTTGAGTTTGCCGGAGGCTTCCGCCTGGTCGACCAGCTTGCCGGCGACCGTTTGCGAGCGCGGGATGACGAGACCGGCATCGGGATCCCAGAGGCCGCCCTGCACCATCTCTTCTTCGATCAGCGGGAACTTCTGCTTGATCTCGGCCGGTTCGATCAGGCGGGCACGCGTGCCGAAAGCCTTTGCCGAGGCGATCTTGCGCTTGATCTCCTCCATGCGATCATCGTCGCCGACGCGGGCGACCTCAAGGCCACCGATGCGGGCGTAATGGCCCATCCTTTCGTAGAAATCGATGGAGTAGAGCGTCGTCCAGCAGGACAGGAAATCATGGCTGGTCGTGTAGCAGAAGTCGGAGGCGTGCGCCGTCGAGCCGATATCGGTCGGGATGCCCGATTTGTCGATGCCGACGATGTCGTCCCATCCGCGCTCGATCAGGTGGTGGGCGACCGATGCACCGACAATGCCGCCCAGCCCGACGATGACGACCTTCGCCTTTTCCGGAAACCCTGCCATTGCCCGCGACTCCAAAAGTGCTGCTGCGGGCGCCCGCGCCCGCTTGATCGGCGCACAATATGCAGGCGACGGCCCTCGTGCTACCGCCTGTTTGCGACACGCTGCAGGTGCGGCGCGACCCCGGCGCATAACCCGAAAAATCGGTACCGATTTCCACTGGGATTATGCGCAGAAAAAACTCTACGGCGTCCTGTGCGCGTCCAAAAGGACGCGTGGCACTGGTGTTGAGAGATCAGCTGCTTCAAGGGAAAATGATGCGCGCCAGGCTGGAGGCGGAACTCATGATCCATTTTTTGGAACGACGTGCAACACTGCGGCGCGACGCCCTTTGATGCTCGCCCACAGCGCCTTGAAGGGACCGGCGAGCAGCAGGAACGGCGGGATCAGATTGGGAAAGTAGATGCGGGTGTCGTGGGCCAGCACCCCGAGCACCAATGCCGTAAACAGGACGCCGGCGGAGCGGGAATCGTTAAGTTTCGATGACCCGAAACCATAAAAGGCCGGGCAGTTGCCCGGCCTTCGAAAAACAAGTCGTCAACGTTTCTGGAGCGGTTACTTGATACGGGCGACGCCGCCTGAGATTTCGATCGTTTCCGAACCGGTCAGCGCCTCGAGGTCGCCATTCGGCATGGTAACGAAACAGCCGGTCGGGCAGAATTCCGCGGTTTCGCCGGCGGCCAGAGCCAGCTCCGTCTTGCCACCGCCTTCGGTCACGACGAGTGTGCGGGTCTCGGCGTCCTTGTTGGTCGCGCTGGCGGCGAAGGCTGAACCGCCCACGGCAAGAAAAGCGATGGCGGCGACGAGAGACTTCCACATTTGCAATATCGGTGTTTCCACCGCCTCTGTTGCATTTCGCAAGGCATTCTCGCCCTTTGCATGTGAGCTTATATGAGATGCCAGCTGAACGGCAACTGAATGCCGCATTCATGCCGCAATTGCTTTCGCTGTGTCGAAAGCCTCACTTGAGGGTATGTTGAGATTTAGGTCAGGCCGAGCCGGAGTCGAAGACGGGCGCGAAGCGACCAGACTGGTGGGTTCCGAGAACCGGAACGGAGCGGACATTTGGGTCCGTGAGTACCGGAAGCGCAGGTATCAGCCGTTCGCAGGCCGGCATCACCTGAATATCAATATACCCTAATCGGGATCCGGCTTGCGGGTCTTGCGCCCGGATCTAGCCAGGCGTTTCGTCTCGGCCGCGGCTTCAGCAGCCGCGCGTTCCTGCTCGGCGAATTCGGCCTCGATCTGATCGTCATCGATCGGCCACGCCTCATGCTTCTTGGTCTCGACGACGGCGCGCGGCGCCGATGGAATTTCGATATGCTGGTCGGCGAACTCATCGAGGACGGCAAACCGGATGTCGTTCTGCACGATGTTGCCGTTCATCACGTCGGCCAGGAACACACGGATTTCGAATTCGAGAGCGGCCGGCCCGAAATTGGTGAACAGCACGAAGGGTTCCGGATTTTTCAGCACCAGCGGATGGCCGCGCGCAATCTCCAACAGGGCAGCATGGGCCTGCTTGACGTCGCTGCCGTAGGCGACGCCGACCTTGATGTCGATGCGCCCGAGCTTGTTGCGGTGCGTCCAGTTGCCGACGGCATTGTTGATCAGGTTTGAATTGGGCAGGATCACCGACTGGCGCTGGAACGTCTCGATCTCGGTAGCGCGCACGCTGATCTTCTTGACCGTGCCGCTGATCTCACCGGCGACGATCCAGTCGCCGACCTTGAAGGGCCGCTCGGCCAAAAGGATCAGACCGGAGACGAAGTTGGAGACGACATTTTGCAGGCCAAAGCCGATACCGAGCGACAGGGCGCCGGCGACAAGCGCCAGGTTGGAGAGATCGATGCCCGCCGCCGAGACGCCGACGAGCGCTGCGAGCGCCACGCCCGCATAGCCGACCGCCAGCCGGATTGAGTTTCGCACGCCGGTATCGACTTTGCCGCGCGCCATCACCGAGCCATCGAGCCAGCCCTGGAACCAGCGCGTCAGGAAATAGCCGATGATGAAGACAACGATGCCGGTCAGGATGCCGGTCACCGAGATCGTCACCGAGCCGATGGTGAGGCCCGTCGCCAGCTTGTAGGCCCAGGCCTCGATGTCGCCGGGCTGGAAGCCCCACATCAACAGGATCAGCGGCAGGAATACCAGCACGATCATCAGGTTGATGGCGACGCTGACGACCAGGCCGAGCTGGTCGAGCGCGGACTCCTCGTAACTGGAATTGGTCGATAGCCAGCGCCCGATCGACGTGTTGGCAAAGCCGCCTTCCTCGCTGATCGCCCGCGCCGACAGGAAGCCGATATAGGCGGTGACCAGAATGGTTCCGGTGACCACGACCTGCAGCGAGACGAAAATGGCAAGGCCAATATAGCCGAGCAGCGCCGTGGCAATGGTGAAAAGGCCGAGCGCGACAGCGGTGTAGCGCAGCCACGCCGGCCAGGGACGCCAGCTTCCGTCGGCGGCCTTGAACGGTTTCAGCAGCCCCATCAGGATCAGGATGACGCCGACGATAATGGTGCCGACAAAACTTCTGGCGATGGTCAGCGACAGCGGCGAGCCCATCTTGTCATTGACGACCGACAGGAAATTGTTGACGCCGATCACCACCGCCATGGCGGTCGTCAGCCGCACCAGCCAGCGGGCCGGACCCGATTCAACGGGTATCAGCCGCCAGTTCGGCAGCCGCGGTTCCAGCGCCGCATTGGTCAGCCGGTTGACGCAGAACACCACCGCGATGACCGAAACCAGCGCATTCAGGAAAACGCCAATGTCGCCGCGCAACACGTTGTAGTAGTTGAAAAAGAACACCGTCGAGACCAGAAAGACGCCAACCGCCAGCGTCGGCAGCAATGTCGACCAGAACGCCACCGACAGCCGGCTGAGATAGGAGGGATCTTCGACGGAAGGGTCAGCTTCGAAGACACGCCCGAACAGGCGCCGCCCACCGACAAAAAGTACCGCCGCCAGGGAAAGTGCCGTCAAGGTCGCGGCCAGCACGGCCTGGAACTTGAACTTGAAGGCGAAGGTCAGCCACGATGACACCGCCTTGTAGAAGCCGGTAAATTCACCGTTGGCATCGGAAATGACCTCAGGGCTCAGAGCGTCGGACAGCACGTAGCGCTTGGTGAGCAGATTGCGAAACAGCTCGCTGCGCATATTGGCGATCTTGGCGATGAGGCCGCTGATGCGGATCGACAGATTTTGCGCCGCG
This sequence comes from Mesorhizobium sp. WSM4807, assembly GCF_055811615.1. Lineage (NCBI taxonomy): Bacteria > Pseudomonadati > Pseudomonadota > Alphaproteobacteria > Hyphomicrobiales > Phyllobacteriaceae > Mesorhizobium > Mesorhizobium sp. WSM4807. The sequence goes on from NZ_JBVVQY010000017.1 coordinate 109,282, forward strand.
GCGATGACAGCATTGATCTCGGCCTTTTCGGACGCCAGCGCCTGGCGTTCGCTGGTCACGATGTCGGGCTCGGGCGGCTGGCCCGCAGCCGGCGGCGCCCCAAGCTGATCGAGCCTTGCGTTGATCTCCGAAAGGCGCGGGCGGAAGGCAAGCGCGCTGTTCAGCGCACCTCGCGACATTTCCTCGAGCTGCAGGCGGATATCGACAAGGCTGGCGTCGTCGTCACCGTCCTCCTGGATTTTCTTTTCGAGATTGTCGGTCCTCGTCGTCAGGTCCTGCAGGATTTTCTGCTGGTCGGCGACCACCCCGGAGGCAACCTGGTCAAGCCCCTGCGCCGCCGCATCAAGCGACAGCGGCGCCGAGGCGACGATCGCCAGGACCAGAACGAAGCGGAGCAGTCGGAAAAGCATGATCGGTTGGCGACTCACAGGCGGCAAGGTGTTCTAAAGCTCGTCCTTGATAAAGACGCTCATACCAGGGAGCAAGCCGTCCCGCTCTGCTCGTCGATCTCGGCGTCGGCCAGTCGAAAAGCGATGGCGCAATATTGGCTTTGCGGCAGCGGCCTGCTCTATAGTGTGCCGCATCGCCCAAAACGGATGACAAAAAGCCAGAACGGATAACAAAAAGAATGGCGGAATATTCGGCCTTCTCGCTTCTCAAAAACGCGCTGACCGGCAACAAGGACTGGAAACCGGCCTGGCGCAAGCCGGACCCGAAGGCGTCCTATGACGTGATCGTCATCGGCGGCGGCGGCCATGGCCTGTCGACCGCCTATTATCTGGCCAAGGAGCACGGCATCACCAATGTCGCGGTGCTGGAAAAGGGCTGGCTCGGCTCCGGCAATGTCGGCCGCAACACGACGGCCGTGCGCTCCAACTATCTGCTGCCGGCCAACACGCGCTTCTACGAACATTCGATGAAGCTGTGGGAGAACCTCTCGCACGACCTCAACTACAACGTCATGTTCTCGCAGCGCGGCTGCCTCAACCTCGCGCACACGCCTGCCCAACTCGACGATTTTGCCCGCCGCGGCAACGCCATGCGCCATCTCGGCGTCGACGCCGAACTGATGACCACGGCCGAGATCGCACGCCTGGTGCCGGCGCTGGACGTCTCCGCCACGGCGCGCTTCTCAATCGTCGGCGGCCTGATGCAGCGGCGCGCCGGCACCGCCCGCCACGATGCCGTCGCCTGGGGCTATGCGCGCGGCGCCGACCGTCGCGGCGTCGACATCATCGAGAATTGCGAGGTCACCGGCTTCCTGCGCGACGGCGACCGCATATCAGGCGTCTCGACGTCGCGCGGAGAGATCCGCGCCAGGAAGGTGGCGGTCGCGGTGGCCGGCAGCACCGGGCAAGTCATGCGGCTCGCCGGCATCGATACGATGCCGATCGAGAGCCATGTGCTGCAGGCCTTCGTGACGGAATCGCTGAAGCCGTTCATCAACACGGTCCTGACTTTCGGCATGGGCCATTTCTACATGTCGCAGTCGGACAAGGGCGGCCTTGTCTATGGCGGCGATCTCGACGGCTACAACAGCTACGCCCAGCGCGGCAGTTTGCCTGTTGTCGACGAGGTGATGAGCGAAATGCTGGCGCTGTTTCCGGGTCTCGCCCGCGTTCGCATGCTGCGCTCCTGGGGCGGCGTCTGCGACATGTCGATGGACGGCTCGCCGATCATCACCATCGGCCCGCTGCCGGGCATGTATCTCAACTGTGGCTGGTGCTACGGCGGCTTCAAGGCGACGCCGGCCTCCGGCTGGTGCTTTGCCTGGACCATCGCCAAGGATGAACCGCACGACATCAATGCGCCGTTCACGCTCGATCGCTTCCATCGTGGCCTGGTGATCGACGACAAGGGCCAGGGCCCGACGCCGCGGCTGCATTAGACCATGATCCCGAACCGTAGGTCAGCATAACAAAAAGTGGAAACCGGTTTTCGGCCAAGACCATGGTCAAACGAGAAGATACAATCGCATGCTGATTACCTGCCCCTATTGCGGCCCGCGCGACGTCATCGAATTCACCTATCAGGGTGACGGCAACCGCGAGCGCCCTCAGCCTGGCTCGCAGAACCTCGATGCCTGGAACGCCTATGTCTACGACAGGTTGAACCCGGCGGGCGACCACAACGAGATCTGGCAGCATTCCGGCGGTTGTCGCGCCCATCTCAGGGTCGTTCGCAACACGCTGACGCACGAGATCTCCAGCGTCGCCTTCGCGCGCGGCGACCACAAGTCAGCTGCTCGGCACAAGGCGGAGGGCAAGACATGAGCCCGCGCCGCACCGATGCCGGTGGCCGGATCGACCGGCTGCGGACCATCCGGTTCACCTTCGACGGCACGCCCTACACCGGCCATGCCGGCGACACGCTTGCCTCAGCGCTGCTGGCCAATGGCGTCACCCTGTTCGGGCGCTCGTTCAAATATCACCGCCCGCGCGGCGTGCTGACATCAGGCGTCGAGGAGCCGAACGCCATGGTGACGGTATTGCGGGACGAGGTTCGCGAGCCCAACATCGCCGCGACCATGGTCGAGATCTATGACGGGCTGACCGCTGTCAGCCAGAACCGCTTTCCATCGCTGGCCTGGGATGTCAGCGCCGCCAACCAGCTCGGCGGCAGGCTTCTGTCCGCCGGCTTCTATTACAAGACCTTCATGGGACCCGCGATCGGCCCGCTGAAGAGCACGCGTTTCTGGATGTTCTGCGAGCATTTCATCCGTCGCGCCGCCGGTCTCGGCCGCGCCGGGACCGCTGCCGACACGGCGCGTTATGAGCGCATGAACGCCTTCTGCGATGTGCTGGTGGTCGGTTCCGGTCCGGCCGGACTGATGGCCGCCAGGGCAGCCGCCGATCAGGGCGCGCGCGTCATCCTCAGCGAGCTCGAACCGCGTTTCGGCGGTTCGGCCAACTGGTCGGGCGAGACGATCGACGGGATGCCCGGGGCGGACTGGGCAGCGCGAGCCGCCGGCCAGCTCGAAGCCTATGACAATGTCCGCCTGCTGCCGCGCACCACGGTCTGGGGCTATTACGACGGCAACGTGCTCGCCGCGCTCGAACGGGTTACCGACCACAAGGAGAGGCCCGGCAAGGGCGAACCGCGCCATCGCTACTGGATCATTCGCGCCAAGTCGGTGGTCCTGGCCACCGGCTCCTTCGAGCGGCCGCTGGTGTTTCCGGGCAACGACCGGCCAGGCGTGATGCTGGCCCAAGCCGCCGAGCGCTATGCCAACGAGTACGGCGTGCTGCCGGGCCACAGGATCGCGCTCTTCACCAACAATGACAGCGCCTATCGCTCCGCCCTGGCGCTGAAGAAGGCCGGTGCGGCGATTGTCGCCATCGTCGACGTGCGGCCGGAGCTTTCGAGCGAGATGCGCGAGCTCGCCGATGAAGCGGAAGCCAAAATCCTTTCCGGTCACGCCGTGGTCGCCACCGAAGGCGGCAAGGCGCTGTCCGGCATCAAGGTGCAGCGCTTCGACATGGTCAACGGCGCGCTTGCCGGCGAGGCGCGCAGCATTCAAGCCGACTGCCTGCTGATGTCGGGCGGCTGGTCGCCGACCATCCATCTGGCCAGCCAGGCCGGCGCCAAGGCGGAATGGAATGCCGCCCGACAGGCCTTCCTGCCACCGAAGCCAACACAGCAGTGGCCAACCCAGCGATGGATTGGCGCCGGCGTCTTCACCGGCAGCTTTTCCACCGCCGAGGCAATCGCCGAAGGCCGAGCCGCCGGCCTTTCCGCGGCGGGTGGAACGGGTACGCCAGCGGCCTTGCCGGTCGTCGAAGCCGCACCTGGCGATCCCGATCCGGCGCCGGTGTTCGAGATCAGGGCCGATGGAAAAAGCTTCGTCGATTTCCAGCACGATGTGACCGCGGAGGATGTGCGGCTTGCGCATCGCGAAGGCTTCATCTCGGTCGAGCATCTGAAGCGTTACACCACGCTCGGCATGGCGACCGACCAGGGCAAGAGCTCCAACATACCCGGCCTAGCCATCATGGCCGAAGCGTTGGGCAAGCCGATTCCCGAAGTCGGTACGACCCGTTTTCGTCCGCCCTTTTCGGCCGTGTCGATCGGCTCGCTGGCCGCCGAACGGTTCGGCGACCTGAGGCCCGAGCGGCTGACGCCGATGCATGACTGGCACGTCGCCAACGGCGCAACCATGTATTCGGCCGGCCTCTGGTATCGCCCGATGATCTACGGGCTTTCAGGCGAGACGATCGAGCAGGCCTATGTGCGCGAAGCCAGGGCGACGCGCGAGAGCGCCGGCATCGTCGACGTCTCGACACTGGGCAAGATCGCCGTGCAAGGCCCGGACGCCGCGGAATTCCTCGACCGGATCTACACCAACATGTTCTCGACGCTGGCCGTCGGCAAGGCCCGCTACGGGCTGATGCTGCGCGAGGACGGCCTCGCCTTCGACGACGGTACGACATGGCGGCTCGGCGAACAGGACTTCCTGATGACCACCACCACGGCCAATGCCGGCAAGGTGATGCAGCATCTGGAGTATTTCCTTGACGTCATCTGGCCGGAGCTGAAGGTCCACGTCACCTCGGTGACCGACGAATGGGCGGGTGCGGCGATCGGCGGGCCAAAGGCGCGAGCCATTCTTGCTGCCTGCGTCACCGGCACTGCCGTCGACAATGCCGCACTGCCTTTCATGGGCATCGTGCACGGCAAGATATCGGGTGTGCCGGTGATGATCTGCCGGCTTTCCTTCTCCGGCGAAATGGCTTTCGAAGTTTACTCCGGCGCCGGCTACGGCACCCATGTCTGGGAAGCGTTGATCGAAGCCGGCAAGCCGTTCGGACTGGTGACTTACGGGCTTGAGGCGCTGGGCACGATGCGCATCGAGAAAGGCCACGTCACCGGCGCCGAGATCGACGGCCGCACCACGGCACGCGACCTGCATCTCGACTGGATGCTGTCCAAGAAGAAGCCCTTCATCGGCTCGGCGACGATGGATCGCGAGGGCCTGATCGCGCCCGGCCGTCTGGAGCTCGTCGGCCTGGTTTCGCTGGACAACCAGCCGCTCAACGGCGGCGCGCACATCGTCGAGGCGCTTGACGAAGCCAATCCGCACGACTCCATCGGCCACATCACCGCTTGCTGTTATTCGCCGGCGCTCGGCAGGTACATCGCGCTCGCTTTGGTCAAGGACGGCAAGGCGCGGCGCGGCACGCGCGCCCATATCTCCGATCCCCTGCGCAACCGGTTCGGCCCGGTCGAGATCGTTTCCAACCACTTCTTTGATCCGGACGGGAGCCGCATGCATGGTTGAGCGCCAATCACCGCTCGAGTTGGCACCGCTTGAGCCGGAACTGCGCACCGGCTCGCACGGCGATTTCGAACACGGCGTCGATGTCATCCTCTCCGAAACCAGGCCGGGGTCGATCCTGCAGCTCGCTGCCTGGCCGGGCCAGGAGAAGGAGTTGATATCAGGTATCCGCACCGTGACCGGCCTCGCTCTGCCCGATGGCGCCGGCGCCGGCAGCACCGACGGCGTGAGGTCGGTGTTCGGCTTTGCGCCGGGAAAATTCACTGTGGTCGATGAGGCCGAAGGCCTGGCATCGGCCTTTGCCAATGTCGTCACCCCGGCGATCGGCACGATGACCGACCTGTCGCATGGCCGAACCGCGATCCGCATCGCCGGACCGAAGGCCGAATGGGTGCTGGCGAAATTCTTCGCCATCGACTTCGCGCTGCCGGCCTTCCCGGTCGGTACCGGCCGCTCGACCATGCATCATGACGTCTTCGCCCAGATCCAGCGCACCGGCGCGGACCAGTTCGACATCTATGTATTCCGCTCGTTTGCGCGCTCGTTCTGGAAGGCGCTCTGCCACGCCAGCGAGGAAGTCGGCTACGAGGTACAGTAGACCGAGACGGCGTATCGTCACCTCACGTGGCGCCGCCTCATTTGGCGAACGTCACCCACTCTTCCAGCGGCGCGCGGTCAGTGCGGAACTCGTTTTCGGGCTTGGACGTGTCCTCATGGCCGAGCGCCATGCCGCAGACGACGATCTCCTCGTCGGGAATGTTCAGCACCGGCCTGATCTGCTTGTGATAGGGTGCAAAGGCGGCCTGCGGGCAGGTGTGCAGGCCCCTGCCCCGTGCCGCCACCATGATGTTCTGCAGGAACATGCCGTAGTCGATCCACGATCCCTTGTTCAGCCGCCGGTCGACGGTGAAGATCATGCCGACCGGCGCGTCGAAGAAGACGAAGTTGCGGTCGTGCTGCGCGCGCATCCTGTCGACCTCGCGACGGCCGATGCCGAGCACGCCGTAGAGACCGAAGCCGTTCGCCCGCCGCCGGGTGAGATAGGGTTCGAAGAACTGGTCGGGATAGTAGCGATACTCGTCCCACTCGGCCTTTTCGGCGCGGATGCCGGAGTTGAGGATGGCGTCGGTGATCTGCTGCTTGACCTCGCCTTTGGTGACGTAGACCCGCCAGGGCTGCATGTTGGTGCCCGAAGGTGCGCGCGCGGCAACAGAGAGAATGGCGCGGATCGTCTCGTCATCGACCATGTCAGGCAGGAAGGCACGCACCGAACGGCGCGAGGTTATCGCCTCGTCGACGATCGCCGCATCCTTGGCAATTCGGGTGTTGTTTTCCAGCATGGGCCGTCCTTAGCGCATGACCCCGGAAACCGGAAATCGGTTTCCGGAAAGGATCATGCGCAGTCTAGAAATGATAGAGCGTCCTTTGCGCGTCCAATTGGACGCGCGGCGCTCTATCGTGGGTCTCAACCGGACGCCCCTCAACTCGCCGTTCGTAGCCGAGCCCTTTGCCTGAACCGTCAAAATGGCGCAAGTAAATCTTGGGCTTCATGAAAATACTATTGATTTTTTCACAAACTTGACTTCTCATGAAATTCGCCCCGTATTTTTCACCAAAAGGGCTTTTCACCAAGAGAAATGGCTTTGCCCTCAACCGCCATCAGATCGGAGCAGGAAAACCGCGAACGGCTGCTGGCCGGCGATATCAGGGCGCTGCGCCGGGCGCGCGGGCTGACGCTTGCCGAGATTGGCCTGAAGCTCGGCCGCTCCGTCGGCTGGGTCAGTCAGGTCGAGCGCGGTCTGTCGATCCCATCGCTTAGCGATCTCAGAGCCTTCGCCGAATTGTTCGGCGTGCCGGTCAGCCTGTTCTTCAGCCACGACGTGCCCGTCGAGAACGAGCGCGGCGTGGTCGTGCGCGCCGGCAGCCGCCGCACGCTTGGTACAAGCGATTCCGGCCTGGTGGAGGAGCTTCTGTCGCCCGACCTCGGCGGTAGCTTCGAGATGCTGCGTTCGGTCTTCGCGCCGGGTGCTGAACTGAAGACCGAGGCGCACCGGCCGACGGAGGAAGCCGGATATGTCGCTTCCGGCAGCTTCGACATCGAGATATCAGGCGTCTGGCACCGGCTTGGTGAGGGTGACTCCTTTCGCTTCGACGGCAAGCCGTTCCGCTGGCGCAATCCTGGAGCGGAGCCGGCGGTAGTCATCTGGGTGGTTTCGCCACCTGTTTACTAGAGGTTTGGAGAAGAATATGGCCGGTTTGCCGACCACGGCACGTGTGGTGATCATCGGAGGCGGTGTCGTCGGCGCCTCCTCGCTCTACCATCTCGCCAAGGCGGGCTGGACCGATTGCGTGCTCCTGGAAAAGAACGAGCTCACCTCCGGCTCGACCTGGCATGCGGCCGGCAACGTGCCGACCTTCTCCTCGTCATGGTCGCTGATGAACATGCAGCGCTATTCGACCGAGCTTTATCGTGGCCTGGCCGACAAAGTCGGCTATCCCATGAACTACCACGTCACCGGCTCGCTCAGGCTGGCCCATACCGCCGAGCGCATGCAGGAGTTCCAGCGTGCCAAGGGCATGGGCCGCTATCAGGGCATGGACATCGACGTGGTCGGGCTCGACGAGATCAAGCGCCGCTACCCGTTCATCGAAACGCATGAACTGAAGGGCGCGCTCTACGATCCGAACGATGGCGACATCGACCCGGCGCAGCTGACCCAGGCGTTGGCCAAGGGCGCCCGCGACATGGGTGCGAAGATCATTCGGTTCTGTCCGGTCACCGGCTTGCGCCGCGAAAAGGACGAGTGGGTGGTCGAGACGGCGCAGGGCGAGATCCGCTGCGAGGTCGTCGTCAACGCCGCCGGCTATCGCGCGGCCGAAGTCGGCAGGATGTTCGGCCGCGACGTGCCGATGATGGTGATGAGCCATCAATATATCCTGTTCGAGGAAATCCCCGAGCTGGCCGCATGGTCGAAAGAGCAAGGCAAGAAACTGCCGCTGCTGCGCGATGTCGACACCTCCTACTACCTGCGCCAGGAAAAGAACGGCATGAATCTCGGCCCCTATGAGCGCAATTGCCGTGCGCATTGGGTCGACCATAACGACCCGATGCCAGACGATTTTTCGTTCCAGCTGTTCCCCGACGATCTCGACCGGCTGGAGGACTATCTGGCCGATGCCGTTGCCCGCGTGCCGATCCTCGGCACCGCCGGCCTGTCCAAGGTCATCAACGGCCCGATCCCCTACGCGCCGGACGGCAACCCGCTGATCGGCCCGATGCCCGGCGTGCCGAACGCTTTCGAGGCCTGCGTGTTCACCTTCGGCATCGCCCAGGGCGGCGGCGCCGGCAAGGTGCTGGCCGAATGGGTGACTGAGGGTCAGACCGAATGGGACATGTGGTCCTGCGATCCGCGCCGCTTCACCAGCTTTGCCTCGGCCCCGGATTACTGCGTCGCCAAGGGCATGGAGATCTACGGCAACGAATACGCCATCCAGTTCCCGCGTCATGCCTGGCCGGCTGGCCGCGACCGCAAGCTGTCGCCGATCCACGATCGCATCAAGGCGCTCGGCGCCCGCTTCGACGCCTATAATGGCTGGGAGCGCACCACCTGGTACGCGCAGGCCGGCGACGACCTCTCGGAAGCCGCGACGCTGACGTTCCGCCGCGACGGGCCTTGGCAGCATCGCGTCCGCGAAGAATGCCTCGCCGTGCGCGATGCCGCCGGCATTTTGGATCTGCCCGGTTTCAGCCGCTTCAATCTCGACGGTCCGGGTGCCGCCGAATGGCTGAGCCGACAGGTTACCGGGCTGGTGCCGAAACCCGGCCGCATCGGCCTCGTCTACTTTGCCGACGACAAGGGCCGCATTGTCACCGAAATGTCGGTGGTGCGCCACGACGAGAATTTGATGACGCTGATTACCGCCGCAGTGGCGCAGTGGCATGATTTCGAGTGGCTGAAATCCCGCATGCCGAAGGACGCTTCCTTCAAGCTGATCGATCGGACGGAGGAATACGCCACGCAGATCCTCGCCGGTCCCAACGCGCGAAAAATCCTCGCCGATGTCTGCGCCGCCGACCTTGCTCTGCCCTGGCTGACGCACCAGGAGACGACAATCGCCGGCCGTTGGGCAAGGCTTATGCGTGTGTCCTTCGCCGGCGAACTCGGCTGGGAAATTCACACCAAGGTCGACGACACCGCCGCGGTCTTCGACGCCGTCTGGGCGACCGGCCGGAAGCATGGCCTGAAGCCGTTCGGCATGTACGCGCTGGATTCGCTGCGGCTCGAAAAAGGCTACCGCGCCTGGAAAGGTGACCTGTCGACCGACTATTCGATCCTGCAGGGTGGGCTGGAGCGCTTTGTGAAATGGGACAAGCCGGATTTCCGTGGCAAGGCGGCACTGCAGAACGAGAAGCAGCAGGGCGTAAAGAAGCGTTTCGTCACACTGGTCGTCGAAAACCCCGGCGACTGCGATGCGCCCGCCATGTCGACGCTGTGGCATGACGGCCGGATTGTCGGCGAGACAACGTCCGGCGGCTGGGGTCATCGCATCGACAAATCGATCGCGCTCGGCATGCTGCGCGCCGATCTTACTGAGCCGGGAACCGCGGTCGAGGTCGAAATCTTCGGCGAGCGCTTCAGGGCAATCGTGCAGAAGGACGAACCGCTGTGGGATCCAAAGAACGAGAGGTTGCGCGCGTGAAGACTGTCATTCTCACCGATGGCGGCATGGGCCAGGAACTGGTATGCCGCAGCAGCTCCGAACCCACCCCGCTATGGTCGGCCAAGGTGCTGATCGACGAACCGGATCTGGTGCGCGACCTGCATGCGGAGTTCATCCGGGCCGGCGCCCGCGTCATCACCATCAACACCTATTCCGCAACGCCCGAGCGGCTGGCGCGGGAGGGCGCGGAAGAGCTGTTCAAGCCGCTGCAGAAGCGCGGCATCGAGCTTGCGAGGCAAGCTCGCGACCAGGCCGGCGACGCGGCAATCGCCGGCTGCCTGTCGCCCCTTTTCGGCAGCTACGCACCGGCACTGACGATATCCTTCCAGGATACGCTCGACATCTACCGCCGCATCGTTGCCGAGCAGGCTGACGGCGTCGATCTGTTCCTGTGCGAGACCATGGCGTCGGCAGAGGAGGCGCGCGCGGCTGTCACCGCGGCTTCGGAAAGCGGCAAGCCGGTGTGGGTGTCGTGGACGCTTGCCGATCACGGCACGCCACGGCTGCGCAGCGGCGAAGCCATAGCGGCTGCGTCGAGCGCTCTCGACGGGCTGCCGGTCGCAGCTAGACTGATCAATTGCTGCCGGCCCGAAGCGATCGCTGCAGCGCTGCCCGAACTGATAGGCCTCGGCGGTCCGGTTGGCGCCTATGCCAACGGCTTCACCTCGATTGAGGCGCTAAAGCATGGCGGCACCGTGGAGGTGCTGCACGCCCGCCACGACCTCGATCCGCATGCCTATGCCGGCCAGGCGATCGGCTGGGTCGAGGCCGGCGCCGCCATCGTCGGCGGCTGCTGCGAAGTCGGACCGCCCCATATCGCCGCCCTGCGCGACCGGCTCGAACAGGGCGGTTACGAAATTTCGGGAGTAGCATAATGCCCAGACCATCATCGCGCATTTCCGGCATCGTGCCTTCCGGCAAGGACGGCTGGGAGGTTCATTCCGCGGCCTGGGCGCGCAAGCAGGCCGGCGAGGACATCATCATGCTGTCGGTCGGCGACCATGATTTCGACACGCCGGCGCAGACGATCGAAGCCTGCGTGACCGCGGTTCGCGCCAGCAACCACCACTATACCCCGCTTGCCGGCATTCCGCGCCTGCGCAAGGCAATGGCGGCCGCCTCGACCGCCTGCACCGGCATTGTGACCGACTCAGATCAGGTCATCGCCACGCCAGGCGGACAAGCAGCGCTGTATGCGGCGGTGCAGGCCGTTCTCGACCAGGGCGACCATGCCATCGTGGTCGCGCCCTATTACGCGACCTACCCCAACACGTTCAGTGCAGCGGGCGCCGATTTCACGGTGGTCGAGACGCCCGCCGAGGATGGTTTTCAGCCGCGAGAAGCCGACATTCGCGCGGCGCTTCGGCCAAACACGCGCGCCATCCTCATCAACACGCCGAACAACCCGACGGGTGCTGTCTATTCGCGCCAGCGGCTTGAAGAGCTGGCGCAGATCTGCCGGGAATATGACCTCTGGCTGCTGTCGGACGAGGTCTATTGGACGCTGGGCGGTGGCGAGCACATCTCGCCGCGTTCGTTGCCCGGCATGGCGGATCGCACGCTGGTCATCAATTCCATGTCGAAGAGCCACGGCATGACCGGCTGGCGCATGGGCTGGCTGACCGGGCCCGAAGAGATGATCTCGCTGCTGACCAGCCTCAATCTGGTGACGACCTACGGCCTGCCGGCCTTCATCAGCCTCGCTTGCGCCGAGGCGCTGGAAAACGGCCACGGCGTCAAGGAAATTGCCGAACGCTATGCTGCCAGGCGCACCGTCGTCCTCGACGCCATGCGCGGCATGAACAACGTTACCGTGCGCGGTTCCGAAGGCGGCATGTATGTCATGCTCGACATATCGGCTCTCGAGCAGGACGACGAGAAATTCGCCTGGGCTCTCCTCGACAAGGAAAAGGTCGGCGTGATGCCGGGCTCGAGCTTCGGCGAGGCCGCCGCCGGCCATATCCGCGTCAGCCTCTGCCAGCCCGAGGCGGTGCTTTTGGAAGCAGCCACTCGCTTGCGCCGCTTTGCTTCCAGCTATCGCCGTGAGGCTGCATGAGCGCCCTGCCCCCCAAAACCATTCCGACCAAAGTCATCCCTACGAAAGCAAGGGCCGTCATCATCGGCGGCGGTGTCTCGGGCTGCTCGGTCGCCTACCATCTGGCCAAGCTCGGCTGGACCGACATCGTGCTGCTCGAACGAAAGCAGCTGACATCGGGCACGACATGGCACGCCGCCGGCCTGATCGGCCAGCTGCGCGGCTCGCAGAACATGACGCGGCTGGCGAAATATTCGGCCGATCTCTACGTCAAGCTGGAAGCCGAGACCGATGTCGGCACCGGCATGCGCCAAGTCGGCTCGATCACCGTGGCGCTAACCGAGGAGCGCAAGCACGAGATTTATAGGCAGGCGTCTCTCGCCCGCGCCTTCGATGTCGACGTGCGCGAGATTTCGCCTGGTGAAGTCAAGGAGATGTATCCGCATCTCAACATTTCCGATGTAGTCGGCGCCGTGCATCTACCGCTCGACGGCCAATGCGACCCGGCCAATATCGCCATGGCGCTGGCCAAGGGTGCGCGTCAGCGCGGTGCGACGATCGTGGAAAATGTGAAGGTCACGAAAGTCCATACCAGGGATGATCGCGTCACCGGCGTTTCCTGGACGCAGGGCGACGAGCAAGGCATGATCGAAGCCGATGTCGTCGTCAATTGCGCCGGCATGTGGGCGCGCGAGCTCGGGCGCCAGAACGGCGTCACCATCCCGCTGCATGCCTGCGAGCACTTTTACCTCGTCACCGAACCGATCCCCGGCCTGGCCCGCCTGCCGGTGCTGCGCGTGCCGGACGAATGCGCCTACTACAAGGAAGACGCTGGCAAGATGATGCTCGGTGCCTTCGAGCCGGTGGCCAAGCCCTGGGGCATGGACGGCATAAGCGAAGATTTCTGTTTCGACCAGTTGCCCGAGGATTTTGAGCATTTCGAGCCGATCCTCGAAATGGGCGTCAACCGCATGCCGATGCTGGCCAGCGCCGGCATCCACACCTTCTTCAACGGTCCCGAGAGTTTTACCCCCGACGACCGCTATTATCTTGGCGAGGCGCCGGAGCTTTCCGGCTACTGGATGGCGACCGGCTACAATTCGATCGGCATCGTCTCCTCCGGTGGCGCCGGCATGGCCCTGGCGCAATGGATCAACGACGGCGAGGCACCCTTCGACCTGTGGGAGGTCGATATCCGCCGCGTCCAGCCGTTCCAGAAGAACCGCCGTTATCTGAAGGAGCGCGTCTCCGAGACGCTCGGCCTGCTCTACGCCGACCATTTCCCGTACCGCCAGATGGCGACCTCGCGGAACATCAGGCGCTCGCCACTGCACGAACATCTGAAGGCGCGCGGCGCGGTGTTCGGCGAAGTCGCCGGCTGGGAGCGCGCCAACTGGTATGCTAGGCCCGGCCAGGAGCGCGAGTACCGCTATTCCTGGAAACGGCAGAACTGGTTCGACAACCAGCGCGACGAACATCTAGCGGTCCGGAACGGTGTCGGGCTGTTCGACATGACCTCCTTCGGCAAGATCCGTGTCGAGGGCCGCGATACCTGCGCCTTCCTGCAAAAGCTTTGCGCCAATGACATGGACGTGGCGCCGGGCAAGATCGTCTACACCCAGATGCTCAACCAGCGCGGCGGCATCGAGAGCGACCTCACCGTCTCGCGCCTGTCGGAAACCGCCTTCTTCCTCGTCGTGCCCGGCGCGACGCTGCAGCGTGATCTCGCGTGGCTGCGCAAGCACCTCACCGATGAATTCGTCGTCATCACCGATGTGACCGCTGCCGAAGCCGTGCTCTGCCTGATGGGGCCAGATGCGAGAAAGCTGATTCAAAAGCTGAGCCCGAACGATTTCTCCAACGAAACCAACCCATTCGGAACGTTTCAGGAGATAGAAATCGGCATGGGGCTGGCCCGTGCCCATCGTGTGACCTATGTCGGCGAACTGGGTTGGGAGCTTTATGTCTCGACCGATCAGGCAGCCCACGTGTTCGAGGCGATCGAGGAGGCCGGCGCCGATGTCGGCCTGAAACTCTGCGGCCTGCACACGCTGGATTCCTGCCGCATCGAAAAGGCGTTCCGGCATTTCGGCCACGACATCACAGACGAGGACAATGTGCTGGAGGCAGGCCTTGGCTTCGCAGTGAAGACTGCCAAGGGCGATTTTCTTGGCCGCGATGCCGTGCTGCGGAAGAAGGAAACCGGATTGAACCGGCGGCTGGTGCAATTCCGCCTGAAAGACACGCAACCCTTGCTCTTCCACAACGAAGCGATCCTGCGCGACGGCAAGATTGTCGGCCCGGTCACCTCGGGCAACTACGGCCATCATCTCGGCGGCGCTATCGGCCTAGGCTACGTGCCGTGCCAGGGCGAGAGCGAGGCGGATGTGCTGTCGTCTTCCTACGAGATCGAGATCGCCGGCGAGCGCTTCGCCGCCGAGGCATCGCTGAAGCCGATGTATGATCCGAAGTCGGAACGGGTGCGGATGTAGCTCAAAACCGCTCCAGCTTCGTTCGCACTTTCTCCAGGAACGCCGCCCTCGTCTTTGGAGTCGACGCGTCCATCAGGTAGTGCGCCAGAAAGAACGTCCTGCAGCGGGTAGCGCAGAGCGCCCGCATGCCGCGCAGGATCGTCTTGCGTCCTGGCTGGCCGACGACGACGCTCCACCAGGTCGGTGCGCCGCAGGTCGTGATCACCCCGATCCTCGTCACATGCCTCATCAGCGACTGGATCCGTCCCTTGCCGGCCGGCAGTCGGAAGGCGACGTCGGTCGCCCAGACCCGGTCTAGCCAGCCCTTCAGCATCGCCGGCAACCCGTACCACCATGTCGGATAGATGAAGAGGATTGCCTGGGCCCAGTTGAGATTTTCGGTATGCGGCTTGAGCGCCGGATCCTGCGGGGCGTGCTCATTGTAGGAGCGTCGCTCGCCGCAGCCCATGACCGGATCGAAATTCTCCGCATAGAGGTCGAGCAGCCGCACCCCCCAGCCTCCCGCCTTCAGCACCTCGATGGCACTATCCCGGATCGCGGCGCAAAAGCTTTCGGGCACAGGATGGCAGTAAACCACCAGGACCCGCATCAGAAGGCATCCATGCTGGCGGCGACCTTCGCCATGAATCT
Organism: Mesorhizobium sp. WSM4807; assembly: GCF_055811615.1. Taxonomy (NCBI): domain Bacteria; kingdom Pseudomonadati; phylum Pseudomonadota; class Alphaproteobacteria; order Hyphomicrobiales; family Phyllobacteriaceae; genus Mesorhizobium; species Mesorhizobium sp. WSM4807. The sequence continues at coordinate 124,436 of NZ_JBVVQY010000017.1, forward strand.
CTTGCGCGTTTCATCGGTCGAAAAGTTCATTGAGTAATGCGCGAGATAGGACACCGAGGCACCTGGCTTGACCGTGGCGCGCAGCACACGCTTGACCAGCCTGCGCGGCGGGTCGCCCATCAACATGGCGTGGAACCGACTGCCGCCATAGGTTGTGACCGCCGCCAGCTTGCGGATGTTGTGCAGCGACGGCTGCACCTTGCCGTTGACCAGCTTGAACGACACGCCCGGCAGGAAGACGCGGTCGAAAAAGCCTTTCAGGATCGCCGGGTAGCCGAAGTTCCACACCGGAAACGACAGCACCAGCGCCTCTGCCCGCAGCAGGCGCTCGACATAGGGCGCTGCCGGATTCCCGGCGCCGCGCTCATCGTGATAACCGAGCCGCTCGGCCCGCGTCAGCCGCGGGTCGAAATCCTCGGCATAGAGGTCGCAGTCGTCGACGGCGTGGCCGGCGGCCGTCAGCCGCTCGACGATCACCTTGTGCAAACCGGCATTGAAGCTGGTCTCGACCGGATGGGCGTAGAGAACGAGGATGTTCATCACCCCGCCTTCTGCAACCCCTTGAACAGGAACGACTTGCCCGAGCGATATTCGTAGTCCGGGTTTTCCCAGGCGATCATCTTGCCCGGATTGAGCAACCCTTGCGGATCGGTCTCGCGCTTGAAGGCGAGCTGCACCTCGTCCGTCTGCTTCATACCGCCCTCCTCCAGCGTGTAGCGGTGCGGGTTGAAGACCCAGCAGCCATTGTCTTCATGGATGCGGATGATCTCGTCGAGCCGCTCCGCCGTTGTGAAGCGCACCAGCGGCAGTCCGGCGACGCCGATCGCGCCGTCGAAGCGGATGAATTCGAGATGTGTCGGCACTTCGTCGCCAAAGCGGTCGATCATCGCCTTGATGTGAGCGAGATGATCCGGCGACGGATAGCGAGTCTGCAGATAGGTAATCGTCGGGTCGACCCTGATGGCGCGCAGCGTCGTATGGTTCCAGGTCAGCTCATAGGCCGGCGGCAGGCCCTTGAGATCGGCCTCCTTGTCGGCGCGGAAGACGATCTCGCCCTTGCTGCGCGCCCTGAGAGCGACAAAGGCGTCCATCGCATGCGGCGCGATCATGCAGACGACGATGCTTTGCTCGCGCCGGAAGAATTTCTGGTGCCGCTTGAAATAGTCGTAGGGGATCGGAGCGGCGATCGGCGTGATCAGCTTCGCCAGAATGCCATCCTGGATGGCGAGATCGTTGCCGAAGCCGGCTGCATCCATGAAATCGTCGAAGCCGACGATGACATCGATCCAGTCATAAGCAGCGGTCAGCGGCATCTCGACTTCGGTGATGATGCCGTTGGTGCCGTAGGCATGCATCACCTTCAGCACCTCCTCGCCGCTAAGGTCCATTATGCGAGGCTCCGCCTCCATCGTCACGGTCCTGAGCCGGATGACATTGCCGAGGTCGCGCAGCCCGCCCCAGCGGATCGAGCCGACGCCACCCGAACCGCCGGCGACAAAGCCGCCTATACTCGCCGTGTTGTAGGTCGATGGCGACATCCGGAGCTCCTGCCCGGAATGCGCGCGCGTCGCCCTGTCGATGTCGGCGAGGACGGCACCTGGACCGGTCACGACACGGCCGGGCGCGATCGTCTTAACTGCGTTCATCTCGGCGAGATTGAGCACGACGCCGCCGGACAAAGGCATCGCCTGCCCGTAATTGCCGGTGCCGCTGCCGCGCGGCGTCACCGGAACGCCATGCCGGTGGCAAGCGGCAAGCACACGGATCACCTCGTCTTCCGTCTTCGGCGTCACGATCATGTCGCCGGTGACATGGTCGAGTTGCTGCTTCAGCACCGGACTGTACCAGTAGAAGTCGCGGCTTTTCTGCTGGACGATCGCCGGATGGTCATCGATCTTCAGGCCGTCGAGATCGCGTTTCAGCGCAGCCAGGTCCATCATCCCACCATCAGATCATCGAGTTCGGCATAGTCGGGCAAGTGGCACTCGATGGCGCGACCCTCGCGCACCACGATGCGATCCGATTCGGGCCGCGACAGCAATTCCGTCCAGCTCCGTCCCCTAAAGACGACGAAGTCAGCAGCACCGCCGGCGGCGAGCGTGCCGAAGCCATCGAGCCGCATCACCTGGGCTGGTGTCGAAGTCACCGCTTGCGGCCAGTCGCCGACCGGATGATCGAAATGCAGGATGCGCGTCGCCATGCGATAGACCTCCAGCATATCGAGATCGCCATAGGCGTAGAACGGGTCTCGGGTGTTGTCGGAGGCGACGGCCACAGGAATGCCGCGCGCCTTCATCTCGTGCAGCAGCGTCACCCCACGCCAGCGCGGCGTGGTCTTGTCGCCGCGCCGGTCCTGCAGATAGAGATTGCACATCGGCAGCGACACCACGGCGAGCCCCGCCTTCGCCACCTTGTCCAGCGTGTCGAGCACGTCGAGATCGGGCTGGCGTGCCAGCGAGCAGCAATGGCCGACAAGGATGTTTCCCTCAAAACCGTTCCACAGGGCCGCCTCGGCGACCTTCTTCAGCGAGATCGCCGAGATGTCGTCGGTCTCGTCGGCGTGGAAATCGAGGTCGAGGCCATGCTTGATCGCCTGCGCGAACACCTGGTCGAGAAGCTCTTCCAGGTCCGGCAGCATATAGGTAACGACGCCGAGCACACCCTTGGCCGCAGCGACACGTTTTGCCAGCCTTTCGAACCATTTCTTGTCGCGCACACCTTCGATGCCGAGCAGGCAGGCCGCCTGCAGTTCGATGCGGCCGCGCCATTTCTCCCGTATCGTCTCGAACACCGGCCAGGAGATCTCCTCCTGCGGCGCGACGCTATCGAGATGGGTGCGCAGTGCCCTGGTGCCGTGCGCGTAGGCGCAGCGCAGCGAAAAATCCATGCGGCGGGCGACGTCGTCAGCGCTCCAGCGGGCGACACGGTCGGCGCCGGTTGCGTTCAGCGCGCCCATGAACGTGCCGTCCGGATTGGGTTTTCGAGGCCAGATATGGCCCTTGTCGATGTGCGTGTGGCAGTCGACGAAGCACGGCATAACGATGCGTCCGCCGAGGTCGACGGCCTCTGCGGGTGTATTGGACTGGCGATGCGCGATAATGCTGGAAATCCTGCCGTCGGCGACGGCGATGTCGGCGAGCGCAAACCCATCGCTGTCATAGGCAGCGGAGAGTCCCGGCGTCAGGGACGCATGAAGCCGGGCGTTGGTGAGATGATAAGGACCAGAGGCCGGTATCTCCAACATTTCATCGCTCCTGCTTCAGCGCGCTCTCGTGCCAGCGCCGCAGGATCAGATGCGAGATCAGTGACAGCACCAGGAAGATCAGAATGCCGGTGAACGAGATCAGGATCAGCGCCGCGAACAGCCGCGGTGCGTTGAGCCGGTAGCCGGCCTCGATGATGCGCGAGGCAAGCCCCGACGACTGCCCCTGGGCCCCAGCGACGAATTCCGCCACCACCGCGCCAATCAGTGACAGACCGCCGGCTATCTTCAACCCGCCGAGGAAATAGGGCATCGCCGCCGGCAGGCGCAGATAGCGCAATTGCTGCCAGCGGGTCGCGCCGTTGAGCTTGAACATGTCGCGCAGATTGCGGTCGACGGAATTGAGGCCGAGCGTCGTGTTGGACAGGATCGGAAAGAAGGCGACGATCCAGGCACACAGCAGAAGCTTCGTCGTCTGGTTGTCGACATAGATGTTGATCAGAGGGAAGATCGCGACGATCGGCGTCACCTGCAGCACGATGGCGAAGGGGAAGAACGACATCTCCACCCATTTCGATTGCGCGAACAGCACCGCTAGCCCGACACCGCCGATGACGGCCAGAAGCAGGCTGAGGAAGGTGATCTTGAGCGTCACCAGCAGCGAGGAGAACAGCAGCCCGGCATCGTCGAACAGCGTTTGCAGCACCACACCGGGGCGCGGCAGGATATATTTCGGGATGTCGTTCCAGACGCAGATGCGGTCCCACAGCCAGATGGCCAGAATCATGATCGCCAGCGGCAGCAGCCATCGGCCGATTCGCTCGAGCCGCTGCTGGCGCACGCGACGCGCCTCCTCGGGATCGAGCCTCAGCACGTGTTCTTCAATGGCCGTCATGATGCGGTCCGGAAGTTGAGTTGATGGCGCCGATCAGCACATCGGACGCCTGGCGGCAGAACGCGGCATAGGCTGGCGAAGTGCGGAAGGCTTCATTGCGCGGATAGGGCGCATCGATGGCGAGTTCTTTGAACACCCGGCCCGGCCGCGCCGCCATGACGACGACGCGGTTGGAGAGGAAAACGCTTTCGAAGACGCTGTGGGTGACGAAGACGACGGTAAAACGCTCGTCCTGCCACAGTTCCAGAAGATCATTGTTGAGCTTGAACCGGGTGATCTCGTCCAATGCCGCGAACGGCTCGTCCATCAGCAGAATACGCGGCTTGGTCACCATGGCACGGGCGATCGAGACGCGCATCTTCATGCCGCCGGACAGCTCGCGCGGCACGGCATTCTCGAAGCCGGTCAGGTGGACCCGCGCCAGCATCTCCATCACGACAGGCGCAGCCTTGGCCCGCGACACGCCCTTCAGCCGCAGCGGCAGCCAGACATTGTCGAAGACATCGGCCCAGGGCAGCAGCGTCGGCTCCTGGAAGACGAAGCCGATATTCGAGCGGTCGACAGAGCTGCTGCCGCGCCAGTCGAGCAGGCCGGAGGTCGGCGTTGCAAGACCCGCAATGAGGCGCAAGGCCGTCGACTTGCCGCAGCCGGACGGGCCGAGAAGGCTGAGAAAGTCGCCTTCCCGGATCGTCAGGTCGACGGCGCTGAGCGCTGTCACGCCATTGGAAAAGACCTTGCCGACGCCGCGCAGCGCGAGCAGCATCGGACCCTTGCCCGATGCGCTCGCCGGCGCTTGCGCCACTTTTTCCTGCATCATGCCTGGGCGCTATTTCTTCAGCTCGATCCCGACGCCCTTGTTGACGAAGGCCAGCGTGTAGGACTTTTTGATGTCGACGCCGGCCGGCACGACCTTGGCCTTGACCATCTTGTCGTAGAAACTCTGGATGCGCGCGTCAGTCATCGCGCCGATACCGAGTTTTTCGGTGTCGCCGGAATCGACGATGCCGAATTTCTTCATCTGCTCGATCGAAAACGCGATCTGCTCGTCGCTGATGTCGGGGTTGTCCTTCTTGATCGCCGCATTGGCGGCAGCGTTGTCGCCGTAGAGATAATTGTACCAGCCCTTGGCCGAGCCATCGACGAAGCACTGAACCACTTCCGGCCGCTTGTCGATCGTGGCCTGCATGGTCTCGATCGTCGTCGCATAGGTGTCGAAGCCGTAGTCGGCGAGCAGGAACAAATTGGGCTGGAAGCCGCCTTCCTTGGCGACGGCATAGGGCTCTGAGGTCACGTAGCCTTGCTGGATCGATTTTGGATTGGCGATGAAAGGTGCGGGGTTGAAGGTGTAGGGCACGCGCTTGGCCGGATCGAAGCCGAATTCCGTTACCATCCATTGGAAGAAGCTCTGTGCACCTTCGTCAGCGATGATGTACTGGTCCGCGTTCTTCAAATCTTCCCATCTGTCGAGCCCTTGACCCGGATGGGCCATGATCACCTGCGGCTCTTTCTGGAAGGAGGCGGCGACCACGCGCAGCGGAATCTCCTGCTGAACGGCGTCGAAGGCCTGCAGCATGTTGCCGCCCATGTAGAAGTCGATCTTGCCGGCGAGCAGCAGCGGCCGACCGCTGACCTGCGGGCCACCTTGCATGATCGTTACGTCGAGCCCGCAAGCGGCATAGGTGCCATCAGCGGCCGCCTGATAGTAGCCGCCGTGCTCGGCCTGGGCGAGCCAGTTGGTGCCGAAGGTGACTTTTTCATTTGCTGCCGCGCTCAGCGTGCTTGCGGCAAGCAGCACGATCGCGCCCACCGAAATCTTAAGTTTTCCGTCCATCCACACCACCCTCTGTTGGCTCCGGCGCGCCACGCGCCGGACGCGACACCATCGATTCAAGAAGCAAGACACATGCCATCGCCGCGGCCGCCCGCCTGCGCAACAGTCGTGCGCGGAGGCCGGACGGGTCATGCTGTAACGAAGGCATCGTGCCTATTTTTTGAACGCCTGTCCACAATCGCCCTGATAACATGCACCGCATCTTGAAGGCTCGCCCAATCCGGCCTTACGCTGGCGGCAGACTGGGGATTTTCATGTTCAAATTCCTGACGCCGAAGTCGATCAAGCCGCCCTTCGCCCGCTACAGCCATGGCGTCGAGGTGCCTCCCGGCAAGAGGCTGGTGCTGTGTTCGGGCCAGGTCGCCATCACTGCGGACGATCGGATCCCGGAAGATGCCGGCGCACAGGCCGAACTTTGTTTTCGGAACATCGCCGCGATTCTCGGCGACGCCGGGCTTGGACTCACCGACATCGTCCGCATCAACGCCTATGTCACCGACCGCGCCTTCCTGCGGCCCTATATGGACGTCCGCGACCGCCTGTTCGCCAGCCCAGCACCCGCCTCGACATTGATGATTGTGTCCGGTTTCGCGCGGCCGGAATTCAAGGTCGAGATCGAGGTCATCGCGGCAGGGTGAGGAGCGCTCGCCGCAGGCTGAGAATCGACAGGCCAGCGATCTCAAGTTACACGACAAAGGCTGGTGCTGCCCCTCATCCGCCTGCCGGCACCTTCTCCCCGTATAGTGACGGGAAGAAGGGCTGGCCGCAACGCTGGCAATCCCCTCTCCCGGTCCTTCACGGGGAGAGGGAAAGGGTGAGGGCAGCGCAGACGCGCATTCAGTCTCTTCGAGGTTCAAAATGGCCGGAACAAAAAGACGCGTGTGGTGGGGCGACTACCGGACCACCGAATACGCCGCCATCGATCCGGAGGCGACGATCGCTGTCCTGCCGGTGGCGGCGATCGAACAGCACGGGCCGCATCTGCCGGTGTCGACCGACACCTCGATTATGAACGGCATGCTCGAAACGGTGATCGCGCGCCTGCCCGGCGATCTCGACATCCGCATCCTGCCGGTCCAGGCAGTGGGAAAATCGAACGAGCACCTGCATGCGCCGGGAACCCTCACTTTGCCGGCGGCGACCTTGATCGAGGCGTGGACCGAGCTTGGCCTGTCGATCGCGCGCGCCGGCGTCAAGAAACTGATCGTCGTCAACTCGCATGGCGGCAACGAGGAGATCATGGGCATCATCACCCGCGAATTGCGCGTGCGGGCAAAGATGCTGGCGGTGAAGACAAGCTGGCAGCGCTTTGGCCGGCCGGCCGGCATGTATACGGAGCTTGAGGACCGCCAAGGCATCCATGGCGGTGATGTCGAGACCTCGCTGATGCTGCATTTCCGGCCGGATCTGGTCGACATGACAAAGGCCGACAATTTCGTGTCCAACGTCGCCCGCGCTGAAAAGGAATTTTCGCTGCTGCGCCACACCGGAACGCACGCCTTCGCCTGGATCGCCACCGATCTCAACCCGAACGGCGTGGTCGGCGATGCCAGCATTGCAACGGCCGAAAAGGGCAGGCTTACCGCCAACCATCAGGCTGACGGTTTCATCAGCCTGTTGAAGGATGTGCGCAAGGCGAAGCTTGCCGACTGGCTGGCGTAGGAAGCTCTCCGCTAGCGCCGCGCCGCCCCTCACCTGCCTGCCGGCATCCTCTCCCCGTAAACGGGGCGAGGGACGCTGTCATCGACGGTTTCGCCAATCGCCAGCGTTGACGAAAGGCGCCAGCGTTGCTGCCAGCCCCTTCTCCCCGTCACTATACGGGGAGAAGATGCCGGCAGGCAGATGAGGGGCAGCGCCGACGTCGCCAATACCTGCAGCGATCGCAGCACGATTAGGACTCGGTTGCTTGGTGGCTTGATGGCTCAAACAACTGTCCTCAAGACTAGGAATCAAGCGTCGATCTTCAACGCAAAAGGCGTGCACTCGAAGGCCTCGGCGCCGCGCCCGATCGCCTCGATTGCGCGGATCATGCGGCCGTTGCGCTCGAGCAGCGCGTCGGCAATTGCAATCAGCCGCGGATTGGGCGTCGCGGTGGGCGACAACGCACGCAGCGTCTCGGCCAATTCGACCTCGCAGCGCTTTGGCGCCAATGCTGCTGCGATGATATAGGCCGAGGCGGTCGACCGGCTGATGCCGGCATAGCAATGCACGACCATCGGCCTTGCACGATCCCATCGGCGCGCGAAATCGAGCAGGTTGCGGACATGCGCCTCGCCCGGCATGGTCATGCCCTCTTGCGCCACGGCAATGTCGTGCATGACCAGATGCAGATGGTTTTCCCGAGCGATCGAGGCCGGGCGCGTCACCTCGGAACCGGCGGCCAGCAGGGAAAGCAGCCGCTCGGCGCCGGTCTTCGCGACGGTTTCCTCGACTTTTGACAGCGAACAGACATGGATCATTGCTTGATCTCCCTAATGCATGTCGCGCAAAAGTGCGCAGCGGTTTTGCGATAACGACATGCATAAAAACAAGAACTTAAAGCGTCGCATGAGTCCGTTCAAATGCGACGCGCTTTAGGCGCCATCGTCCCGTTGTTGCGCCCAGTCGGCAAGAGCCAATTCGAGTCGCTGCCATTCCTCGTCCCCGCCCGGCAGCCCGGCGCGCAGCACATGCGGCCGGTCGGAGAAATGGCGGAGCAGGATGCCGCGCTCGCCAAGCACCGAAAACAAACCGGCGGCGTCCGCCAGCCTGATATAGCGGAACAGCGTGGTGCCGCCGGCAACAGCAACGCCGAAGCGGCCGAACAGCGCATCGACCCGCGCGGCATCCTCGGCCAGACGGCGCCGCATCTCGACCTGCCAATCCACGTCGGCAAGCGCGCGGATGCCATATTCGAGCGCCGGTCCGGGAACAGCCCACGGTCCGAATTGCGCCTCCAGCCGTTCGACTGTCAGCGCGTCGGCCAGTGCAAAGCCAAGCCGCAGGCCGGCGAGGCCAAAGAACTTGCCGAAGGAGCGCAGCACGACCATGCTGCCTCGCTCGACATCGCCGGCCAGGCTTTCCGCGCGCGGGCCGACATCCATGAAGGCCTCGTCGACGACCAGCACTCCGCCTTTGGCGCGCAATCTTCCGGCAAGCCCAAGCAGCTTCTTGCGTTCGATGACGCGCCCGTCCGGATTGTTGGGGTTGACGACGATGGCGAGGTCGGCTCCTGCCAGGGCCTCGAAATCGTCGACCTCCATCACCGCATGACCGACGATCGCCGCTGCCCGCTGATGTTCGGCATAAGTCGGTCCGAGCACCAGCGCCTTGCCGGGGCTCGCCAGCGAGGCGACGCGCGGCAACAGGATCTGCGTGCCCGGTGCCGCCACCACATTCGCTGCCGATGGCGCGCCATAGGCGCTTGCCGCGACGTTGGCCAACTCACGGGCGCGCGAAGCCTCCGGCAATCTTGACAGAGCGGTGGCGGGCAGCTCGAAAAACGGGTAGGAGTGCGGATTGATACCGGTCGAGAGGTCGACGAAGGGCTGCGGCGCATTGGGAAAAAGCGCCAACGCCCGGCCAAGGCTTCCGCCGTGATCCAACACTGCCGCCGCTCCATCAAGAGACTTCATGTCGATCCTGATCGCTTTCCTGTCACTGGTTGTTGAATTCGCTGTCGGCTACCCGGGCTGGCTGCTTGGCGCCATCGGCCATCCCGTCACCTGGTTCGGTAGGCTGATATCCTTTCTCGACTGCAGGCTCAACCGCGCCATTGATTCCGACGCCGTCCGTCGTCGGCGCGGCATTGATGCACTGCTGATCATCGTGCTGGTGCCGGCCACCATCGCTTTCGCGGTTGAAACCGTGCTATCGGGCATTCCAGCCGGACTGGTCCTCACGGCAATTCTGGCGACATCGCTGCTGTCGCAGAAGAGCCTGGCCGAGCATGTCGAGCAGGTGGCCGACGGACTCGACAATGGCGGGCTCGACATCGGCCGTGCTGCCGTTTCACGGATCGTCGGCCGCGATCCGAAAAGGCTCGACAGAGCGGGCGTCTGCCGCGCGGCGATCGAAAGCCTGGCCGAGAATTTTTCAGACGGCGTCGTCGCGCCCGTCTTCTGGATCGGCGTCGGCGGGCTGGCCGGCGGCGTCGCCTACAAGGCCGCCAATACGGCCGATTCGATGATCGGCCACCGCACGCCGCGCCACGAGGCCTTCGGCCAGGCGGCAGCGCGCTTCGACGATCTGATCAACCTGCCGGCGTCGCGGCTGACCGCGCTGCTCATCGTGCTGGCCGCCTTCTTCGTCAAAGACGCCGATGCCGGCAACGCCTGGCGCACAGTGCTGCGCGACGCGAAAAAACACCGCTCGCCCAACGCCGGCTGGCCTGAGGCCGCGATGGCCGGCGCGCTCGGGTTGGCGCTCGCCGGGCCGCGCTCCTATGACGGCGTCATGGTCGACGATGCGTTCATGGGCGAAGGCGGCCACCGCGATGCCGAGAGTGTCGACATCAGGCGGGCACTGAAACTCTACCGGGTAGCCGACTTTCTGCTGATCGCGCTGTTCGGCTTGCTGTCGGTGATTGTTATCGCTGCGTGACGCCCAGTCCAGACCTGCGCCGGTCGAAGATCGGCTAAAATAAAAAACCCGCCTCAGGGGCGGGTCGCTGGCGCAAATCAGCACCATGCAGAAATTACTAGCACAACTGCCGGCACAAAGCCAGAACAAAATAGCTGTGGCCGCCAAGGCAGAGGGGGTGTGCCGGAGCGCGGCTTCATTCCAGCTTGGGTTCCTCGCCCCACGAAAGTGGGGAGAGGTGGCTCGGCGAAGCCGAGACGGAGAGGGGAACCGCGCTCTACGAAGGCCCCTCGCCGCCGCCCCATAGCTTCTCTCCCCCCGCTTCGCGGTGGGCGAGGAACCCAGGTCTTGAGACCCCCTCTGCCCTGCCGGCCATCTCCCCGCAAGGAGGAGATCGGCCGCTTCGCCGGTGAAGCCTCCTTCGGAGTGTTCAAAACTCTATGCCTTGCTGCGCCTTAACGCCGGCGGAAAAGTGATGTTTGGTCACGCCCATCTCGGTGACCAGATCGGCGGCATCGACCAGAGCCGGCTTGGCGTTGCGGCCCGTGACGACGACATGCAGGTTTTCGCGCCGCCCTTTCAGCGCCGCCACCACTTTGTCGAGATCGAGATAGTCGTAGCGCAGCGCGATGTTCAACTCGTCGAGCACCACAAGGCTGATCGACGGGTCAGCCATCAGCTCCAGCGCCTTGGCCCAGGCAGCCTCGGCGGCGGCGATGTCGCGCTTTAGATCCTGCGTCTCCCAGGTGAAACCCTCGCCCATCGTGTGCCAGACGACACGGTCGCCGAAAGCTGCAAAAGCGTCCTTCTCGCCGGTGTGCCATTTGCCCTTGATGAACTGGACGACGCCGACGCGCCTGCCGTAGCCGAGCATCCTCAGCGCCAGCCCGAAGGCGGCAGTGGTCTTGCCCTTGCCGGGCCCGGTGTTGACGATCAGCAGCCCCTTCTCGACCGTCTTTGCCGCGACCTCTGCGTCCTGCACCGCCTTGCGCTTGGCCATCTTGGCGCGGTGGCGTTCCTCGTCCCTGTCGTCGATATCGGTCATCTCATTTCACCTTGAGCGGCAGTCCCGCCACCATCAGCAGCACGGTGCCGGCGACTGCCGCGACCTGCTGGTTGAGCCGGCCGGCGGCATCGCGAAACCGGCGGGCGAGCGCATTGTCGGGCACGATGCCCTGGCCAACTTCGTTGGAAACCACGAACCACGGCCCGCGCGGCCGCGACAGCACTTCCGCCAGCCCTCGGCATTCGGCCTCAACGTCATGTTCGGCCAGCATATGGTTGGTCAGCCACAGCGTCAGGCAGTCGATCAGGACGGGCCGGCCGTCAGGCAGCGCCTCGATCGCGCCGACGAGATCAAGCGGCGCGTCGACGGTCGTCCAGCCCTCGCCACGCCGCGACCGGTGCAGCGTGATACGCTCACGCATCTCGTCATCATAGGCTTGCGCCGTGGCGATGTAGGCCCACGGCGCCGGACAGGCCGTCACCAATCTTTCGGCATACGCGCTCTTGCCGGAGCGCGCACCGCCGATGACCAGGGTCAGCCTCCCGCCGGGAGCAACGGGATCAGGCAAAGCTGTCGCGCAGGCCGGTCGCGGTGCCGGTCAAGCGGCCGCGCACCGCGCCGACGACGGCGCCGAGCACCAGCCAGAACACCAGATTGGTCAGCGTCACCGCCACCACGAACTGGTGGTGCAGGCCTTCCGGGATCGGCGATTCGAAACTGTCGGGCTGCGGCGCGCCGACAATATGCGGCGCCACGATCAACGCCACGGCAAGCAGCGCCAGCGGCAGCGATTTGCGAAAGGCGAGCAGCCCGAGACCGGCCGCGGTCGCTATCACCGTCGCCGTCCACCAGATCTGGCGCTGGGTGAGATCGGCAGCCGGCATCATAGCCGGCAGTTCGGGCGGCAGGCCGAGGTTCGGAGCCAGCGTGAACACCGCAAAGCCGGCAAGGCCCCAGAACAGGCCCTGACGCCAATTGCCGATGCCGCCGGCGAACTCCGAAGCGGCGACCAGGATCAGCGCAAAGCCGATGCCGGTGACGACGTTGGCAACGACATTGAAGGCGAATCGTTCAAAACCGTCGGCCGGCGCCCAGCCTTCGTCTTCCGGGGCCGCAGCTTCGGCCGGCGCCGGTGCGGCGCTGCTCATGGCATTGGCGTCCGAGGCGTTCGCGGCGGGCGCCGCGGTATGGTCATGCGTGTGACCACCGCCGGCCTGCTCGTAGACTTCCGCCTTGAGAATGAGCGGCACGGTGGCGTAGGCCTGCATGCAGGCAAGAACGACGCCAGCCACAAGCCCTGCGATCGCCGCGATGAATACGACGTTGCGAAACAGTGTCATGATGTCGGCCCCTCGTCAGTGGCAGGGAAACGCCATCGAATGGCGATAGTCGTGGGCGGCATTGTGGACCGCATCGATATGCGAGAAGCCGACAAAGCCCATGACGAAAATGCCGAGAAATGCAGCAAGCGCCAGCTGCACGAAGCGCGACTGCGAGGAGATGGAAGCGCCGAGCGAGACGGAAGCGGTATTCATGTCTTGTCCTTTCGCCCTCCACCCGAGGGCATAGAAGTCAGTTCTCCTGTCGCCGGCAGGTCTCCTGGCTCGCGGGTCAGCGCCCTTCCCCACCTTCCCGAAGAAGCTCTTCCCGAAAGAAACTCTTCAGTGGCATATGGAGAGGACTACCGCACACAGTTGCGGGGGCAGCCACGGCATTGGGCAAAGAATCGCCCTTACCGCATTCCCTCTTGGTTCCAAACGGAACCGACGACGGGTGCGACTATAGGCAGAATCGCCGTGCCCGGCAAACCAAATTCCGCCAGCTACCAGCGCGAATGCACCGTCTCTGGAACCAGCCGGCCGGCGCCACGAGGCCGGAGTGCTGATGCCGAGGAATATGGCCCGCATCGCTTCTAATGGGTGCGTCAGCGGCATACGGCGCTTTCACCGACGCCCTGAGCATCAACGGGATTTGGCCCTGTCTTCTTTTGTCTGGGGCAACCATGATAGTCGTCTTGCAGTGCTGAATCAGATTGCGAGACCATGAGCATTTCTACGCCGACCGTTCAGGACCGATCCAAGCGCATCATCGCCATCGACGTCGCCCGCGGCGTCGCTTTGCTTGCCATGGCGAGTTACCATTTCACCTGGGATCTCGAATTCTTTGGCTACACCGATCCCGGCCTGACCGCCTTCGGCTGGTGGAAATTCTACGCGCGCTGCATCGCTTCGACCTTCCTGTTCCTGGTCGGCGTCAGCCTGTTCCTCGCCCATGGCAAACTGATCCGCTGGGACGGCTTCTGGAAACGCTTCGCCATGGTCGCCGGGGCGGCGCTCGCCATATCGGCTGCCACGAGGCTTGCCACGCCGGACAGTTTCATCTTTTTCGGTATCCTGCACGAGATCGCGCTCGCCAGCCTGCTCGGCCTGGCGTTCCTGCGGCTGCCGGCGCTGCTGACGCTGGTTATGGCAGCTTTCGTCATAACCGCGCCGCTCTACCTCAGGTCCGAGACCTTTGACCATCCGGCCCTGTGGTGGGTCGGCCTGTCGGCAACCAACCCGCGCTCCAACGATTATGTCCCGCTGTTTCCATGGTTCGGCGCTGTGCTTGCGGGTATCGCGACGGCAAAACTCGCCTCCGCCTCCGGCCTGCTGACGCGGTTGGCAGGCCTGACGCCCGGCCGCTGGACAAATCCGCTGGTCTTTATCGGCCGGCACAGCCTCGCCTTCTATCTGATCCACCAGCCTGTGCTGATCGGCTCGATCTGGCTTTTTTCGCAAGTCATGCCGGCACCGGTCGAGACCAGGCAGGTCACCTTCCTGAAAGAATGCCAGACTTCGTGCGAGCAATCACGCGACACGGACTTCTGCTCCAGCTATTGTGTGTGCATGCTCGATACGCTCGAGGGCGAGGCCACGCTTGATCGGCTCTACCGCAACGACCAAGCTGCGGAATGGAAGGCACATCTCGACGAGCTCGCCGGCGCCTGCACTGCCAAAGCCGACAGCACTTTGATGGAGGGAGGAGCACAATGACCGACCATCAACAGAAACCTGGGCAACAGAAACCGGGACAGCCGAAACCGGGGTTTATACCGTGGCCGCCGCTGATCTATGTCGCGGCCATCGCCGTCAGCATCGCGCTTGGCTTGCTCTATCCGCTGCCATGGATCGGCGGCCTTCTGGGCGACATCCTGTTCGCGGCCGGCTGGGTGGCATTGTTCGGCGTCGTCGCACTCTGGTTCACGGCGATCCGCACCATGATCCGGGCAAAGACGACGCTCCACCCAAACGCCGTGCCGGACCATCTGGTCACATCAGGCCCCTTCGCCGTCAGCCGCAACCCGATATATCTGGCCAACACGCTGCTGATGATCGGCGTCGCCCTTATCTCGGGGATCGTATGGTTCCTGCCGCTGGCGATCATCGCCGCCTTCGCAACGCAGAAGATGGCTATCGAGGGCGAGGAAAGAGTTCTGACGGCGAAATTCGGCAAGAAATACCGGGATTACGCGAAAAAGGTGCGGCGCTGGATTTGAGGCGTGCGGCAAGGTCTTTTTAAGAGTAGAATTATCGAAAAGGCCGGTCAGGTGTTGACGCCGAGTTCCACCAATCGCTCGACGCAGGATTCCTCGGCCTGGTCGAGTTCGGCCAAGGTCTCTTCGAGGTCGCGGCGCTTCTGGCGTAGATCCTCGCGCTTTTCCTCGATGCGCTTGATCATCAGGTTGAGCTGACCGACCTCCCCGGGCGGCTCCTTGTACATCTGGATGATTTCGCGGATTTCATTGATCGAGAATCCGAGCCTCTTGCCGCGCATGATCTGGCGGATGAGGTGCCGGTCCGACGGGCGAAACAGCCGCGTACGGCCGCGCCGTACCGGCTGCACCAGCCCCTCGTCCTCGT
Source organism: Mesorhizobium sp. WSM4807 (assembly GCF_055811615.1). Lineage (NCBI taxonomy): Bacteria > Pseudomonadati > Pseudomonadota > Alphaproteobacteria > Hyphomicrobiales > Phyllobacteriaceae > Mesorhizobium > Mesorhizobium sp. WSM4807. Next base: position 139,832 of record NZ_JBVVQY010000017.1, read on the forward strand.
AGAAGCGCAGCGTCCGCGTCGAAACATCGAATTCGCGGGTCAGTTCGGTGATTGAATAATATTCCCGCATCGTCACTCCAAATGCCCGGAAAGCGGCGCGATCGCCCGCCACGCGGCGATGCCCTTCATTCACAAAAAGGGGCTCGTGCCGTGCCGGAATCGACGGGTAGCTCTCCGTCGAAACTTCGCACGCAACTTACGTAAAAGTCAATTGAAACGCCTTATCCGCAGGGCAACGAGTTCAGGTTAACGACGGCGTGTAATTTGTGGTCTGTCGCAGGTTAGCGTGATTCAAAGAGGCTTCC